>JBKEBB010000031.1:0-10074 GCA_047972845.1 Bacteroidales bacterium
GTCCTAATACAGCGGTACCGTTGGATATAACGGCCACTAAGTTTCCCTTAGCGGTATATTCATACGCTTTCGATTGATCCTTCTCTATTTCCAAACACGGCTCTGCCACTCCTGGGGAATATGCTAAGGAGAGATCCGCTTGTGTGCTGTATGGCTTAGTTGGAATAACCTCTATTTTTCCGGGTTTACCCTGTGAGTGATAGAGTAATGCTGCTTCTTTTGTGGGTTTTGCCATTGTGAAAATAATTTAGTAATAGTTTACTGCATAATGCTGCGCAAAGGTAACGATTTATCAGAATAGATCACTTACCAGATAACAATCAATAACATCAAATCGTTCATATGTTCTCGGAGAGCAATCAAGGCCAAAGGAGTATCGAGTCAAAGTTTATAAAACTACAAAGGGACCTCTCTAATTAGAAAGATCCCTTAAGTTTGATTGTCAGATCAATTATGTGTATCTGATCAAATATAAATTACAAATTGCGAATCCAGACATTTCTAAAGCTAACGGGATCACCATGATCTTGAAGTTTGATAGGCAGGCGTCCGTGGGGTACATATTTGGGCAACCCAACGTAGGGTGTGTCGCCCTTAATCTCAGTGTGGTTTTGAATCACAACTCCGTTGTGTATAACGGTGATATAGGCGGGACTCACCAACTCTTCCTTATAGTTGAACACGGGAGCTTTGTAGATAATATCGTACGTTTGCCATTCACCCGGCTTACGGCAAGCATTTACCAATGGTTGAGTCTGTTTGTAGATACTTCCTGTTTGTCCGTTCGAATAGGTCACATTGTCGTAGCAGTCGAGTACCTGCACTTCATAGGTGCTTTGCATAAATACGCCGCTATTGCTTCTTCCTTGACCGGTGCCTGTTGATCCCACCGCGGCTCTCCATTCGATATGCAGCTGACAATCTCCGAAAACCTCTTTGGTTTGAATATCTCCCTTTCCTCTCACAACGGTGAAACAACCATCCTTCACCTCCCATTCGGCAGGACGGTTTACACGACGTCTGTTAACAGTATCGACACGGGTAGATTCCCATGCGGAAAGATCCTTTCCGTCGAAAAGAATTATCGCGTCGGATGGGGGCTTTGTTCCTTCTCCCGGAGTGATAATAGGGGGTTGGTTGTGATAATACTCAGTGTTGCGAGGTTCCCAACGCTGTTGCGCGAAAGCAGATGAGGCAAGAGCTACTGCTGCGATAAAAAAGAGTGTACGTTTCATACTTGAATTAATGTTTTATGGTTCGATTTACAGGTAATTCCAATCGGCCGACAAGCAGGCGGGAATCAGCGCATGTATAAAGCACAAAACTACTACGAAAATTCTGTCCGACCAACTGCTTATTCCATATTTTATGTACCGAAAGAGATACATTCTTATTCTATAATAAAGAAGAAAAGGATTCGTTTTTCAACCAATCCTTTTCCTATATTCATTTAGTCCTTTATCCTCGTCCATCGAGAGTGGTGCTTACCAAACTTCTCAAAGCCCGAATTGGGATCATCCACCACTTCGTAGAGTTCAAAGCCATACTCGGTACGTTGCACTCCAAACCGCTCTATGATTGCTTGATTTTCCGCTCTGAAAAAGAACATTTCAATGGAAGGAAGGGCAAAATCGGTCAGAATGCCATAATGAACGGCATCATCCATTCCGGTCATACGTAAATCCGGATACAATTGAACCTCGCGTCCTTTCTTTCCTTTTGAATCGGTCACATCATACCGTCCCACATAAAGCACCTGAGCAGCCACACATTCGGGTCCGGTTACTGGTCCTCCGTCAGGTTTTATCCGTTCAAATGCAATTGTATGAACCGAATCTGCCTCTGTATCATACTCAATCAAGAGTAGTTTGAAAGAGTCTCCTTCGTTCTCCATCCCAATCTCATACTGACGATTCATCACTCCGTTTCCTACATGAAGAGGTGAGAACCCGGCATTCCGACCGGGCTCTGCCGGACGAAGAACTCCTCCAAACCCTTCGTGGTTGTTGTAGAGTATCATTATTTCTATTGAATCGCCTTGGGCAGGATAAACACTGATCGCACCAATCCCCTCAAGCGCTTTGAAGGCACTCAACTCACTTCCCGTTTCAATCAACTTGGCTCGATAAGCAGGCACGACCCACTCACCGGAAAGTTGATCCACATATTCCGGTTTGATAGGCAGGTTGTTTGCTTTGCCGGGACGCTTTCCTCCACATCCTACAAACAGAAGTACGGAAAAAAGAAATAACAAAGGATAACGAATCGTATTCATATTGACTATCAATTTATAGAAACAGCTCCTATGCACAATTAGAACTTCACTCCGGCTCCTACCATAAAGTTGAGTCGCTGAGCCGGGATGCCATATAGATAATCATACTTGGCGTTGAGCAGATTGTTCACTTTGGCATTGATGGTGAAATGTTTCATGAAACTGTATTGGGCACCAATGGAAAGTTCGTTGATATTATCCATCTTCACTCCGTGTAGGATCACTCCATCATCCGTATCGTTATCGGTCAAATAGCCTCCCCAACGGTTGGTTCCCAAATAGTAGTTGAGAGAAAGAGAGAGTTCCGGTGTGATGTGACCATCAATACCAACATTCACCTCCATATCGGGTTTGTTGAAAGGTTTGGCCTCCATTCCACTTACATCGATTCCTTCCATCTCATCCCGGTAATTTACCGACCAGTTGTTCTTTTGCAGCTTAACGGTGAGATCTACATATTGTTGGTACTTATACTTCAAAATCCCCCCCACTTTGAAATTGTTTGCTTTCAAGTCGATATAGGTCGATGTATTGTAAAACTGTTCATCGGCCGTTTGCAAGAAGAAGGTGCTGTTGTTATACCATTTGTATCCTCCGAACAGTTCAAACGAGAATCCGTATCCCACATTTCCTTTGATTCCGAAGGTTCCATCCACCGGTACATATTCATCGTCCACTCGAATCATAGGAGAGATATATCGGTTCATACGGTCCGCGGCTTCGAAATTCAAGAACTCCACCCCACCCCCAGCGTGTGCAAACAGTGTATATCCTTCAGTGAATTGCCAATCGATCTTCACATCGGGCGAAGGCATAAAACTTTTCCCTTTGTTGAATCCCATCTCAAATCGTGCACCCAATCTCATCTTCAATTGGTCAATGCCCAAATTGTAGAAAGGATTAAGTTCCACGACTCCATAACTTCCAAAGCCCAATCGTTTTGAATCCGCCTCAGGAAGCTCGTTGGAATAGGAAAATGAATTGAAATCTACATCCAGTCCGACACGGTTCACCTCTTGAAACGGAACAGAAACACCTCCATTCATAAACACCCATCCTTCGGACACCTTGCTGTCGGTATGAAGAGGATTAGGAAAGATGCTTTTATTGAAATGAGCATAACCCACATTCAACGAGTACTCGAGCGCATCCTCTTCCGAACGCGAAGCGATACCAACCGAGCCCTTGAAGTTTCCGTGCGTTTGACTCTCCAATCTCTTCGGATCTTCGGGAGCGCTGAATAATCGAGGATCAAACAACACCCCGTAATAGTTGAACGAAGAGTGGGTGTAGTTCAAATTAATCTTTAAATCAAGCGGATCAAAACGGTGACGATAAAAGAGGCGCCCGATGTTATCCATTGATTTGGCCTTTCTCTTCAATCCCTCATATTGATTATTCTCGATATCCCCATTGGTCGATACGTGGTCAAACGTCAGCCCGACGCGGTCACGCTCACCTTCATAGGTCAAGCCCGCGCTTCCTCGCAGATTCATGTAGTTACCTCCTGCGAAATTGAGGTATCCGATCTGATTGGTAAACGGATAGGTCGATCCCGCCGTAGCACTTCCAAGTACCTTCACGGGCATCTCCGCGCTTTCACGGAAAGTAGTCCACGGAGAGTATTCCGCCGCACTTTTCGAGGGAACGGGGGTATCAACCTGTGGGAGTGTATTTATCTTCGAAGCGTCGCGCACAATCGGATTGTATTCACGCTCGATAATCATGCTTCGTTGGAGTGCCGAGGTGTCAACAACCTGCGAACGTAGTTCCGGAATGAAGATCAGGGCAACTGTCGCAACATATATGTATAGGTATTTTTTCATTGGAGTAGGATCTTAGTTATTGATTGAATTGAGTCGTTTGGTGATCTCAGAGGCAATCTCATCATTTGCCTTATAGTTGGAGCGAAGCACATCGAGATACTGACGGGCTTCGGCTTTCCGACCTTGTTTCACATACACATCGGCCAACAAGAGAAAGCTCCGCGCCATCCAATACTGATGAGGGGTTCCTTTGTCCATAAAGGCAAGGATAACCTCTTCAGCTCTCTTAGTCTGATTTTCCGCATCATATGCTTTGGCAAGCAGATAGTTTGATTCGGCACCGTAGCGGGTACGGGTATCTTTGGCTGCTTCTGTCAGATCACTGATGGCGCTACCTGCTTTGTTTGATTGAACAAGCATCTTTCCTCGAATATATTGCGCCTCCTGCTTAATCTCAGGTGACAGATTGCTCTCCTGCAACAGTGCCGATGCTCCTGCAAGGGCGTCGTCCGCTTTACCCAGTTGTTCCGCGCAACGCAACACACCCAATTTGGCGGCACGAATGTTTTCTGGTTTCGAAGCCATCGCTTCCAACTGTTTGAAGTAGTTCAACGCCTTTTCGAAATTATTTTCCAGATAGGCAATCTCCGAGCTCCTTGCCAACGCATCTTCCGCAAACTTATTTTGTGGAATTGAAAGCACTCGTTCAAACGCCGACAAGGCGCGAGCATAGTCCTTACGGGCAAAGAAGATCGATCCGAGGTAGTAGTTGGCATTCACCATAAACGCTCCTTCGGGATAACTTTGTAGATAGTTTCCAAAGGCTCGTTCGGCAGCCGCCGCATCACCACGGGCATAAATACGCTCTGCGGATAGATAGGTCAACGAGTCCTGTTCGGTCACTTCGAATTTCACGTTTGTATTAACCGTACGCAGGTAAGCGGCATATCCTTGAACGTCGTCTTTCTCCAAATACACGGTCTTCAGATCCTGCAACGCGGTTGTTGCCTCCTCGCTGCCCGGATAGTCTGATACCACCTGTTTGTAAGCACTCATCGCCTTGTCCAACTGATTGGTATTGAAGTAGAGCAACGCGAGTTGCACACTGGCTTTGCGGGCCATCTCACTTTTAGGGAAACGGCTGAGCAGCTCTTTATAGGTCTGTTCGGCATTGCCGTTCTGTTCCATCATCACAAATGTGCGCCCCTTCTCATACATGGCATCATCCACATAGCTCGATTGAGGCATCTCACGTATCAGTCTATTGAGTACCTCTATTTTACCCTTGTAGTCCTTTTGAAGTCCCAACACAAACCCACGTTGATACATCGCGTAATCGGCGGCACTTGGTTGAGTCTCTGCCGCGCGCTCATAGTATCGTTCCGCATTGGCAAAATCACGACGATCAAAGTAGCAGTCGCCCAAACGATTCAACGCGTCGGCATACATATTGGGTGCCTTTCCGTTGTCGGCAGATATATATGAGTTGAACCAACGCATCGCGTTGTTGAAATCCTGTTGTTTGAAGTAGGAATAACCAAGATTATAGAGGGCCAAGTTGTAGATCGGCTTGTCTTTCTGAGTAGTGGTAGTAACAAACGAATGGAAGTCTTTGGCCGCTTGCATATACAACGTTGAGCGGTATAAGCTCTCTCCTCTCCAGAAGTAGGCTTCCGCTTTGGTTTCACGATCCAGATCGCCCAGTTTCATTACTTCGTTGAACTGCATTATCGCTCCTTTAAAATCACTATTGGCTACCGCTTGTGTCCCCAATTGGAACAAGATGCGTTGTTTGGCGCGCAACACCTTTTGCGAAGGTTGTCTGATCTTGCTGATAGAAGCCAGTGCTGCCCCGTAGTTTTTGGTGGTCATATACACCTCAACCAGGTAGTCATTGATTTTATCGGCATACCTTGAATTGGGAAACTCATTGATAAACTGTTCAAAGATGGTTACTGACTCATCAAACAACGAATAGGAGGTATCGTGCACCAACATGGCGTAGTTGTACATGGCTGTTTCGCGAATCTCTTTGTCGTTTCCGCTCTTCATCGCCAATTCGAACGACATGCGCGCTCCTTTCTTATCTCCAAGATTCAATTGCGATTGTCCCATATATAGATATGCACTCTGACTCATCGCATCGTTTACGGCGGTCACCTGACCAAATTCATTCAAGGCCTTGGCATACTCTCCGTTTTCAAACAATGATATACCCAACAGGTATCGGGCAGTACGCAAAGGAGATCGTTCCACTTTGACATAATCAGTCAGCAGACGAATCGCACGAGTTCTATCTCCGGTGTAATAGTATGATTCACCCAAAATACGGTCGAGTTCCGAACGCATATCGGCCGTCACCTCTGTACTACGCACCTTCGATAGCGGTTCGCCAAGGGCGATCACCTCTTCGTAGCGTCGCTGCGAGTATTTAATTTGGGCAATATAATAAGGGGCGGTAGCAGAAAACTCCTTGCTGTTCTTCACCTCTTCAAACATTGGTAGCGCCCGTTTGTAATCTCCTTCGGTATAGGCAATGTAACCGAGATAGTAGCGTGCAGCCGTTTTATGTCTCAGACTAACCTCGTTCACCGCCACAAACAGTTGCTCGGCCTCTTTCATCCGCTTCTCTTTCAGCAGACTGATTGCCAAACGGAGGAAGTAGTCTTCCTGATCATAACTCGACAATTGGTCCGAATCAATCGCTTTGTATAGTTCAATCGCTTCGGGATATTGTTTATTAAAGAAAGAGCGATTGCCCTTCATAAATTTTACTCCCAAGGTATGTCTGCCCGAGGGATATTTTTCCAGATAGCTGGCCAAAAGTTCATCTGCCGATGCTCTATTTTGTTCATACGCGGCAGCTCCGATGTAATAATCGGCCTCCTGCTTCAGATCGGCATTTACTCCCACCTGTTTGTACTGGATCATTTTCTCAGTGGCTCCCACATAGTTGCCTGCGGAGAAAAACTCCTTCCCCTCGTAAAATAGCCTCTCTTCTTGGGCGTAAGGGGCCTGTGCCGTCAACGAAAACGCACTCGTCAACAGTCCGACTAATACTACTTGAAATGTTTTTTTCATGTATGTGGTTTCTGATTTGGTAAACAATTTAGTTCATATCTACACACAAAGTGAATCAAAAAGGAAAATAAAAAAATTCCTATCTACTGCAAAGATAACATTTTTGACAATACCGGAATTGATTTTCGGATGGAGTTTAATCCAAAAAGTGATACATTTAGTTCATTGACAGGAATCCACATCAACTCACTCACATCATCGGCAGGGGTCAGATTGATCGATTCGCGGATCGTGCACTGAAAAAAGAGATCGACCGTATGTACTTCAAATCCCGAATAGGGATAGATATTGGCGATTGAAAATAGATAGTTTGTTGAGACAACTTCCAATCCGGTTTCCTCCAACACTTCACGTTTCACTGCCATTTCGGCCGTTTCGTATGGATCAACGAAACCTCCGGGCAGATCGAGCGATCCGACGGCAGGCTCCTTGGCACGCCGACTGACCAGCAATTCGTCCTTTTCATTCGTTATTACCGCCACACAAGCGGCAGAGGGATTGAAGTAATAGACAAACTCACAGCAGGCACACCGTTTGGCTTTGGCATTGATTACTTCAAAAGGTTGTCCGCCACATCGGGGACAAAATAGAAACTGATCGAAGGGATGAGTTCTCATAGATGAAATAGTTAGTGGAATGCCGAATCGGATAATAGGAAGATTCCACAAGGTGAACAAGTTATACCATCTCAGTTGCTCACCACTATGCAAAACCGATTCGCACTGTCATGCAAATATACATCACTTTAGGCAAACCCTCATCAAAAACCGATTCGAATATACGTTCAACGTTTCTCCCGAAAACGTCGATTTCGTCCATTAAACGCATATAAATAGATATATAAAAGTTGGTTACTCGAAATGCGTGGAACCATACAATTTTACGTTTCTTCGCCCAACATACGTTACCGATCACGCGTTACCTCTTTTCACACCTCAACACCTCCACTACACCCCAAACAAACGGTTTCGCGATTCAACGATTCCACCTATTTGTTTCAAAATTATCCCCTCTCCAAAAAGGAATATACCTTTTACACAAAAGGAGCCGTCGTCTCCATAAAAAGGAGTAAACGTTTTGAATGAAAGGTATATTCCTTTTTATAGCGATATAAAAACCGCATGATTTTAGTTGCAAAAGAAAACGATTACGCGTTCGGTGTAAATACAAATTCACACGATTCGATTATTCGGAAGAGTCCCCTGAAGCAATTAATCCTTTTACCTCTTGGATATCGATTAATTTGTTTACTATGGCATAGATAGTCAATCCGGCGGGACTGTGGATCTGAAGTTTTCCGGCGATGTTGCGTCGATGAGTCATCACAGTATGGGTGGAAAGACACAGTTGCTCGGCAATCTGCTTGTTGCTTAATCCCTTCGCGATGCAGATCACCACCTCTTGCTCGCGTGTACTCAATTCAAGTTTGTCGTCGGGTTTGTTTTTTGATTTGATCAGGGCGGTTAACTTCTCTTTTATGGTATTGGCACTGTCGTATATGGATATCACTTCGTCGTAGTGTTTTAAAGTGGCATCGTCGGACAGAGTGTTCATTAGTGCCACAATCTTCACATCGGCACATCCGATGCCGCTCTTCACCTGCTGAAGAGAGAACATTCCGAGATAGGCCGGGTTGATAATAACAATATCGGGGTTGTGCTTGCATATTTGTGCGCTTAACGATTCGATATGGGGTATTTCAGCAATATCGACATCAAGGGCATTCAGTCTTTTTAACACCGACACAATCCCACTGCGGATGATTACGGAAGGCTCCGCGATAATGATATGTATTCTTCGTCTCATCATTATCGTTATATCTTACATTCGAGTTCACGAATCAACGGAACAAAAAGACTGTCTTCCACATCGTTGTGCGACAACAAGTCTTTCGCGCAGGAGAAAATATCGAAAAGAACACTGTTCAACTCATTACTGCTTCTGACGGGATAATACTTGATGATGATATTCTTCAACTCCGAAAGACGACTCTCTATATTGTCGTGTTTGCGACTGAAGATGTCGATGCTGTAATTCTTCGGGCGATTGTTTCCGAGCAGCGCTTCCACATAAGGAAAAACCGTATCTTCTTCGTAGGCTAAATGCTTACGCACTTCGGCCACATACTCATCGAAGTAACGAATGATAAGGAGCGACATCTCCTTCTCGGTACTGTCAAGCGCGGCAATCAGATTGGTGCGAATGGCGGGAAGACGAAAGTCGAGGTAGTAAGAGTGGGAGTTTCGCAAATAGATCATCAGCTCTTGAGCAGACAAATCAGCGTAATTGACCGATTCGTTGTTGTCATCACTGATTAGGAGGTTGACAACAGCAAGAAACGTCGCCACATCCACGTTGTTGTTGGCGCAAACCTTGCCGATTGTTTCATCGCCAAACCCCAAAGAGATACCAAAACGACTCATCACCAAAAGCATGGAGTAGTTTTCACAAATGAGATCGCTCATGCGGTCGCTCTCCTTGTACTTACCGATAAGATACATCTTGTGATGTTCCAATTCATCCATAATCGTTATGTATAAAGTTATTTTCTTACTTAATCCTTACTCACAACTGTCTTTACCGTTAGGTTCAGAACAACATAAAAAGACGCGATATTCACCGGCAGAATCTTATTCGGGCACATATATAATTTCTCCGTTTTCAAGTTGATACGCTACCCCCACCCGTTTGCCTCTGGAGTTGGAATTCTCGGTGTCGTTTTCGGATGGAGTATATTTTTCAATCTTATCGCCTTTCTTTGTTATAATCTCCATCTGTTCGGTTCCCGGATTCTTGACCATCGTATAATCCTCTTTTGAGAAGACCTCGGTCATATCAAAACGAGTGACCAGTGCTACCATCAACGCGACAGCGAAAACCATTGCCACATCGAACAGATTGGTAAGAACAGAGAGCGGATCGTGATCGTCGAACTGATTAAGAAGTCTTCGT
>JBKEBB010000061.1:0-7866 GCA_047972845.1 Bacteroidales bacterium
TATAAAACCAGCAATATGCCAGGTAGGTGAATGTGCGTTAATATCTTTCGCCAATTGTAAGACTTCTCGCCCAAATCCTCCTGCAGCTGCAATTATCAACCTCTTCATGTATAGATTATTATTTTGCAAATATAGTTTAATTCTTCAACAGAAAATGCCAATTATCAATGAATATCGCACAAATAGAGAGCATCGCGAAGATAAAAAACAGGTTGAAGTCATACATATATTGATTCGATTATTACTGAAGTAGAAAAGGCACTCGATAATAATCAGAAGAATATTCGCTAATGCGATTTCTTATTGAGTCATTTTATTTAGAAAACTTCATCGGCGGAATGCAATACCTCTTTCAACAATAAATCATTATCTTTGTCACTGACAACCGGATGATGTGCCGGATTTGCATGTTTTATTCATTCACGATAAATAGCCGAATATGACTCAAAACGATATTCTTTCTCTTCGTGAAGAGTTTCCGATTCTTTCACGAACCGTATATAATAAACCCCTGATCTATCTGGACAACGGAGCCACCACGCAGAAACCCCGCAGGGTTGTGGAGCGGATCAATGAAGGGTACTACAATGTCAACGCCAATATCCACCGCGGAGTACACTACCTCAGTCAAGCCGCCACAGATGCACACGAGGCGGCCCGCGATCGCGTACAGCATTTTATAGGGGCGGTCAAGTCGTCCGAAGTGATTTTCACCCGTGGCACTACCGAAGCCATCAACCTTATCGCCTTCTCCTTTGCTGAAGCATGTCTAAAAGAGGGCAACGAAGTGATTGTTTCGGTAATGGAACACCACTCCAACATTGTTCCCTGGCAAATGCTTGAGAAGCGCAAAGGAATCCGCCTGCGGGTGATTCCGATGACTGAAAAGGGGGAATTGTGTATGGATGAGTACCGTGCGCTGTTCAACGACCGTACCCGACTGGTCAGCGTGATGCATGTGTCGAATGTGCTTGGCACGATCAATCCGGTCAAAGAGATAATCGAGCTGGCTCACTCCCACGACGTACCCGTATTGATAGACGGCGCGCAAGCAGTGCCGCATACACGTATTAACGTGGTAGAGTTAGATGCTGATTTCTATGTATTCTCGGCGCACAAGATGTACGGACCCACCGGAATCGGTGTGCTTTACGGCAAAGAGGCGTGGCTCGACCGCCTGCCACCCTATCAGGGAGGTGGAGAGATGATCGCGCGGGTCTCTTTTGAAGGAACCACCTACAACGAACTTCCTTTCAAGTTCGAAGCCGGAACACCCGACTACATTGGTTCAACCGCCTTATCGGCCGCCATCGATTTTATGGAGGAGAAGGGCATTGAGCGAATAGCCGAATACGAGCATCAACTGCTCGAATACGCCACCAAGCGACTGTTGGAGGTAGAGGGGCTGCGCATCATAGGCCAAGCCGACCACAAATGCAGCGTGATTAGTTTTCTGGTGGGCAATATTCACCATTTCGACATGGGTACACTCCTCGACAAACTGGGTATCGCCGTCCGAACGGGACACCATTGCGCCCAACCCCTGATGCAACGTCTCCAAATAGAAGGAACGGTACGTGCCTCTTTTGCCTGCTACAATACATTCGATGAAGTGGATCATCTGGTTGAAGGGGTGAAACGCGTCAGTCGGATGTTTTAACCAATTCCGCATGAAGTGACAGGGTAGTCCGAAACGATCATGATTCGTTTCGGACTACCCAATCGATACAAACCAACAATAATCTGATTCTCCTTGCCCTCACTCCTCCCATACATGGTTGCCGGACGGATAGAAGCCGGATGCGACGAGGCCGGACGTGGCTGTCTTGCCGGGGCGGTATTTGCCGCGGCCGTGATCCTGCCTCCCGACTTCCGATGCGAGGAGTTGAACGACTCCAAACAACTCTCCGAACACAAACGGTATACCCTACGTCCGCTGATCGAACAAGAGGCGCTGGCTTGGGCGGTGGGGATCGTCTCTCCCGAAGAGATTGATCGGATAAACATTCTCAACGCCTCGTTTCTGGCCATGCACCGTGCCATCGAACAGTTGACAATCCTTCCCGAACACCTCTTGATTGACGGCAACCGATTTACGGTCTATCCCTCCGTTTCACACACCTGTGTGGTCAAGGGTGATGGAAAGTATCTCTCAATCGCCGCGGCTTCGGTGTTGGCAAAAACCTACCGCGACGACTACATGAAAGAGTTGCACAGTCGCTATCCACACTACCATTGGGATCGCAATATGGGCTATCCCACACGTCAGCACCGCGATGCCATCCGCCAATACGGCATCACCCCCTACCATCGAAAGTCGTTCACCCTGCTTCCTCAACAGTTGGAACTTCCTTTTGAAACCATTTCGGAATAAAATTTTCATTATAACACCCCCCTTTCATCGTTTTCATTAACTTTGCGGATAGAATAGATCCCCCCTCTACAAAGTAAAAAGAAGGGATATCTCTTTCGATGAAACAGAATGGCTCTATGGAGGGTAAACTCCACTCAACAAGGATCGTTCTCCAAGAATAATAAAAGAGAGGCAATATTCAGATTATCAGATAAAAACAACAAATACCTCAATCGCTGCAAGCTCTATTTCGCGTTCGATCGGGAGGCTATTTTCGCACCATCCGTTCATAGAAACGAATCGTTTGCGAAGAGCCGCAAAGGGTTATTTAATGAGAGGAGATAAAGATCCGTCAAAACAATTATACAAGAATAGAGAACAGTTGTAACATATCTGTCGACTACTTAATTTGTAAAAATATGATTTACCGGGAAACATTCGAAGCCGCTGTTGTAGCGAGCCGTAAACTCAACCTGATCAGCGATCAAAAGATCAATCAGGTACTGATGGCTGTTGCCGATGCTGCCGAACGCTATTGTTCGTTCATTCTTGAAGCCAATAAGAAGGATCTCGCGCTGATGGACTCGAAAGATCCTAAATACGACCGTCTGCTTCTCTCTCCCGAACGTATCAAAGCCATTGCCGACGACATTCGCAACGTGGCATCACTGCCCTCTCCGCTTGGAATCACACTCAGTGAAACGAGGCGGCCGAACGGTATGTCCATCCGAAAAATCACTGTTCCGTTTGGTGTGATCGGAATCATCTACGAAGCACGTCCCAACGTAAGCTTCGATGTCTTCTCTCTCTGTTTCAAATCGGGCAATGCCTGCGTACTAAAGGGAGGAACCGATGCCTACCACTCCAATTCGGCTATTGTCGAGACCATCAGTCGCGTTTTGACCGATTTTCATATCGACGACAACACCATCACCCTTCTTCCGGCCGGAAGAGAAGCGGCGGCTGAAATGATGAACGCCGTCGGACTGGTGGATCTAATCATTCCAAGAGGAAGTCAGGGACTGATCGAATCGGTACGAAATCAATCCAAAGTGCCGGTTATTGAGACAGGCGCCGGAATATGCCACACCTACTTCGGATTGGACGGCGATGTCGAAAAGGGAAAAGCGATTATCAACAACGCCAAGACTCGACGTGTGAGCGTCTGCAACGCGCTCGACTGTCTGCTGATTAATAAGGAGCGATTGTCTGATCTGGCCGATCTGTGTCAACCGTTGGAAGCCAGTCATGTGATCATATACGCGGACGAATTGGCATACAACAAGCTAAAGGGAACCTATCCCGACAATCTGCTTCATCACGCCAACGAGAATAGTTACGGAACCGAATTTCTCGACTATAAAATGGCCATCAAAACGGTTGACACCATCGACGATGCCATCGCCCATATCACACGCTACTCCTCCAAACACAGTGAATGTATTGTAAGCGAAGACGCGAAAGCCATCGCCAAATTCCAACGCGAAGTGGATGCCGCCTGTGTCTATGCCAACGTATCGACCGCCTTTACCGACGGTGCACAATTCGGGTTTGGCGCGGAGATAGGAATAAGTACTCAAAAACTGCACGCCAGAGGTCCGATGGCACTCCCCGAGTTGACCTCCTACAAATACCTGATCGAAGGCGACGGACTCATCCGAAGTTGAGACTACGACCACGGTCGCATGTCTGAAAACCCCTCAAAACAATGACTAATTTACTAACCCAATAACTTCTATTCTAACATGAAAACTTTTACCGACCTGTCGCGTCGTCAGTTTCTCAAAAACGCCGCAGCCATGGCAGCCATCGCTACGTTGCCCACATTCTGGTTCGAATCGTGTATGACAACTGCCGCTCCGGCACCCAAGAAAGTAGCTGCGGGACAAAAAGTAAACCTTGCCTGCTGCGGTATCGGAAACCGTGGGGGTGAGATTACTCGTGAACTGTACAAAACAGGATTGTGTAACATCGTGGCACTTTGCGACACCGACATGGGTGCCGAGCATACCAAAAAGGTATTGGAACAATTCCCCGATGTACCCCGTTACCAAGATTTCCGTGTGATGTTTAAAGAGATGGCCGACAAGATCGATGCTGTTTCAGTAGGAGTACCCGACCATTCACACTTCCCCATCTGTATGTTGGCCATGAAACACGGTATCAACGTATATGTGGAAAAACCGATGGCTCGCTCATTCCATCAAATCGAGATTTTGATGCAGGCGGCTAAAAAATTCGGCGTGGTAACCCAAATGGGAAATCAAGGACACTCCGAAGCCAACTACTTCCAATTCAAAGCATGGAAAGAGGCGGGCATTATTAAAGATGTAACCGAAATTACCGCTCACATGAACAGTCCTCGCCGTTGGCACGGATGGGACAGTAAAATGACCTCATTCCCCGCTGCCGAACCCATCCCCGAAACATTGAACTGGGACATCTGGGCTGGTGTTGAACCGATGAAGGAGTATAACCACGACTATGTAAACGGACAATGGCGCTGCTGGTACGACCTCGGTTTGGGCGCGTTGGGCGATTGGGGTGCTCACTTGATCGATACCGCTCACCAGTTTCTCGAACTGGGTTATCCCACCGAAGTAAACATGTTGCGCGCGGAAGGTCACAACCCCTTCTTCTTCCCCTTCTCTTCAACCATCGAATTCAAGTTCCCCGAACGTAAAGAGATGCCTCCGGTTACCATCACCTGGTACGACGGACTCGACAACATTCCCGCTGTACCCGAAGGATACGGCGTTTCGGAAATCGATCCCAATATCCCTACCGTGGCCGGTGGAAAGATACAACCTGCCAAGTTGAATCCCGGCAAGATCATTTATAGCAAGGAGTTGACATTCAAAGGAGGATCGCACGGAAGTACCCTCTCTATCATTCCCGAAGAGAAAGCCAAGGAGATGGAGAGCAAGCTACCCGTGGTTCCCGAAAGTACCTCCAACCACTACGCCAACTTCCTGCTTGCCGTGCGTGGCGAAGAGCAAACCCGCTCACCATTCGACATTGCCGGACCTCTCAGCCAGGTGTTCTGTCTGGGTGTGATCGCTCAAAAGTTGAACGCCAAGCTGCAATTTGATCCCGCTACCAAGAAATTCACCAACAACGACGAAGCAAACAAACTGCTGGTGGGCTATCCTCCACGTGACGGTTGGGAGATCTTCTTTGAATGCTAATTCAAACAGACTAAGATCCCATATCCCGGGATAAGATACTTTTTAGCGCACCCGTACTCAGTGTACGGGTGCGCGATTATCATTCAGAATCTCCATCGCTGATTCTCCCCCAACAGGAATGCAACACAAGATCGGTTTTCTACTCCATTCGCTTACCGCCAGCGGTTCGGTATTGAGCTTTCTCCATATGCTCAAGGCAATCGATCATGACTTGACCGATTATGTGATCTTTCTATCGGCAGATGCCGAGGTGTCGGAGTCGCTTCTCCAACAATTCCATCTCACTCTGGAGGGAAAGATTGTCAGAACAGCCGTACTTCCGATTCATTGCCACGCCAGTGGTACGCAATACTACGCGGAGATTCCGTTTATAGTCCATAAAGGAGTTCGCCCCTTGGCGCGACTGATCAATGAGCACCGGATCGACATTCTCCACATCAACACCACCGTATTCAGCCACACCCTCTCCACGCTTCGATCACGTACGCGCGCCAAACTAATTGTTCATGTTCGAGAGATGATCGCCAAAGGCGACTCCCCTCGGTTGGGGCGATACATGCTTCGATCCATTCAAAAGTACGCCGATCGTATCATTGCCATCTCCGACAACGAAGCGCGACAATTTCCCCCTTCCGAGAAGGTGGTCGTACTGCCAAATCCGTTCGACCCCTCCCTCGTGCCATCGGTACCCTCCCCCACCTTCAGAGAAGAGCGACAAATTCCACACGATACCCTACTGATAGGGATGGCTTCCACTTTCAGAAAAAGCAAAGGGCACCTCTACCTGCTCCGCGTTGCCGAAGCACTCAAGGCAGACGCATCTCTCCCACCCATTCGGTTTGTAGTCATTGGTGTTCAAACCGATAAAGAGATCTCCCACTCCCTGCTTAAACGTACCGTGAAACGGACGTTACGAATCGTTGGACTCTACACACCCCATGAGGAGCTGTTTTTCAACTACCTGCAACAGCATCGACTGGACGACGTGATCGAACCCGTTCGCCATACCGAGAACGCCCTCTCCATCTTGAATCAATGCGACGTGATAGTGCGGTTGGGAGAGTCGTCCGATCCGTGGGGAAGAGATATCATCGAAGCGATGGCTATGAAGAAACCCATTGTTGCCACCGGAGATTCGGAGTTTTACATCAAAAACCATCAAACCGGATGGTTGGTCAACTACAACGACATCCCCGCCACCCTCACCGCGTTGAAATCGTTGCTGACCGATCCACATGCGAGAACATCCATGGGTCAGGCAGGATATGAACGAATCATCGCCCTATGTGATCCGGCCAAGTACGGGCAAGCCATCCTCCGTCTGTACCGCTCGATGGAAGATCAGAAATAGCGAGAAAAAGAATCTGATCAAGACTTCTTACCTCAACTCACGCAACCATTGCAATAACCTAACAGGCCTAACTTTTTGATTGTTTGAAACCAGCCAACAACTGTAAAGCTAGAACAATTCATATCTTACGCCGCACTTCTTTGTTGATTCTGTTGACATATCAACTGAGATTCAACTTTTACTGTTTTGAATATCTATTATCGCAAAATTTAATGTATTATTGTAGCATAATTCGGAATAGGTATCAGATTGAGTTGAAACTCGAATGCAGATATCAAAGATTATTCAAGTGGATTGAAAGATTTGGGAACTGACGAAAACAAACGCTGTTGATTTTGAGGTTATACATTATCTCATTATTTTGGAGTCGGCTGACCAGATGAAAACCGAGGGTTTGTACTTTATGCACAAAGGGGCGTTTAGCGAAGAAGGCATCAGCAATAATAACGGTTGAGATTTAGAGTAACTTATCGACTCGTTGTTCAATCAGATAGCAGTACCAGTCCAATAAGTGAGGTGTTTGTACCGCCTCCAAGTGCAGAGCAATGTGGTTGTCTATGTCGATAGCAGCAATGCCCATCATCTCAAGCCCCCGTTTGATGGATTGACTGCATCCGGACCAGAAGCTTCCCATATAGGGAGTTTTCTTTCCTGACTTGGGGATGAAACTGGGATCAATAGCAATGGCACGACGTCCGGTCATGTTTTGTGTCACCAAATGGGAATTGAACTCCATGAAGTCAAGCCGTTTTTCAAACTGTTGTCTGAAACGTTGTTCTGAGAAACGGCTGTATCTGGCCAGTTGTAGGAAGCAAATACGCCCCGGAATGCTCATGAAAAGCAAGAGGGTCTCAAGGATAAAATCACGACGCCACTTAGTCAGAGGGGTTGAACACTTGTCTAATGAAGACATGATAATGGAATAAAATTGCTTATGAACTTGGTTTTTCACTGCTTAATTGATGAGTAAGATT
>JBKEBB010000065.1:0-8562 GCA_047972845.1 Bacteroidales bacterium
TGGCATCGCCTATGGAGGTTACTTTCCACAGGGCGTTTGACATGGTGGCAGATCCCTCCAAGGCGCTCGAAGACCTAATTGAGGCTGGATGTAAAAGAGTGTTGACCTCGGGTGGGAGAAATAGTGCTCCCGAAGGAATCGAATGGCTCACCCAACTTTCCACGCAAGCGAATGGTCGAATCAAGATTATGGCAGGATCGGGAGTGAATGCCTCAAATGCCCGTAGTCTGATGGATGCCGGAGTACATGCGTTGCATCTGAGTGGTAGTAGTGTATATGAAGGAGGGATGACCTATCGTAACCCCAATGTTTCGATGTCAACTGCCAGCCACCTTTCCGAATATCAGTTCGTAGAAACAGATCCTGCAAAGGTGAAAGCCATGAGAGATGTGATGAATGAGAGAAAGTAAATGGTGACTAGTGAGAAGTGAATGGTGAAGACGGGGACTCGTTGATAAGAGTGTTGATTCGTTAAGTCGTTGATTCGTTGAGGCGATGAATAAAAAAAGGAAGCTGACAGAGAATCGTTTATTAAGAAAGGTGAGGAGTGAATACAATTACTTACTACTTACATTTTTCACCCATTACACATCACCCATTACATTTTCCTCACTTCTCACCATTCACCACTCTTACCTCACCTTTTCTCCAACCGATTTCTTATAAATTAATACAAGATGCCTATAGAGACGAGTGTGTCATCCGGCTCAACCTTTTTGATGGAAGGAGCGTTGGGTGAACGTTTGAAAAGAGAATACAATTTGTCAATAGACGGACCTGTCGCGATGGCATCACTCATATACGATGAAAAAGGAAGGGGGGCGTTGGGTGTGTTGTGGAAAGAGTACTTGACTATTGCTGAAAGGTATCGTTTGCCGTTTTTGGCAACCACTCCAACCCGAAGAGCGAATAAGGAACGGGTGGAGAGTGGAGGTTTCGATGAATCAATCATTGCGGACAATGTTCAATTTTTACATAGTATAAAGCAGACTGCAAGTGCCGAGATGTTTATTGGCGGGTTGATGGGATGCAAAGGAGATGCATATACCGGAGAGGAGACTCTTTCCTTTGATCGTGCTAAGGAATTTCACTCTTGGCAGTGCGATTTATTCAAGAAAACATCAATAGATTTTCTGTATGCGGGGATTATGCCTGTGCTGGAGGAGGCGGCAGGGATGGCCGCAGCGATGGCTCAATCGGGTTTTCCCTATATAATAAGTTTTACTATTCAGCGTAACGGTCGGTTGATTGATGGAAACACAATTGATTTTGCGATTCGTTATATAGATGGTCATGTTTCTCGTCGTCCCCTTTGTTACATGACCAACTGTGTTCACCCCGATATAGTGTATCGGGCACTTTCTCATTCGTTTAATCAAACAGAAACGGTGCGTTCCCGTTTTATAGGGATACAAGCCAATACCTCTGCACTTGACTATGCAGACCTCGATGGCACAAAAGAGCTCAAGACAACTTCGCCTGTAGAGTTGGCTAAC
This sequence comes from Bacteroidales bacterium, assembly GCA_047972845.1. Lineage (GTDB taxonomy): Bacteria > Bacteroidota > Bacteroidia > Bacteroidales > JBKEBB01 > JBKEBB01. The sequence goes on from JBKEBB010000065.1 coordinate 1,497, forward strand.
TCGATGGCTCGTTTGAAATCTGATTTCAACTTCACAATCTTTGGTGGATGTTGCGGAACTGACAATCGCCACATGGATGAGATCGCCAGACAAATAACCGGGAAAGAAAGGTAAGGGGGAAACGCGTAATCGTTTAATCGTGGAATCGTTTAACCTCGAAGAGGTCTTACTTCAAAGTAACCCCATACTTTTAAGTGTGGGGAAAATACCGTCCTCCACAAACAGCTTCGAAGATGCTGCATTACATAATATGCATTTATTATGCTATGGGTGTTCAGCACCTTCGAAGCTGAGTTGTTTTTTGTCTTATCATCCCACACGTATACGTATGGGATTAGTTATAGTCGAACCCTTTCTTCCGCAATTAAACGGTTTACCAGTCCCACAATTACATATTTTACTACACGATTAAACGATTATACGATTCCACGTTTTCACCACTTACATTTTTCCCCTATCTATACAACGGTCCGTAGGTTTGGCAGGCGCGGTAGTCAGATCCTTCAGTGTCCATGCCAAAGGCTGTCCAAGCATTGGGACGGAAGAGTTCACTCTCCACGTTGTGCATATTTACCGGAATACGGAGCATGGAGGCAAGGGTGATCAAGTCGGCACCGATGTGACCGTAGCTTACAGCCCCGTGATTGGCCTGCCAGTTGTTCATCACCGAATAGACATCTTTGAATGCCCCCTCTCCTGTGATACGTGGCACAAACCAGGTGGTTGGCCAAGTACGGTCGGTGCGAGCATCGATGATAGCACGAACATTCTCAGGAACATCCACACTCCATCCTTCAGCAATTTGAAGTACCGGACCGATTCCTTTTACTAAGTTCAGGCGTGCCATAGTCATCGGCATACCCCCTTTGGTTAGGAAGTTGGAAGAGAAGCCTCCTCCACGGAAATAATCAACAGCGGCTGGATACCAAGTTGTGGCATCAAGACAAGCTTTAGCCTCTTCATTGGTGATTTCCCAGAAAGGTTTCATCACCGGTTTTCCATCGCGGGTCTGTTGTCCCGAGCCATCGAGTGTGCAGGAACCTGAGTTGATGAGGTGAATGAACCCTCCGGCTGCCAGTCCTTCGAGTTTGGTGCCACTAACACGTTCCACGGCCTCGGGGCTCCAATAGGTACGTACGTCGGCAAATATCTGCGCGGTGTTGGTGAGCAAATGGCCGAAAAGCATGGATACTCCGTTGAGATTGTCATTTTCGGTAGCTATGATAAAGGCTTTACGGATTCCGTTCCAGTCAAACGATGAGTTAAGAATTGCCTCACTGAAGTCGCCATTTGGCACGAAGTCGGTCCACTGACGTTGTCCTTGGAAACCACTGAATAGTGCATTCTTTCCGTGTGATTCTTCAATAAAGCCCATCTCTTTGAGTGTTGGATTTCCGATCATCAGGTCGCGGATGATAAGTGTCATCTTCACCACAAATTCCCACTCTTCGTCTTTCTTTGCACGGCTGTGTTGTTTCTCTGGGGCATTGTAGTCGGATCCCTCTTTGCAGTTTTCCTTGGTCCACTGCATTGCTTTTTTAAACTCCTTATGATCGTATATTCCCAGTTGAATACGCCGTACAATCTCAATTGATTCGACAAATTCGGTACGTACTCCCAAGTAGTCCTGTAAGAAAGAGGCATCTACCTGCGATCCGGCAATTCCCATCGAGCAATAACCCAACGACAGATACGATTTTCCTTTCATATGTGCCACCGCCAACGCGGCTTTGGCAAAGCGTAGCAGTTTCTCGCGAACATCAGCGGGAATCGTAGGGTCGCCTGCATCTTGCACGTCGTGGCCATAGATGCTGAAGGCGGGCAATCCTTTTTGGTTGTGGGCAGCCATAGCGGCGGCGAGATAGACCGCTCCGGGACGTTCGGTACCGTTAAATCCCCAGATCGCTTTAGGAATCGATGGGGTCATGTCGATGGTTTCCGATCCATAGCACCAGCAGGGGGTAACCGATACGGTTGCTCCCACATGTTGGGTGGAAAACTTTTCAGCGCAGGCAGCGGCTTCGGCTACTCCTCCGATGCAGGTGTCGGCGATGACGCACTCCACGGCTGTTCCATCGGGATGACGCAACTCTTTTGAGTAAAAGTCGGCCAGATTTCTCGCCATATTCATTGTGATCTCTTCGAGGGATTCGCGTACTCCTCCGTAACGCCCGTCTATAATAGGGCGAATGCCAATTTTAGGATTCATGATAGTGATGATTTTGTATGATTAAGTTTTGATTTGAATAAAAATTTATTGATTAAGAAGCCTACACAGAACACCACTGTGGTGCCTACGACAATGGCCAAGTTTTTGTGAAACGGACTTGCAAAAGCTTTCCATGATCCTTCGGTGAAGAAAAGGGGAGAGAGACTCATCCAGATGACCACCCCTATGCCACAGATGGTAGCGATGGCAGCATCGACGTTTCGCACCTTTTGGGATACAAATCCCAGAAGGAAGAGTCCGAGCATTCCACCCCCGAATATGGAGGAGAGTGCCCACCACGCATCGAGCGAGCTTTCTACCGACATGAAGGCGAAGGCCACAAGAATTCCGATTACAGTAATCACTCCATTGGTGATATATAAGACCCGCATTGACTGAATGTCGGTGGCTTTGCGGTTGAAGAAGCGTTGGTAGTAGTCTGTCAATACAATCGTGGAAGAACTGGTAATACTGGTGGCGATGGTACTCATTCCCGCCGCGAAGATAGAGGCCACTAATAGTCCGGTCATGCCGACAGGTAGCTTATGGGCGATGAACCATGGAAAGATGTCATCACTTTTAATCCCTTCGGAGATAGGTAGTTCGGGACTTGCTTGAACATAGGCGTAGAGGGCGGTGCCAATGAAATAGAGCATAGCGGAGATGGGAATATAGAGATATCCTCCGAAGAGTGCCGAGAAGCGTGCTTGGCGATCTGATTTGGCTGTGATATACCGTTGTACATAGTTTTGGTCGATCCCAAAGTTTTGCAGATTCATGAATATACCATAGACCAGACAGACCCAGAAGGTGGATTCGGAGAGGGAGGTGCCGAAACTTCCCAGACTGAATTTGTTGTCGCGAGCGGCTATCGTGAAGATCTGCATCGGACCTTCGGGCATTTCGATCATGATGGCTATGATACAGGCAATGGCACCACCGATGAGAATGATTCCCTGAATGGCCTCCGTCCAAATAACCGCTTTGATTCCTCCGAGCATCGAGTAGAGGGTGATAGCGATGGTGGTGACAACGATAATGGTACGAATGTCCCATCCGAAGAGTTGCTTCATAGTAACGGCAAGCAGATAGACAATTGCCCCGATACGTGCCATTTGAGTGAGCAGATAACATACATTGGCATAGATTCTCGCCCATACCCCAAAGCGACGTTCTAAAAACTCATAGGCCGAAACACTGTTCATCCGGCGGTAGAAGGGAACGAAAAATTTTGCGGCGAAGAAGGCGGCTATAGGAATGGATAGGCTGAATAGCATTCCGTTCCAGTCGCGAAGATAGGATTGTCCGGGATTGCCAAGGTAGGAGATGCTGCTGATGTAAGTGGCAAAGATTGACATTCCTACAGCCCAACCGGGAATGTTGCGCCCTCCTGCTGTATATTCATCGGCCGTTCGTCGTTTGGAGAAAAATGTAGCACCGAATACTACAACACCCCCTGTGAAAAGAAGAAAGATAATTAAATCGATTATATTCATAAAGTGATCTTGTCTGTGTGAATGGATTGGGTAATTGTTTGTTCGCTCGGGTTCCGTTGAAAAAATAAATCGTCAGGAAGGACCATATTACTCATCCATTGGATAGAGGTTGTTGAGTCGAAGCAGGTTCTCACGTATCACATCTCGATAACGACCGCTGAATTTGCGGAAGGGTTGTGCCATCTCGTCGCTACAGATACCCATGATGTTGAGTGAACACTTGATTCCCTTGATCAGACTCGATCCGTAGTTCCCTACCTTATATAGTAGAGAGGAGATATCCATGATATGCTGTAGAAGTTGTTCCACTCGTTGAATGTCTTTGGCAACCGCAGCGTGATACATCTCTACATAGAGTGAAGGAAAGAGGTTGGAGCCTCCGTTTACTCCTCCGTGTCCTCCCTGCATAACGGCCATTGCCATCATCTCCTCGGGTCCTATCAAGATGGGGAAGTCTGGACGATCGCGGAAAGCATAAAGCAGACTTTGGAAATAGAGCATTGAGCAGGAACTGTCTTTGATGCCTATTACGTTGCGATGTTCCGAAAGTTCTCGCATGGTGGTGACATCGAAGTTGACCTTCGTTTGCAAAGGCATGTTGTATAGGAAAAGGGGTAGGGGTAGGGCATTTGCCAGATCAATATAGGTTTCTATTAACTCTTGTTGTGCCGGAGCAAAATAGTAAGGGGGAGCGGATACTACTGCCGAAACGCCGTGTTCAGCGGCAACAGCGGCCAGCTCGAGTGAGTCGTTGAAGGAGGTGTCGGTGATACCTACCAGTACGGGGATACGCTCGTTGACTTGATGGCAGACGCGCCGGATTAGCTCCTGGCGCAGTTTGTAGTGTATGCTTGGGCCCTCTCCCGTTGTGCCGAGAATGAAAAGGCCGTGAACACCTCCGGCAATGATGTGTTCGATCAGTCGTTCCAATCCCTCCACATCCAGTCGATTGTTGTCGAGCAGAGGGGTGATCATGGGGGTAATAATCCCGTTGTAGGGCTTAATGGTCATCATGGTGGTTGTAAGTTAGTAATGGTCAGTGTGGTTTATTTATTTGATTCTCTTCATAGAGAGGATCTTTACTGGTTTGTCGAGGTATTGACGAGTGTCGTTCAATGCCTGTATGGTTTTGACGACCTTCATCCCCTTTATCACCTTTCCGAATGCGGCAAATCCCTCCCCATCCGGATTTCTTTTACCCTTATAGTCGAGTGCGGGCTGTTTGTTGATACAGATGAAAAATTCGGAAGAGGCACTACCCGGTGAGTTGCGAGCCATTGAGAGCGTTCCGTCTTGATGCTTTAATCCGGTCAGCGCGGTGGTTTCGTGAATGATGGGGGTGAGTTGAGTCTTCCGATCGGGATGTTCATCGTCGTAGTCTCTCCCAAGTCCTCCCTGTATTACCTCTATCTTGACATTGTCTTGTGGTTGGTTGTCTTTTCTTACCACTCGGTAAAATGAAGCATTGTTGTAAACGCCTCTATCTACCAGTCGAAGAAAGTTGGAGGCGGTTACAGGGGCTTTGTTGGGATATACCTCGACAATTATATTGCCGTAAGAGGTTTTAATCTCAACACGCTCCTTTGATTTGTACTCATCTCGCTTCGATTCGGATTTATCGGAGTGAGCGAACGCATTCGAGAGTGCCAGACAAAGGAGGAATGTTAGTGTGACTAGGTATCTTGTACGCATATGGTTTGTTGTTGTTAAAGGTGTCTATTATGGACCAATTGGTAGAAGTAGGGATGTGTTAAGGACTCTCGGTGAGTTTGCCAACGGGTCGCGACATGAGCTCTTCGACTCTTTCGGCAAGTTGTGCGTTGGATACGTTAGGAGCCATGTAATAGTGATTTCCCGTGGGTTTATCTTCCCAGCGGTTTCGTCCGTCGGGGAGCATGAGTATGTTTCCACGAACGAGGTCGAAGTAAGCTTCAGGTCCTTCAATCGCGGCAAGAACAGTCAGCTGATCCCAGCTTTGTCTTCCTTCGGGATTGTCTTGAGCCAGAGCTACTCGATAGATGTCGGCCACGGGATTGTCATCCGCTCCACCGGCAGCGGTCTTTTTCCCGGTGAGCACCTTGTCTCCCACCTCGAACCCACAAAAATAGATTGGAGTAGGCCACGAAGAGGCTACGTGAATAGAGGCATCCGGGTGTTTATGGAGATTGTATTCATTGCCGTCGGGAAATCCTCCCCCCATAACGACCAATCTTTTTACTTTAAGGGTAACCAATTGATATCCACGCAGGGACGAGTGTTCGTCGCCCACACTTACAAGGAGTTTGGAAAGGTTGGTTAGAAATCCGATGGTACAGATTGTTACACTGTGGTCGGGCGATTGGCTCAGTAATTTGCGGTAGAGCCATACGGCATCCGGTACATTGGCGGGTGTAAGAGTGGTAGGAGCATATTTGGTCGCGATATACTCAGACCAACTCTTCTTATGCCATCCCTTTTCGTTGACACCTTCTCCGGTGACTCTTCCCACGGGAAGGTCGGATCGGTTGTAGTAGCGGTTGATGATTTCAATGTTGGGAAGGGTGTGTGGGGAGAGATTGGAGGAGATAACTCCGAGCACACGGCATTTTCCTTCCGCTTCGAGGGCATACATGCAGGCCATGGCTCCGGCATCGTCGTAATCGGGTCCAATATCGGTGTCGAGGATCAGCAGAGGGGTGTTGTCTGTTGAGCAGGCAGCAAGTAGTGATACTATAATGAGTATAATAAACGTGTTTTTCATCTTTTTCTCAGCATGTGTGGATTTCGAAGTTGGGTAGAACTTCCGAATTCCGGAGGTACTGAACGCGTGTTGTAATATTCTATGGTATCGACAGCGAACACTTCGCGAATCCTTTTTCCGTGGAGAGTGTGGGCTCTTTCGAGTGACTGCCTTATCTCTTGCAAATATAATCATCTCCAATGAATCTAGCACAAATATTCAGCATGAAATATTGCTGTGTGGACTCAATAAGCCCACGCAACTTATTTATTTTGTAAATTAGGGCAAGATATCTCTTTAATAGAGGGCAAAACATATGCTTTCCCAGATCTATTGTCTCAAACAAATGCAGACATAGACTCATGGTTCAAATCAAATTAGTCCGACTAATCCGTCGATTAATCACTCCCCTGTACACCGCACTCGTTTGCGGTGTACAGGGGATTTTTTTGTGTTGTCCAGGGGGATTGGTTGCGGTGTACACCGCAATCGGAATGTAGAGGCTTGTTTCTCCTAAACCATATATTTCTATCGGCTTATTTCAATAGACGTTTGTCCTACTATCAGTGCAAGAATACATATCTGTTTAGGGTCTATATTTTCTCATTGGGCTTATCAATCACCTCTATTGATACGCCTTTC
>JBKEBB010000329.1:0-14376 GCA_047972845.1 Bacteroidales bacterium
TTCCTTGGGTTCATACCGCTATCAGCAACGCTAAAAGGCAACTGCTGGGCGAATATTACAAAGTGAATCCCGAATACTTAAAATACTACCTCAATAAATTCTGTTATAAATTCAACAGGCGAAATTTTGGCGAAAAACAGTTTGACAGATTATTAATCGCTGCTGTCAGATATCCGCCTGACTTCAAATCAAGAATTTACAATAGGAAGAATTGCGGATAATCATAAAATAGAATTATTTACCTCTACAAATCACCTCGGCTTCAATCATTACAATTTTATTTCTACCTTTGCGCCCATTATTTCAATATTATTGAAGATGAGAAAACAATTTCGGTTGATCGTCTTGATGACGATATCCCTTTTTATTGGATTGGATGATCTATCTGCTCAAATACCCATGCCCGGGACTACCGAAGACTCTGTTCGTCATTATTTTGACAGTCAACCGGCATTTACAATTTTCAAAGATAACTACCTGATTACGGGTTTCAACCCCAATCAGGCAATCAATGCCGACAACGCCGATGCTCGCTTTCAAATCAGCTTTAAACAGCGAATCACCAAAAGCGTACTTCCTTTTAAGACTTATCTGTTTATCACCTACACGCAGGCATCGTCATGGGATATTTATAAGGAGTCGGCACCTTTCCGAACTACCGACTACAATCCGGGAATCGGATTGGGAAAAGCCCTTATTAAGAACAATGAGCTAAGAGGATTCGCTATTTTCGCGCTCGAACACAAATCCAATGGATACGGAGGAGAGGATTCGCGTGACATGAACTGGCTAAGTGCCTATTGTCAATGGTTTGTTGGTAAAAGAGTATCACTTGAGGGAAAAGCATACATTCCTTTCTATTTAGGCGAACACTCCAAAGATATATTCCGCTACCATGGATTCTTAGATCTTGGAGTAAACTATATCTCTCCAAATCAACAGTTTCGGGCTTCGGCCATTTATAGTAAAACAACCGATAATGCAGTTAGTGGAAATATTAAGTTGGAGGCGGGGTATATGCTTTCCGATCTATACAACATCTATCTGTTTGGACAATACTACAATGGATACGCTGAAAACCTCCTCAATCACCGCACTTATACCAACCATATTCGCGTAGGAATTTGTTTCAAACCCGATTTCTTTAGCGTTCATTAATAGCCCCTTCTCTCCCAAATGCATACTACAAAACGATATTTTACCGTTTTCATCTCGATGTTATTGCTCGTTGCACCCATTCACGGACAAAAGAAGCTTTGGGGAAAGTGGTACGAAATGGTCAACTCGATCACATTCAATAAGAATGAGATTCAGGAAAAACCAAAAACGGGATGGAACATCCTACCAGTGCCCAGTTTAGGATACAGCTCGGATTTGGGGTTTCAACTGGGAGCAATGGCCGACTTTATTGACTTCGGCAACGGAGAATATTACCCCGGCTATCGCCACCGCTTCTATGCTCAATTCTCCTACTTCACCGAAGGAGCACTATTGTACAGACTGTTTTATGACACCCAGCATCTGATACGGGGAGTACGCACCACGGTTGACTTTACGATGCTCCCCCAACCAAAATTTGAGTTCTATGGATTCAACGGATACGAAGCCCCTCTGACCATTGACCAAGGTCCGGATTTTCACAATATAGAACGGACATTAGCCCGTCTAACTCTCGATTTTGAAGGTAAAATATATAGAAACATACGTTGGCACGCGGGGTTGAGCGCATTTAGCTTTAAACTGGGAGAAACAACATACAACTCACCAAGCGACCGATTATCGCTCTACAAACTCTACGTCAACAAAGGACTGATCAGGGAGGAAGAGAAAAGCGGAGGCGAACATCTCTATCTGAAAGCCGGATTGGTGTATGACTCCCGCAATTCGGAGGCAGACCCTACACGAGGAATACGCAGTGAACTGTTCTTCTCATACACCCCCGACTTTATATATAATGGAGGGTATTCACACTTGAAATTGGCCTTTATCCACAGTACTTACAAATCGCTGATTCCAGACAAATTGACTCTGGCTACCCGGGTGGGATATTATGGAACAATCGGGGGAGGACAAGTGCCGTTTTATCTCCAGTCGAACATAAACACGCTGATGATGCGACGGATCACCTCGGAAGGACTGGGCGGACTTAGTTCGCTGCGAGGAATTCTCACTAATAGAGTGGTAGGTGATGGTATCGCTTGGGCAAACATAGAAATGCGTTATCGAATAATAGGCATGAGTGCATTTGGTCAATACATGTACCTTACAGCCAATCCTTTTCTCGATTTCGGAGCAGTAGTGCAACCTTTTCGTCAAACGGAAGTGCGGAATGCTGCCGAAGCAGATCCGAACTATAGTAGATACCTTTACAGCGGCGAACGCGAACGGTTACACTTCTCTACGGGTTTGGGATTGAAATTGATTATCAACCGAAATATTGTATTTTCGGGCGAAATGGGAAAAGCGTTTAACTCGCAAGACGGACGAAACTGGCAGTTTTCATTCGGGTCTAACTACATCTTTTAATTAAGAAAGGCATGAAAAGAATCCCGACTTCATACATACGAATTCTTACGATTGTTCTCCTATTAGTAGGCTGTTTTACTGATATGGCGGCGCAGTATAAGGTGAAGCCTTATGCCTTCTCGTTGTGGGAACCAATCTCATTCCCGAAGTGGGATTCGATGATGATAAACAATGTATCTATCGGTCTTTTGCAATCAAAAAACGGATTCATACATGGGGCTAACATCAATACCCTTATAGGAAGATCATCGGGAAACGTGAAAGGAGTAGCCCTCTCGGGATTGGCCAACATTACCAGAAAAGATATGAATGGGTTTCAGGCATCGAGCATCTGGAACAATAACTTCGGTAATACAAGAGGAGTTCAACTTTCGGCCTTTTCGAATATGACCATTGGAAAGATGAAGGGTTTTCAATTGGGTGGTGCCTTTAACTTCGTGGCAGGCAATTTGAGCGGAGTTCAAATAAGCGGATTGACAAATGTGGTGGGAATGAATGCCTACGGAATGCAGATCTCCCCGATTTTAAACCTTACACTCAACTCAACAGTGGGTACTCAGGTTGGAGCCTTGAATTTCAGCGAAGAGCTCCACGGACTGCAAATCGGAGCCATTAACCTGACAGGAAAAGGAAGTGGAAAGATATTAGGCGCCCAAGTGGGATTGATCAATTACAGTGCTGACACATCGGCTATTCAGGTCGGATTGGTGAATGCTACACCGCAGACAAAGATACAAATGATCGTATATGGCGGAAATATGTATTACGGTGGAGCCGCGATCAAGTTTAAAAACACTAAAGCATACAATATCATAGTATTAGGATCACCTTACACTAAAGGTAGAGGGGTTTATTCGGGAGCTATCATTTACAGATCGGGATACTACGCTACCCTTTTCAAACGCATAGAGGTGAGTGCGGATGCCGGAATTGCGTACATATCGATAACCAATACCAATCCGGAGATAATAATACCCAAGGATCTGCTATCCATTCAGTTCAGAGGGAACATTGAGTATCGATTCAGCAAACGACTCGGACTTTTCGGCACTGTTGGATGGGCTCGTGATTCGAGGTGGTTTGAGATCGAAACCTACCGAACCAAAGGATTCGTTGAAATGGGAGTTTCTCTCTTTTAACGGAGAGCCCGATTCGTAAAAAAATAAGATAAAATGTGATCGAACCAGAGTTACCCAACTCTCTTTCTATACATAAATAGAAGCGGAACTTCTTGAAAAAAGAGAACGGATCACCTTACAATTCCAAGAGAATATATTCTCCAACATCTGATTATTTCTTATCTTCTCCCGCATTTCACGCATTTGCCGAAAAATAAGGTCGATTTCGTTAATATTAAGGGGTTATTATGTCGAAACAGAAAAAACCCCTATATTTGCGGCTTGTTTTAAAGAAGCTGAAATTTATTATCAATCAATTAGAATAAAAGTATCTTACACATGCAAAACAAAGGATTCGTTCGAATTTTTGCGCTGCTTTTAACGCTTGTGTGTATCTTCTATTTGTCGTTCTCGTTTGTGACAAGCAGATACATGAATAAAGCGGAAGAGTATGCCGCAGGCGACAGAGTTAAAATGGCGCAGTATATCGACTCGCTATCAACCGAAAAGGTATGGTTAGGCTATACATTCAAACAGTGTCGCGAAATGGAAGTCGGCTTAGGTCTTGACTTGAAAGGTGGTATGAACGTTATTTTGGAGCTTTCCGTTCCTGACGTAATCAAATCACTATCCAATAACAATCCCGACCCGACATTCAATCAAGCTGTAGAAAATGCTTCTAAAAGACATGCTACTACATCGCAAGATTTCTTGAGCGTATTCCTTGACGAATATACCAAACTTGATCCGGGAGCTAAGCTATCGGCAATTTTCAGCACATTCGAGCTGAAAGATCGTATCAGTCCCGCAAGTTCTAACGCGGAAGTTATTACGGTTTTACGTACCGAAATGGAGGCGGCGATATCAAACTCGTTCAACGTTTTGCGTACTCGTATCGACCGTTTCGGGGTCGTTTCTCCAAACATCCAACGACTTGAAACAGATGGACGTATTCTCATCGAGCTTCCAGGAGTAAAAGAACCCGAGCGTGTCCGCAAACTGCTTCAAGGAAGTGCGAACCTCGAATTCTGGGAAACATACGATCTTCCTGAGATTTATCAAGCCATGGTTGCGGCAAACAATGTGATCCGCGACCTCAAAGCCAACAAAACAACCGGAGAAACTCCAGCTGATTCAGCCTCTTCTGTTGTTGATTCTACTAAAACGGCAGCTGTCACAGTTGCTCCTGCTGATTCTACACTCGCTACCAACGCGACCGACACCTTGCTTCAAAAAGTAACTGGTGAAGATCCTACAAACGTAGATCTTGCAGCCAATCGTGCTCAGTTTGAAAAAGACTTTCCTCTCTTTGCATTGTTGCAAATCAATCAAGACCAATCAGGTCGTATGATGACCAGTCCCGTTGTAGGAACTGCTCACAAGAACGATATGGAGCAAATCTCAGAGATGCTGAACATGAAACAGGTGAGAGATGTACTTCCACGTAACCTCCAATTCAAATGGACAGTTAAAGCGATTGATGAAAAAGACATCTTCTACCAATTAATCGCTATTAAGGTGACCAATCGCGACGGACATGCTCCTCTCGGTGGAGAGGTTGTTACGGATGCTCGTTCTGACTTTGGTCAAAATTCATCGTTCGCAGAGGTTAGCATGACCATGAACTCTGAAGGAGCTAAAACATGGGCTCGCCTCACTAAAGAAAACATCGGTAAATCAATTGCCATCGTTCTTGATGATTTGGTATATTCATTCCCACGTGTGAACGACGAAATCACCGGTGGACGTTCTCAAATTACCGGAAACTTCACAACAGACGAGGCCGGTGACTTGGCAAACGTGTTGAAGTCTGGTAAGATGGCTGCGTCGGTTAAGATCATTCAAGAAGACATTGTAGGTCCATCACTTGGACAAGAGGCAATCAATAGTGGTATCATATCATTTATTATCGCGTTGGTTCTGTTGATGATCTACATGACATCCATATATGGATTTGTACCGGGTATGATTGCCAACATTGGTGTGATGGTCAACCTATTCTTTACCATGGGTATCCTCGCATCCTTCCAAGCGGTGCTTACACTTTCCGGTATTGCCGGTTTGGTTTTATCAATGGGAGTCGCGGTTGACGCGAACGTGTTGATTTACGAACGTACTAAAGAGGAGCTACGCGCAGGTAAAAACCTGAAGAAAGCAATCTCTGACGGTTATGAGAATGCATTCTCAGCGATTTTCGATGCTAACCTTACCTCCATCATCACAGGGGTTATTCTCTTTATGTTTGGAACAGGCCCGATCAAAGGATTTGCCACTACGTTGATTATCGGTATCATCACATCGTTCTTTACAGCTGTGTTCATGACCCGTATGGTGTACGAAACCGGATTGGATAAAGGTTGGTTCAAGAATCTTACATTCGCTACTTCATTTACAAAGAATCTGTTGGTTAATACCAAAATTGACTTTGTTAAACTGCGTAAGAAAGGATATATCTTTTCAGCAATCTTGATTGTTATCTTTATCATCTCGTTTGTAACAAGAGGATTGAATCAAGGTATCGACTTTACCGGAGGACGCAATTACGTGATTCGTTTCGACCATCCTGTAAATACAGAAGATCTTCAATCTGAACTAAGTTCGAAGTTTGGAACCGCTTCTTTGTCGGTTATTACTATCGGAGGGGAAAATCAGGTTCGGATTACGACCAACTACAAAATTGAAGAATCCAACGCTACCATTGATGATGAAGTGGACGGCCTGCTATTCGAAGGCTTGAAAAAAGAGTTGAAAGAAGGAACCACAAAAGAGTCGTTTGTTTCAGACTACATTCAGAGTTCACAAAAGGTAGGACCAGCCATCGCCAAAGACATCACATACGGAGCCATTTGGGCACTGTTCTTGTCAACTATCGCGATGGGTCTTTATATACTCTTCCGTTTCCGAGATCTATCGTTTAGTTTGGGAACCGTTGCTTCGTTGTTACACGATACACTGATTATAATTGGTGTTTACTCCTTGTTCTACGGAATCATTCCGTTCTCTATGGAGATTGACCAAGCATTTATCGCGGCGATTCTGACGGTTATCGGTTACTCGGTTAATGACACAGTGGTAATCTTCGACCGTATTCGTGAGATCATCGGATTATATCCAAAACGTAGCGTTAAACGCCGCATCAACGACGCGTTGAATACTACATTGGCACGTACCTTCTCAACCTCTTTGAGTACAGCGATCGTACTGCTCTGTATATTTATCTTAGGAGGCGACACGATTCGTAGCTTTACCTTCGCATTGCTGTTCGGAGTATTTATGGGAACATATTCAACTCTGTTTATTGCCGTGCCTGTTGCTTATGAAATTCAGATACGCAAGAAAGGGGCGAAAGTTACCGATGATGAAGACAACGCCTAATTAGGATACTCTCTTCTATTACATATAGTAAAAAGGTTTGCTGTATCATGCCGCAAACCTTTTTTATTTTATCCAATCGACTCAAAATAACCTATGAATCTTTTGCGTCCTCTGTTTGATCTATTTTTTCCTCGCCTCTGTGCCGGATGCGGAGTCAGACTTCACGATGGTGAGCATTTCGTATGCATCGGGTGTATCAACCGAATCGACTCCCCATATACACATCTCAGCGATGTAGAACTTCAACTCATGGGAAGGGTTCCCATACATGGTCTTTATTCTCCATTCATATACACCAAACATTCAGTCATACAACAAATCATCCATCAATTCAAATACAGAAACGATCCCAAATTGGCCTTCTATATGGGACAACAATTGGGACATCACCTTTCATCATCACCATTTATTGCCAACCTTGATCTGATTATTCCTGTCCCACTCCATCCCAATAAACTCAAATTAAGAGGATACAACCAAAGTAGTAAACTATCCGAAGGAATATCCTCCATACTCCATATTCCGGTTTACGACCACACCTTACACCGTATGGTAAGCAATCCCACACAAACAACACTTCACAAACAGGCCCGATGGGCAAATGTTGAAACAATATTCTCTGTTACCACGCCTGATGAGATCAAAGGAAAACAAATACTACTTATTGATGATGTATTCACCACCGGATCAACCTTGGAATCGTGCGCAAGAACATTACTGACAATTCCTGATGTAACGGTTTATGTATCAACACTTGCAATTGTTTAATTTGAACAGATCCAAAAAAGATCACTCATTCTTTTAGTCTTATTATTGAGTTTATTATTACCTTTGTAGAGTCAAAACCAAAAAAACTACATCTCAATGAAAAGCGTTGAAGCATTGGTAGCCGAGAAGTTACTAAAAATTAAGGCCGTTAAGTTGCAACCCGCCAACCCATTTACATGGGCATCAGGGTGGAAATCTCCCATCTATTGTGATAACCGTAAAACGTTGTCGTACCCTTCATTACGCAATTTGATAAAAATTGAGATCACTCATGCAATCCTCGAAAACTTTCCCGATGTAGAAGCAATCGCGGGAGTTGCCACGGGGGCAATTGCTCAAGGAGCATTGGTTGCAGAAGAGTTGGGCCTTCCCTTTGTTTATATCCGCTCGTCTCCTAAAGATCACGGACTCGAGAATTTGATCGAAGGCGATCTTAAACCCAAGCAAAAGGTGGTGGTTATCGAAGATCTTATCTCAACCGGCGGAAGTAGTCTTAATGCTGTAAAAGCAGTAAGAAACAATGGAAGCGAAGTGCTCGGAATGGTTGGTATTTTCAGCTACGGTATGCCTATCTCTACAGAGAAATTCAAAGAGAACAACGTAAAACTCATCACTCTTACTCACTACGATGCAATCTTAGAAGAGGCTCTTGCTACTGAGTACATCACCAAAGATGAGGTTGAAACACTGAAAGAGTGGCGTAAGGATCCTGCTAACTGGAGAAGATAATTACTCGTTCTCAATTTTCGAAGCAACCAATTATAACGTTCCAGTACTTTATCAATCCAACATTACTGAATGACCACATTCGAAAGTAACATTGTTACCATAAATAATAAATCGGAGAGGATATTTTCTATGCTCTCCGATTTGTCTAACATTGAGCGGGTAAAGAGTCGTCTTCCCCAAGACAAATTTAAAGAGATAACCTTTGACAGTGATACTTGCCGAGTGTCGGTCGATCATGTTGGAACCATAGGTATTCGAATTATTGAACGCGAACCAAACAAAACAATTAAATTTGTATCTGATCACTCTCCTATTGACTTCAATCTATGGATTCAGCTCAAAGAGACTGATGAAAACGAGACAAAAGTAAAAGTGACCATCAAGGCTGAGTTAAGTTCATTTATGCGATCAATGATTGAGACTCCTCTGATGGAAGCTCTCAATAAGTTGACAGATATGATTGCCATCATACCCTATTAGTAAGAGAGTGATGAGCCTCTGAGAAAGATCAGAACTGATCGACCATTCATTTTTTCTCTTCTATTGATTAACACAACAATTCCTCAATACAATGAAGCTTTGGCAGAAAGAGACTTCGGTAGATAAATCCATTGAACGATATACCGTCGGACGAGACCAAGAAATGGACCTGTATCTTGCCAAGTACGATGTGCTTGGCTCTATGGCTCACATTACAATGCTTGCGCAGGTGGGACTTCTTCCTCAGAACGAGCTCCCTATTCTGCTTACCGAACTGAAAGCCATCTATAAAGAGGCTGCCGAAGGACGATTTGTTATTGAAGAAGGCGTCGAAGATGTTCACTCCCAAGTGGAACTGATGCTCACAAGAAAATTGGGCGACTTAGGGAAGAAAATTCATAGCGGACGATCACGCAATGACCAAGTACTTGTCGATCTCAAACTATTCACCCGCCATGCCATCCAACAACTTGTTGAACAGATTTCTTCACTCATAGATACACTCCTCACACAAAGTGAACGCCATAAAGAGGTTCTCATGCCGGGCTACACCCATCTGCAGATAGCCATGCCCTCCTCTTTCGGTCTCTGGTTTGGTGCCTATGCGGAAAGTCTCACCGACGATCTCCTCCTATTGCAATCCGCGTATAAGATATGTAATCGAAATCCCTTGGGATCAGCTGCCGGTTACGGCTCCTCTTTCCCTCTCGACAGAGAATTGACAACCAATTTATTGGGATTCGACTCTATGAATTACAATGTGGTATATGCACAAATGGGACGTGGTAAAATGGAGAAAACAGTCGCGTTTGCCATTTCAGGTATTGCTGCTACCCTATCCAAACTCTCCTTCGACGCGTGTCTGTTCAACTCTCAGAACTTCGCATTCATCAAATTGCCTGATCAATTTACTACCGGGTCAAGCATTATGCCTCACAAGAAAAATCCAGATGTCTTCGAACTCACCAGAGCAAAATGCAATAAGATCCAAGGGCTTCCCCAACAAATCACGCTTATAACCAATAACCTCCCCTCCGGTTATTTTCGTGATCTCCAAATCATAAAAGAGATCTTCTTACCCGTTTTTGACGAATTGAATGATATCATCACCATGGTCGATTCGATGATGAGTCAAGTTGTGGTCAATTCTTCGATTCTCGATGATCCAAAATACCTTGCAATATTTAGTGTCGAAGAGGTGAACAAACGGGTTCTCGAAGGAACTCCCTTCCGGAATGCCTATAAAGAGGTAGGAATGGAAATCGAGAAAGGAACATTCAACCCCTCCACCTCACTAAACCACACGCATGCCGGCAGTATTGGGAATCTATGCAATGATAGAATTGAGATGCTCAAATCTAAAGTCATTGCCGATTTCAATTTCGATCAGATAACCAAAGCGGAGGAAGATCTTTTACGCGGTTAGTCCCTAATTCATCCGTTTTAATTACCCATCCGAACTCTTCAATTATTTGAAAAACAAATAGAAAAAGAGAGACAATCGGATAATTTAATTGATCCGTAAAGAGAATTAACAGGATTCAATTTTCCTTGCTCTTTTTTTGAGGCTATCTGAAAATAGTTATGTACATTTGTAGTGTATTATACGCTGTTTCACTTATGAAAACATCTTTTTGTACAACTATTTTAGTCGTATTGCTCTCAACCGGGTGCACCTCATTTCATCAGAAAATGGCAACAGGTGTAATCATTGATGCATCGATGAATTCGCTAACAATCCAAACAGCGTCCAATGACACCTTATGTTTTTCCACCATTGATGCCGACAAAACATTCGCAGTCGATCTGACTATTGGCGACACAGCCACCATCCTTTATAAAGCGGCACATGATTCGGATGATAATAAAACAGTGTATCGTGCCACAAAACTCACAACCGTAAAACCCGCCTCTTCAGCCACATTATTACAAGGAGAGTGGGTTGAACAAGTGCCAAGCATACCCGATCTTCAACAGGGAATATCCATATCACGGAATGGCATTGCTACCTCTATTAATATGGCAACATTGGTGTACGAATCGTGGACCCAATCCGACAGCACTCTCTATCTCTCAGGCAAGAGTATCGGAAACGGACAAACAATCTCATTCACCGAAGCATTTAAAATAGAGATGCTTACAGCCGACTCTCTTCATCTATCTAATGGAGACTACAAAATCAGATTTTTCCGACGCAAGAAATAAATCAACAGCACATCAATTTATCCCTATAATCTATAATATCCATTCAGTATCGCCTTAAACAAATTAAATTATGAGTAACAAAAAACGATTGTACCGCTCACGCGACAAAATGGTAGGAGGAGTATGCGCCGGACTTGCCGAATACATGGAGGTGGATCCCACGTTAATCCGTCTTGCTTACGTAGGATTGAGTGTTTTCACCGCGGCCTTCCCAGGAATCATATGCTACATTCTGGCGGTCATCATCATTCCTCTCGAACCATAGGGGTTATATTTTCGCTTATAAAACGAGAATAGATCAACAATTGACGTGTTGGTAACTTCTCCTTTATGAGAAGAATTCTTTACCGACATTCTATTGCAATTACTCTCTTTTCTTGATATGCAGGGAAAATGGAGTCTGATTGAAAATATAAGTCATTGGTTATTTTGCTATCTTTTGGGGCAAACACTGCCTCAACTCAGAATTATTTGTATCTTCGATGTTGATTGTGTCAAGGGATGGATGTATATCTTATACAATCATCCTTGTTTTTCATTATCCAATAGTAACGTATGGATTTCCAACTTATTTCACAATACAGTCCTACCGGCGATCAACCCGAAGCCATCGAGCAACTTACCCGAGGCGTACTGGAGGGCATTCCGTTTCAAACATTGCTGGGTGTTACCGGATCCGGAAAGACATTCAACATGGCAAACGTAATCGAACGCGTTCAAAAACCCACATTGGTATTCAGCCACAATAAAACCCTCGCCGCCCAACTCTATGGCGAGTTTAAACGATTCTTCCCTAACAACGCGGTGGAGTATTTCGTATCCTACTACGACTACTACCAGCCGGAGGCCTATCTGCCTGTTACCGACACCTACATTGAAAAAGATTTGGCAATCAATGACGAGATTGAGAAATTGCGACTCTCTGCCACATCCGCACTTCTATCGGGCAGAAAAGATGTGATTGTAGTCTCCTCCGTATCTTGCCTGTACGGTATAGGAAACCCCGAAGACTTTCATAGCAACGTTATTCAGCTCAAAGTGGGCGATCAGATTGGGCGAAACAACTATCTTAGGAAACTGGTAGCCTCGCTCTATTCGCGCAATGAAGTCGCATTGGAAAGAGGTAATTTCAGGGTAAAAGGAGACACTGTCGATACCTATATTGCCTATGGAGATGAGATTCTAAGAGTCATGTTTTGGGGTGACGAGATTGAATCCATCGAACTCCTCGATCCTCTTAATCAGATGGTGATCAGCCGCCATGAGGAGTATCGTCTATTTCCTGCCAATATATTTGTCACCACACAAGAACGGATCAATCTGGCCATTGCCGAAATAGAGATAGACTTGGGCAAACAGGTTGAGTTTTTCAATAGCATTGGCAAGGAGTACGAAGCCAAACGTTTGTATGAACGGGTAAGCTACGACCTTGAAATGATACGCGAGATTGGACACTGTTCCGGAATTGAGAACTATTCACGATACTTCGATGGACGAAAACCGGGAACACGTCCTTTCTGTCTGCTCGACTTTTTTCCTAAAGATTTTCTGGTGATGGTGGATGAAAGCCACGTTACTATTCCTCAAATCAGAGGAATGTATGGAGGCGATTATTCACGTAAGCAAAATCTTGTCGAGTATGGGTTCCGCCTTCCGGCCGCTATCGACAACCGTCCGCTTCGATTCGAGGAATTCGAAGAGATTGTTCCACAGGTTGTCTATGTAAGTGCCACTCCCGCGGAGTATGAATTGATTCGTTCGGAAGGAGTGGTGGTAGAACAAGTCATCCGACCTACCGGATTACTTGATCCGGTGATCGAAGTTCGTCCCAGCCTTAACCAAGTGGACGATTTGATGGAAGAGATTCAATTAAGGGTAGAACTACACGAAAGAGTATTGGTAACTACGTTGACCAAACGAATGGCCGAGGAGCTCTCCTCCTACCTCTCAAGACTGGGAATCAAATGTGCCTATATACACTCCGATGTGGAAACGCTCGATCGCATTCGAATCATGGATGAATTGCGAAGCGGGGTTTACGATGTCTTAATCGGGGTAAATCTACTGAGAGAGGGACTCGACCTTCCTGAGGTGTCGTTAGTGGCCATCTTGGATGCAGACAAAGAGGGCTTTCTACGATCGCGCCGATCACTGACGCAAACCGCGGGACGCGCCGCCCGTAATCTCAATGGTCGTGTCATCATGTATGCAGATAAGATTACCGATAGCATGCAAAAAACAATCGACGAGACCAATCGTCGCAGAGAGAAACAGTTGTCGTATAACGAAAAAAACGGAATCACCCCCACGGCCATCATCAAACAACAATTCTCTGTCCTTGGCAAACCACTTGCGGATAGACAGGAGAATCTCTATTCCAACGGTGAAAATGGAGAAGGTTCTGTGGCTGCCGATCCTGTATTACAATACATGACATCCGACCAATTGAAGAAAAGTATTGAGAAAACCCGCAAGCAAATGCTTGAAGCGGCTAAGAAACTTGAGTTTATGGAAGCCGCGCAACTACGCGATGAGATGCTACGATTGGAGGAGCTGTTGAAGGAAAAAAAGAAATAGATAGTAGCTCATATCTCTAAAACAAAAAAGGCGTTTCCACAGAGGAAACGCCTTTTTTGTTTCTTTTTATTTGCTTGACTACTCCACCTTACGGTTAATTACTATGTGAACAATCACTCCTGCTACAATAGTAAACAAACCTACAAGAAGGATCGTGTTAGTCATCGCACCCATAAACTGAGGAACTGCTAAAACTGCTGCACCTACCAAGACTAATAGGATACCCAGGTATTTAATAAATTCGTTCATTGTGTTGATATATTTAATGATTTGTTGCCTACATTCGAAAGTACAAATAACGCAATAATAATCCTAATCTTAAAATTATTCGACCAAAAAAACGGCCACGCCGAAAAAATAATACTATTCCCATGTGTTTGACACTCATCGTCGGTACAAATTTCTCACACCACGTATCAAAATAAAAAACTATGATGTATCGTCCTGAAAAATCGGTACAGGATTAATAATATAAACATAGTAGAATTGATTAATTGGAGATGCCTGCAGGCATCTCCAATTTTCGTCTATACGTTTTAATCTCCACAGTACGCTGTTGATGCATCTGATTTGGAGTGAGCATACCACACGACAGATG
>JBKEBB010000335.1:0-4015 GCA_047972845.1 Bacteroidales bacterium
GTAAAGATTTTCGGGGAAGCCTATTTTGGAATTATCTCAGCCATACTCACCATTCTAATTTTGGTACTTTCAGAGATCATTCCAAAAACAATCGGAGCATCCTACTGGAAATATCTCGCTACCGGATCGGCTCAGTGGATTCGAGTTCTAATTATCATTTCATATCCTTTAGTAGTTTTGTCTGAATTTATCACTCGGGTATTTTCTTCAAAAAATCAAGACAACACCATGAGTAAGGAAGAGCTATCGGCTATGGTGGACGTAAGTACCGCCGATGGTATTTTGAAAGGGAAAGAGAGTTTGATTATAAAAAACATTTTTCGTCTGGAGCAAATTCATGCCAGAGATGTGATGACTCCCCGAATTGTGGTTACATGTGCCTCTGAAGATATTACCGTAAATGAATTCTATCAGAACAAATCGTATCTCCACTACTCGCGCATTCCCCTATACGGAGAATCGAGAGAGAACATCACCGGTTATCTGCTTCGCGACGAAATGTTGGAAAAACTGGCGGAAGACAGCTTCACAACTCCATTGAAGGAGCTGAGGCGTCAGATTCTCTTTTTCCCCGATAGCGCATCGCTCATCACCATATGGGAAAAGATGCTCGAAAAGAAAGAGCATATGGTACTGATTGTCGATGAGTATGGTAGTTTTGAGGGAATCATCACAATGGAGGATGTGATCGAATCGATCCTCGGGTTGGAGATACTCGATGAAAAAGATAAAATTGCAGATATGCAGCAATACGCCAAAGAGAGGTGGAAACAACGAAAAGAAAAGTATAAACACCTCACAAACGAGAACAGCTGATAACAATATTCAAACCACAGGGATGAGTGTCATACATGTATGCATTCATCCCTTTTTTCTACTTTTTTCGAAAAATATTTTGCAGCTATAAATTAATTTGTACATTTGCAACCAACTAAGTAAAGAGTGATGAACAATATACACACAACAGCTAATTTTTGGTGGTGGCAAGGCGGAGAAAACTGTCTTGAACATACGTGTGTTGTATTCTGAGCATAAAAATAAACAGATTAACAAATATAGACCCGAAGTTCAAGCAAAGAACCTCGGGTTTTTTTATTTTTGCACTTTCAAAATCATCTAAATCATGGCAACAAAAAAATTTTTACTCCAGGAGAGTGACATCCCAACTCAATGGTACAACATTGTAGCTGACATGCCCAACAAGCCAATGCCGCTCTTGAACCCACAAACCAAAGAGCCGCTAAAGGAAGAAGATCTCTATCCCCTTTTTGCCAAAGAACTGGCGCATCAGGAGATGAACACCACAGATTCCTACATTGACATTCCGGAACCTGTTAGAGAACAATACAAGAATTGGCGTCCCACTCCCCTTGTTCGTGCCTACGGTTTAGAAAAAGCACTCGACACCCCGGCTCATATCTATTTCAAAAATGAAAGTATCAGTCCGGTAGGATCTCACAAACTCAACTCGGCATTGGCACAAGCCTATTACAACAAAATAGACGGAACAACCAACATCACTACCGAAACAGGTGCCGGACAATGGGGTGCTTCACTGGCTTATGCCGCTAAAGCTTTCGGACTGGAGTTGGCCGTTTACATGGTAAAGGTGAGCTATGAACAAAAACCCTATCGCCGCTCCATGATGCAAGCCTTCGGAGCACAGGTAATCGCCTCTCCCAGTATGTCAACCAAAGCCGGACGTAAAATCCTGACCGAACATCCAACCCATCAGGGAAGCTTGGGTACTGCAATTTCCGAAGCCGTAGAACTTTGTATGCAAACACCCAATTGCAAATACACCTTGGGTAGTGTGTTGAATCACGTTATTCTTCATCAAACGGTTATAGGTCTGGAAGCGGAAAAGCAAATGCAAATGGCCGGAGAATACCCCGACGTAGTGATCGGATGCTTTGGAGGAGGATCAAACTTCTCAGGTATCTCTTTACCATTCCTTGGAAACCAACTCCGCGGCGGAAACAAAGTAAGAATCATTGCTGCCGAACCCGCGTCGTGTCCAAAATTAAGCAAAGGTAAATTTACGTATGACTTTGGCGACGAAGCAGGATACACTCCTCTTTTGCCAATGTACACCCTCGGCCACAATTTTATGCCCTCAAACATCCATGCGGGAGGACTTCGTTACCACGGTGCCGGAGCTATCCCCAGCCAATTGATGAAAGACGGATTGATCGAATCGGTAGCAATTAACCAATTGACATCATTCGAAGCCGGAACACTCTTCGCTCAGGTGGAAGGTATCATTCCCGCGCCCGAATCAGCTCATGCTATCGCGGCAGCCATCAATGAAGCCATTGCCGCGAGAGAGAGTGGAGAAAAGAAGGTAATCCTCTTTAATCTTTCAGGTCACGGATTAATCGATATGGCATCGTACGATCAATATTTCGCCGGAAACCTAACTAACTTTGAAGTAAGCGACGAAGAGATTGAAAGAAACCTGGCAGCTCTTTAATATCATAAAGCAGTTAATCCGACAGGTGACAATCCAACTCGATAACCAGTGATTGTCGCCGAAGAATAGGCGAGAATTAGTCGAACAATCGAGCCGATGAACGTGTGTATATAGAGTGTTTTAAGCACTAAAATATACACACGTTTCATTTTATATTATTTTAAACAATTAAGGATCACATCTGGCTAAGTATTCCTTACTGAACAATGGGATAATCCATTATTCTACAAACTATTGAATCATATCATATCATTACTCCCCATACACTCGTAAAAAGGAGAATGAAGGAGTCAAATCCTATTATAGATGGGATGAATGAGATGGAAGAAATTTAAACAAATAATTGTGATTCGGTGTGTATTGCAATTAATTACTACTTTTGTGCCCATATTGGAGCGTGCTAGTACGAAAAAAAGGAGAGTTGTATGCAAAAAAATCTTGTCATTGTTGAGTCCCCCGCAAAGGCTAAAACCATAGAAAAATTTCTAGGAAGCGAGTATAAGGTTATGTCGAGTTTCGGACACATCCGTGATCTGAAGAAAAAAGAGTTCAGCGTAGATATAGAAAACAACTTTACACCTATATACGAAGTATCTCCCGAAAAACAAAAGGTAGTAGCCGAACTTAAAAAAGAGGCATCGCAGGCTGAAACCGTATGGTTGGCTTCCGATGAAGACCGTGAGGGAGAGGCCATCGCATGGCACTTGGCCGAAACACTCAAACTGACACCTGAAAATACCAGACGAATTGTTTTTCACGAAATCACCAAACCGGCTATTCTCGAAGCGGTAGCAAATCCCCGAACCGTGAACTTCAACCTGGTAGATGCTCAGCAAGCTCGACGTGTACTCGACCGTATTGTGGGTTTTAAACTATCACCCATTCTCTGGAAAAGAATCAAATCGGGACTTTCGGCCGGACGTGTTCAATCAGTGACCGTTCGACTGGTGGTTGAACGCGAACGGGAGATCAATCAATTCAACACAGAATCGGCCTACCGAGTAATCGCTCTTTTCTCGTTTCCGGATGAGAATGGAAACCCGGTTCAACTGAAAGCCGAACTTAACAAACGGTTCAAGACCAAAGAGGAGGCGTTTTCGTTTCTCAACCACTCAATGCATTCGCAATTTGGTGTGGTCGATATTGAAAAAAAACCAACCAAACGTTCCCCCGCCGCCCCATTTACCACCTCAACACTCCAACAGGAAGCATCTCGCAAACTTGGTTTCTCTGTAGCGCAAACCATGAGTGTCGCGCAAAAACTGTATGAAAGTGGTAAGATAACCTACATGCGTACCGACTCCACAAACCTTTCAAAGCTGGCATTGGCAAGCGCGAAAGAGGAGATCATCGCCCTAATGGGAGAAGAATATGTGAAAATACGCAACTACCAAACCAAGTCGAAAGGAGCTCAAGAGGCGCACGAAGCCATTCGTCCCACCTACATGAACAATCGGGAGATAGCCGGAACCGCTCAGGAGAAAAAATTATACGATCTGATTTGGAAGCGAACTCTCGCTTCACAAATGGCAGATGCCCAAC
>JBKEBB010000344.1:0-2530 GCA_047972845.1 Bacteroidales bacterium
TCATTTTTATTTATTGTGGGATATGAGTGAACAAGAAATGAAAGAGATGTCCTTTTGGGACCACCTGGAGGACTTACGGGGTGTTATATTTAAGTCGATAGCCTTTGTTTTTGTAATGGCAATGGTGTTTTTTGCTACCATGGGCTATTTGTTTGATAATGTCATCTTGGCCCCTTGTCATTCGGACTTTATTTTATACCGGATATTGTGTCGATTGAATGAGATCGTAATGGTGTTGCCCGATTATTGCGGCGACGATTTTCATGTCAATCTACAGAATATCAAACTGGCCTCTCAGTTCTTTATTCACATGACCACCTCTTTCTGGTTGGCTGTGGTAGTGGGTTTTCCATTCCTTATCTACCAAATATGGTCGTTTGTTGCTCCAGCTTTGTATGAGCACGAAAAGAGAAATATCCGTTGGGCCTTTCTTTTTGGTAATGTGATGTTTTTCTTAGGCGTAGCTGTTGGATATTTTACCGTATTCCCTATTACACTTC
Source organism: Bacteroidales bacterium (assembly GCA_047972845.1). Taxonomy (GTDB): domain Bacteria; phylum Bacteroidota; class Bacteroidia; order Bacteroidales; family JBKEBB01; genus JBKEBB01. Next base: position 501 of record JBKEBB010000344.1, read on the forward strand.
GTTTTCTTGCCGGGTATCAGATCAGTGCTGAGATTCAAAATGTGATCTCGCTTGATTCCTATATGGACAACTTTTTGACGTTGATCTTTGTTATGGGATTGGTGTTTGAGATGCCTCTATTGGCGTGGATTCTCGGTCGGATGGGAATTCTTACAAAGAGATTCTTCTCTGAATATCGCCGTTATGCCATTATAGCTACTCTTGTTCTTGCCGCCTTTATCACTCCCTCGAGCGATCCATTTACCTTGGGTGTTGTATTTACTCCTCTTTACATGTTGTGGGAATTGAGTTCATTCTTTGTGCCCAAACCTAAAGTAGTGGAAGATTAAGAGCTGACATTTTTTGAAATCGATTACTTTTACTATCTTGAAATGAAGGGAAACGTATTTAGACTATTTGTATTGTTTGCTCTTCTACAATGTTCTTTTGCAGTTGTGGGTGCGAATCCATTCACTGTTGTTATTGATCCCGGTCATGGAGGTAGGGATCCCGGTACGATTAACGGACGGACCAAAGAGAAGGATATCAATTTAAGTATCGCACTTAAAGTGGGAGAGTTGTTGAAGAACAACCATCCCGACATTAAAGTGGTTTATACCCGTTCGACGGATGTGTATGTCGAATTGAATAGAAGAGCCGAAATAGCCAATAAGTTGAAGGCGGATCTTTTCATCTCTATTCACTCCAATGCCGTTCGATCTCGAAGTGTGTTTGGAACCGAAACGTTCACACTCGGACTCCACCGCTCGCAAGAGAACCTTGAAGTGGCCAAACGGGAGAACTCCGTTATTTTGATGGAGGATAATTATCAGACCCGCTACGAAGGATTTGATCCCAATTCCGCCGAGTCTTATATTATCTTTGAGATGATTCAGAATACGCATCTCGAGAACAGTATTCTTATGGCGGCCGAGGTACAAAAGGAGTTTCGTACCACTGCTCGCAGAGCTGATCGAGGGGTTCGTCAAGCCGGACTCTTGGTGTTGAGGAATACCAGTATGCCTTCCGTATTGGTGGAGGTGGGATTTCTTTCCAATCACAATGAGGCGCAGTATCTCCGTTCGTCACAAGGACAAGACGCATTGTCCCGCTCTATATATAGAGCTGTAATAAGATACAGACATTCGGTCGAGAAAAAGTCGGGGACACCCATCTTCGCTGCTAATTCTGATTCGTCAACCTCTTCGTCTTTTCCTTCAAATGAATCCCCAACTCCCACAACTAATGCCGGATCAGAGGAGTCTAAGGAAAACTCAGGTCGCTCCACTTCGAATGAGGCACTTTCAGGAAGTACGATATATAAAATTCAAATACTGACCCATTCCAAAAAACTCCCTGCCAATTCCAAACTGTTTAAAGGATTGAAAGGGGTGGAGTGGTATAAAGAAGGCAACTTGTATAAGTACACCTACAAAAGCTCAACGAATATGGCTGAGATCGAACGCGAACGCAGAAAAGTGCTTAAGCAGTTCAAACAAGCCTTTATCGTTCACTTTAAGAATGGAAAACGTATTAAATAATTACCCCACAACATGAGACAACCTTTTACCAAAGAAGCAATCATCGGTGTTATTGCTGTTGCAACGCTTTCTATAGTCTACTTCGGCATCAACTACCTGAAGGGAATAAATATATTCAATCCTTCCAACTTCTACTATGTCGCCTATGATAATGTGACCGACCTTACTCCGTCCAATCCTGTGTATGTGGATGGTTTTAAAGTTGGGCAAGTACATGAAATTCGCTATAACTATAATAATCCCAGCGAAAAGATTATCGTTGTGCTCGACCTCGATAAAGCGTTAAAGATTCCCGAAGGATCCAAGGCTTCACTCTCTGTTGCCATGTTGGGATCGGCCTCTATCAATTTGGAGTTGAATAAATATGTTTCTACCTATCATTCCACAGGAGATACCCTTACGGGCGTTAGCTCGTTGGGTATAATGAGTAAAGTGGAAAACGAACTTATGACGCAACTGCAACAGATGCTTCCCGGTATCGACTCGATCCTTATCGCCTTTAATCACGTG
>JBKEBB010000349.1:0-31740 GCA_047972845.1 Bacteroidales bacterium
GATAATCATTACAACCTGCCTCGAGTGCTGCCACATGATCGCTCTCAAACGCGTGAGCGGTAAGTGCCACAATGGGTAGATCGGGCATCTGTTTTCTAATCTTCTCTGTTGCGGTTATCCCATCCATGATTGGCATCTTCATATCCATAAGCACCAAGTCGATCGGATGAGTATTGACCACCTCAATAGCCTCAAGTCCGTTAATCGCGCGAACGAGATTAAATTGATTCCGAAGAAGGGCACTGATCAGTAGGTAATTGCTCTGTATATCCTCAACTACCAAAATGGTTTTATCTCTTTCGACATTCGCATCGGGTGCCGCACATTCTTTCAATGCTCCATTCATTGAGGAGATAAAATTATTATGACCGTTTTTGTCCGCCTTTTTCTCAATAACGGCTATCACACATGGAAGGAATACCCAGAATTTCGATCCTACACCTTGCATGGATTCAAATCCCACTTTTCCTCCCATAGATTCGGCGATGGCTTTACAGATGGAGAGACCAAGACCTGTTCCTTGTGCAAAGTCGTCTAATTTTTCAAAGCGGTGAAACAGTTTATGCTTCTTATCCTCTGGAATTCCCACACCTGAATCTTTTACGTACAGACAAACTCCATCATTAACCAATTCATATCCCACTTCTATAAAGCCTTTCGAGGTAAATTTGATGGCATTGGTCACGTAGTTGGTCATAATCTGCGTCAATCGGCTCTTGTCAAGCGTCACAACACATCGATCATACGGATTGGTAAATATAAACGACACTTTGGGATTGGTGATTCGGAACTTCAGGGAAGAGACATACTGACTCACACACTCCGACAGATCAAACTCCTCATAATTCAACTCCACCGTACCGGCTTCGATTTTCGACAGATCGAGCACGTCGTTGATCAACTTCAACAGGAGCTCATTATTACTATTGATAATATCCATGAACTGTTCCCGCTCCTCTTTCTCATCGGTGTGAAGCAATAGTTCGGAGAATCCTACAATGGCGTTGAGCGGTGTGCGTATCTCATGACTCATATTGGCCAAGAAGGCCGATTTGAGTTTATCCGACTGCTCGGCGAGTGCTTTCGCGCGAGTCAACTCACGAATCATTTGCTGACGTTCGGTAATATCATCCACACGTATAACTACACCTTGAATCTCTCCCTGATCGTCGAAAACAGGAGTGGCAAAGATCTCAACCGTGCGTTTGTTCTCAAGCGTAAACTGAATCCGCTCCATCTGCTTGGAGCGCATCACTCGTTCAAGTACACAATTCGTACAGGGGGAATCTCTTCGATGGGCAGTTACGTAACATAGTTCGCCCTTTTTATACGCTTCAAAGGAGAGGCTGGTGGTGCATTTCGAGATGTTTTCCCATTGAACTATATAATCGGGGGTGATATAGGCCAATCCGGAATTGGTATTATTGAGCACCAATTCGTTTTTACGAATCAATTCAGCCAACTCCTCTTTGTTTTTCATCAAAGTAAACTCGGTGTTCTTGTGGGAATCAATGTTGATATCCATACCAAACATGTACTTGTAGGGACGATCGTTTCGCACAGTTGTTTCAACTATTCCCCTACCTTCCCACCACTCATAGTTACCATCTCCTTCGAAATCGACACGATACTCAAATCTAAACTCAGCATGTTCTTTACTTAACACGTCGCAGAGACTTCTAACAAAAATCTCTTTATCGTCAGGATGCACCACAGTAGCAAATTTCTCGATCGAATTGAATCGATTCAGAAACTCCTTATTACTCTCCGATCCATCGCCAAAGATAAACTCTCCCAGTTCAGTATCGTAGAACCATGTATAGGCATTGAGCGCATCCATGGAAATAGATAACACCTTCGACTGACGTTCCAACTCCACCTGCTCACTGATATCCCAACGGACACTTAGGAGTAATCGTTTCCCTCCATCGTGAAGCACACTTTTTTGTACAATCGTATCGTGTATCTTGCCATCTTTCAGCTTGATTCGTTCCTTACCGAAATAGGGTTCTCCGGTTTTGATCACCTCCTTGTCGCTTTCGTCAATACGAGTCGCTACATCAGGATCCATTACATCATAGACGTACTGTCCATCTTGTGCTCCTAACGTATGCTTGGCCTTTTCGTTACAAAAGAGATACCTAAACTCATTGTCGGGATCCTTAATAAGAATCGGTAGAGGGATTTGATTCAGAATCTTCTCCTGCAACATCTTTCTGCGCTGTATCGCCGTGTTATTTCGACGAATCCCCACATACTTGGTTACTTTGTTATCGGAATCAACCAGATATGGAGTTCCAATCACCGTGCAATACTGCCAATCGGGATCATCGGGAAGCATGAGACGAACATCAAAACTAAAGGGCTGATTCGTCCCCTCCCGCATCATCTCAAGATTCGCAGTAGCAATATGCAGATCGTCGGGATGGAAGATTGAATGATAATCATCCATCATCAGAGGTTTGGTATTGTCGTAATTGCTTAAAGGCTCATTCTCGCTGAAGGTGAGTTCGGTTCGGTTATCGAATTCCCACACAACAATGTCTCCCGCCTGCATGGCAAGTTCAATCTTCTTCTTACTTTGAATAAGCTCTTCCCGGGTACGAATTGTCTCGGTGATATCACTGAAGATAAACACATATCCTTCCATCTCTCCGGATGAGTTGATTACAGGCTGACCACTGCAATCTACCTGAATGGTTTCTTCGCGGATAGAGAAAGCCCCCCCCTCTTCTACAATGGATTTATAGCGATATGGATACTGAATTTGGATTGTTCGCTCGTTACGAAGGGCCTCTTTTACCTCTTCAGGGAGATCCGGATCGTGAAAGATAGTACTTTGACCGGACAACACATCCTCTTTTTGCATGCCAAACATTCGATAGGCAGCCTTGTTCATAAAGAGTTGTGTTCCCTCTTTGGAATAGAGTTCAACACCGATCGGAACAAAGTCAAGTATGGTGCGTGTCTGATTGTAGAGTCGTTTGTATTTCCTGTTCAACAGAACTTGTTCCGTGATATCTTGAATGATAAACAGGTATTTATCAATCGCTCCGGAGAGATCGTGAATAACAGATACGGAGACGTCGAAATGTTTTTTTCCTTTGATCGAGGGATCGAAAAGAGGAGAATCCATCTTCGTATAGTCAATCTGGAAGGTATATTGAATCTCTTCTCCTCGACGTAAACGGTTCTTTATTTCATCCGAAAGATTAGGATTATCGTAGAAATTAAACCCGATCACCCCTTCTTTATCTTGTATGTGCAAGGCTTTAAGGGCTAACGAATTTATATCGATTAGGAAACCATCTCGATCGTATATCTCGAGCCCGACAGGCAGATTCTTGTACACCTCTCGAAGGATGCTTCGGGCTACCTGTTTGGACGGTGTCAGGGTTCTTTGGTGATGAATATGTTGCACATCTACTACATCAATTTCAGTAGCATAGAGTCGTACAGAGGATGAATCGATATATTCGATGTGGAGCGCTACGGTATTCAGATTAGTATGAGTGAAGAGTGACTTATACTCCAGAAAAACATTCCTCTTTTCGAGCAATGCCTGCTCTATCTTCGATATCACGAGCGAGATCTGTTCAACATTCTCTTTTACGCAGTGATTTTGCCACTCAGTCAATGATGAACCGGGTATTATCTCAATACCAAAGTAGAGCGACGGCTTAAAATTTGAAACAGCAGTGACTGTCAGATCCGAATCAACAGATAGTATGGACCATAGATTTCCTACTGGAAGATTGTTTTCCATAATGAATAAGGTTTGAATAATGTTGGAGATTTTCGTGCATATTTGTGGAACAAACACTCTCGAAGATCTCGTTTACCAAATGAGTAATAGAGGCTAAATTATGGTATCAGGCTCCACTTTCATTCATGTGTTTAGTATCTAAGTAAGGCAAACTGATTAAAAACCGAATAGAAGTCACACGTGTGAAAGATCGTTTCATCAATATTCCGCCAACATTCCTATTCATAGTTAGAATGAACAGGCATTAAAAACTCCGTCGCGGGTATGGGCAGGTACGTTTATTATTCTCAAGGCAAGGTTAATCAATAACTATTGATACGTTTAATGCGTTGAAAGAGGTGATTGTTCATCTCCGGCGTAAAAAACAATAATTACGGCCTCCACATCCCCTTCGTTCACTCCATAGTGTTCACTGTTCACCAATTCAATAATCGCCTCTCCTTGTTTTAAAATCAATGTCTCTCCGTTGGGCTTGACAACCTTCAATTCCCCCTTTATCAATACTCCCGCGTTAATGATCGGATGTTTGTGCAGCTCCAATCTCTCCTTGGGAGGAATAGTAATATTCAAAATAGATATCTTGGGCTTACCAGACGGATAGGCGGGAAGTTCGGCTCCATCCCACGATTGGGACGACGACGATAGCACCACCTTTTTTATCCCTCCCTTTTCCGGATTGTTTTGGCTGAACAGAGAATTGCTCCCCGCGAATAGCACTATAATCAACAAAGATATAAACAGCTGTCTCATAACAAAGCGTATGAAGATTTTATCCAGCAAAAATAATGGTTCGTGCAGAAAAAACACTCCTTATGTAGAATTATTTTTAATAATAAATCCCAATTTGACCTTATTTATCGCTCAAAGAATGAAAAATGTACGATTTGACAATGGAAATGTACGATTTGATAATGACAAAGATTTCAAACAACTATATATTTGCATCGTAATACGTGGACAAACATATGACATGAGAATTTACTCCGGATGTTTGTACACGATCGAATCCCTCTTTAGGAGTCTGCACTCATCATACAAATTCTTCTTAGAGAATTACCAGTTACCTATTATTTTACGACAAACGTTGTGAAAACGACTTACAAGCGAACAACCTTTTACAACTACAATTTCCTATGCAACTCAGACGAACTGTTAGAAAGATTTTCCTTTCACTGATTAAAAGTGGAATGTGGAATGACTATGAGCTACCCGAAGAGGTGGTTACATTCCCTACCAATTGGGCACAGATTTATCGTTTAGCCAAAGAGCAAGGGGTGGCATCGCTGATTTGGGAGGCAACATTACGGATGCCGGAACAATACCAGCCATCATCAAAAGTAAAGGCATATTGGCAAAATCACCTGAATCAGAACAACAAGAAAAAAGACCACGCACACAAAGACCATATCCCGGCACGTACTAAAGAAGACCCTCTCGCCTTCTTCAATTATATCTTCTACTCACTATTCGCCTCGCGAGTGGAATTGGGACTTATTTGCGAATGGATCGCCTTCTTGAATGAAAATCAGAAAACCTATTCCACCAAACCCGAATACATCGCCACTCATCAGGTACTTGGTTTTATCGCGGTGAAGCGGTTGGGGCTCCCTCAGGAAAAAATGCCTTTGTATTCGGATAAACGTATTCGACAAGCAGACAAACTCCTTGACCTGATCTTCTCTGACTATTGCGTCTTTCAACGAACGATTGGTGAAGATGAAGCATCGCCTTCTTTCTATATTTTCAAACGATTCCTGTCTATTTTCAGGATCCTGCCCAAGGATTCATTGCGATTTATCTATTCCTATTACACCAATCCAACGGTGAGGAAAGAGGTAAATGACGTATTTTACAACGAACGAACAAAAGAGTACGCGACCTATTGACTTCAACCTCCAAATCTGGGGAAACGAATTAACGGAGAAGTATAACGAGGGAACAAAGTTTTAGTGGGGAATTCCTTCGAAGAATGGAGAGTTACAATCATCTCCTTCTTCGGAGGATTTTTTATGAATGATGCTCTGAAGAAACTCGAGCATACGTCCACACTTGCGCGAAGAAAGGGTTGAATTGCGCGATACGATCATAATTCCATGGAGGAGGCATACATTCCGAACACCAATGCCCTCCCAATAGTATCAACGCGGGCGACGCTTCAAACCGATGTCCGAACGAACACTCCCAACTCAACTTGGAGTTCATATCTCCTTTTCGCATTGTTGTCGATACACATCTTCCTCCCCTAAACTGTGCCGTCTCTCGCATATCTTCAATCCTCAGTTCGGATGTCGGCTTTGTTTCATCGTATCCATGATTCAGTTTAATCACCTCCTCGGAGGGTACGGTAGTGTCGAAATCTTTCCAACGAGGTATCTGCTCCCACGTCTCTTTCGATCCGAAAAAGGCCTCTATCTTCTCGTTGTTATCGCTTCGTATCCACCCCACTGTTCCGGCTTGCTTATGGCAGGCAAGGGGATACATTCCCATCCATTTGATCAAAAAGGCAGGAACCCACCTCACCAACGAATAGTACCACGGAACATTCCGTTTCAAACGTTCAAAGTACTCCTCAACAGATACATTCTCTCTAAAATGAAGATAGGACTCGAGCAGGTCGGAGTCCATAAACCACAATCCGTGAAAGTTGCGCAACGCGAACCATTCGGGGTTGAAGATCTTCTCCACCCGAGGAGCACCGATCGTGGCAAGCAACAACTGTTCGAACCGGTAGTTGGTAAGTCGGTAACTCTTGCCACTGCCAATGTGGTAAAAGCGATTCCAGAAACCTTCCGCCACCCACTCCTCACACACATTGGCCAACACCCGTCCCGAATCCTCGATCGTAGTCCACTCCATCACCCCACGCAGGGGAACGTGAAGCAGAATCGGATCGTAATTTCGGAAAATATCGGCATACAGAATCCCCGACTGACGAAGCGACACCCAATGACGAATGCCCGACTCCACCACAATCCGTTCGGCCACTGTCTTTGAAAGGGCGTAATGATCAAACGCGCTGATACAGATCGGATCGCCCGTTCGTCCCCAATGTACCGGCTCATGCCTGTCGCTGGTTTGTGAAACCGAACCTATGTAAACCAATTTGATCTGATCGGCATTGGGTTGAGCCAACACCGCCCTCACCACATTCTCCGTTCCTCCCACATTCACTCTCCGCGTCTCTTCCGGATAGTAGTCGGCTTTGGGTGAAACCATCGCACCCACATGCAACACCACATCCGCCCCACACACCCCACGATACACATCGTCGTAACAGGTCAGATCGCCCCACACAATACGCACTCCGGGATGCCCCTCAACAAAGACCATCTTCTTCCGATTGGCATTCGAAGGACGCACCAGCACCACCAAATCAAACCGATCGGTTCGACCCAACAGCTCCTTCAACCCCGCCATACCCATCACCCCCGTCACTCCGGTTATAAATACCGTCTGTTTCTTTCTATCCATTTTATCTATATATCCATTGGTCAACACAGAGAATGAATAACTATCGATGATAGACAGCCAATCGACTATTGATTCGTCTCAACACAAATCGAGGAATCAAAGGGAACAGAGGAATCATGATCCGGCTCAACCATCCCGGCACATAGACCGCCTTTCCATTAAACAGGGCATTGAGGGCCTTATCAACCACTTGTTGCGACGGAACAAGGATCCCGATCCTGACCCCGGCACGAATCAAACGAGGAGGCAATCCATACAAATCGGTGTTGACCCCTCCGGGGCACAAAGCCATCACATGAATATTGCTCTCTTTGAGTTCATCGTGCAACGCTGAAGAGAAACTCCTCACAAACGTTTTTGTCGCGCTATACAGAGCTATTCCGGGAAAAGGCATCCACGCCGCGAGCGACGATAGGTTCAGAATGTATCCGACCTTTCCCTCTCGTTTTCTTTTTTCGGCAAAGAGGCGACACAACTGCGCCACCGTAAGCGTATGCAGCGTAACCATTCCATCCACGACCATCGGATCGGTATCTGTCACCTCGTTAAACGAGAAGAAACCGGCGTTGTTGATTAGCAAATCCACCTTCAGTCCCTTCCTTTCACAATATTCGTACACCTGCCGGGCGGCTCCACATACCGATAGATCTTGATAGAGATAACGCACCGATATCTCTTTTCCGGCAGTCAACTCGGCCGCCACAACCGGCAGTTTCTCCGCCTCATTGCTTACAAGCACCAGATTACACCCATACGACGCCAACGTTCTGGCAAACGTAAGTCCTATTCCCGAAGTAGCTCCCGTAATAAGGGCTGTTGAGATTCCTTTTTCCCGTAGTCTGTTTTCCATTTTCTATTGCTGTTTGAGTTCACTAATCAGGCAATCCGGTATATCATTTCGATGTTGGTGACAACTCATTTCAAGGGAATACATCCGAGCGATACAATAGTTGGAGTGGGTACAACCGCACCGCTCAGCCCCTTCGTTCTTCATTCTATTTACAAAATCGGGTTGATTGATCAATGCCCTTGCCATCTGCACAAACTCAAAACCCTCATTGAGTACCTCGTCTATCTTTGATCTCGACACCAATCCCCCCACATAGATAAGAGGCATGGAGAGCGCTTCGCGAAACAATCGAGCATCCTCCAGGAAGTACCCTTCCGCGAACGGCACGGATGGAATCATCCATCGCCCCACCATCCGAACGCCCCATTTCAACCACCACTGGGTCATGTAATGGGTCATACTCCTCAGCGGCATTCGTCCCCGCATCACATCCATCGGTGTTCGGCTCACAAAGCCACCACTCAGCACCAAGGCGTGCACTCCCATCCGCTCAATCTCCTTCGCTATCTCTATGGCTTCAGGAATTTGGATTCCCTCCGGAAATCCATCGTACATATTCGTCTTGACTATCACCGCCATATCCTCCTTTGCCGCGTTAAGTACCTCTTCCAGACACATGCGCATGAATCGAATCCGATTTTCAAACGAACCACCATACGCGTCCCGTCTTCGGTTTGTCCACGGAGAGAGGAATTGACTGATCAGATAGCCATGTCCCGCATGCACCTCCACCGCATCAAATCCGGCATCACGAGCGGTACACACTGCTGTGCCGAATGCCTTTGCCATCTCCATGATTTCCAGTTCGCGCATTCCCCTTACGATGGTGGGCGAATAGAGGTTGAATCCGGAAGAGGCCGAAACAGGAATCTGTCCGGCAATAGATGGTTTCGACATATTGCCGCAATGACCGATCTGGATACACACCGCCGCTCCCTCACGGTGTACATCATCGGTTATTTGGCGAAGAGCTGGCACAATCTCCCTTCTCAGCCACAACTGACTGGGAAAAGAGAGTCCGCTTCGGCTCACCGCCGCATAGGCAAGCGTAGTCATCCCCACTCCTCCGGCCGCCACACTCCGGTGGTAATCCGCCAAACGATCGGTAGGCGCGCTGCTTGCTCCCATACCCTCGAAAGCAGCCGCCCGAATGGTGCGGTTTCGCAGAGTGATCGGACCCAGCCGATGGGGAGTAAACAAGAGGCTATTCATCTTATCTCAATTATAGATATCACTACACGATGGATTAAATACGATCCATTGATTATAAAGAATCAACCCCGTTAATAGATAAACGGAATGATTCGCTTCGGATTGAGCCGCTTGAACTCCTCTCCGAATTCGTTCGAATACCTGCGGTGAATGGCATGTGCTCTGGGTGCGAGGTTGGCAAAGGTCCACCAGGCGAAAACCGCTCCGGCAAACGACCACGTAAGCAGTGCAAAGCCACACCACTCGATCAATTCGCCGAAATAGTTGGCCGAAGAGACATAGCGAAACAGCCCCTCGCGAGGAAGATAATGTTTGGTATCGCCCGGTTTCCGGAGGTTTCTGATAATCGAATCGGAGTGTATGTTGATTCCTATTCCAACAAAGAAGAGGAGGGTTCCAACAATGAATTGAGGGGTGGTAAACCAATTCACCGAGGTGTAATATCCTTCGGGCGCCACATAAAAGATCCAGCCGCCCTGCATCAACGCGTTGAGGAGATTGAACAGGAAAGCCATTCCCATGATCGAAAGAGGCATGCGTCCGTCTCCCCTGATCAAGAAGGGAAAAACAAACGATCGTTGAAAATAATGGAGCTCAAAAAAGAGGAAAAAACAGAGCGCCGTCGGCTCCCACATACGGTCGGAACAGGCCCAGAGTAGAATCATCAACATAAAAACAGGCGACTCCATCAGCATCCATCCCCAACGGTTTGGGAGGACAGGCCCCCACCGTTTACTAATCATCATACCATATCCGGCATTTACAAAATAGAGGGATACAAATACAACCGCGGCCAAGAGTGCCATTCCTATCAACAGATAGTTGTAATGATTTTCCATTATGATTCGATTTAAGTGTTGTCGCTCGTGCTTCCCATAAGGCTCTGTTCCATAGGTGTTAGACACACAAAGATTCCTTAGATCTACAAAAGTAAGAAAAACCATTTTTTAAAAGGAACAATCCTACCACTATTTATCCCAACCACGAACAATTTTCACTCCATGGCAGATAATTCACTCAAGAAAAAGGGAGAATTTCCATTGTATTGTATCAATAGCGACATTTCCAAATAGGAACCGATCGATACGACCAAACGATTGCTCCCATTCATTCCACAGTGTACACGGCAGCCCGTCGCGGTGTACACCGTAGCCGATTGCCCTGTACACCATAATCCGTTCCCCCTGTACACCGCAAATACAATACGACCAATCGCATCTACTAATCCATACCCATCTATCGCTCTATCTGATTATACCTATTATTGAATAGCACCATTCGTATTTCAAGAAGATTACTTACTCAATAATGATACATATAAATAAAATAAGGCAAGGCTCTTTTCTCTCCTCATATCCATTCATTGATCTTTCACAGGGTTTTCTGCTACAAGTAGCTATATAATGACATAATTTAAATCCATTGATCTGCTACTACAATAGATTTCTTTATCTTTGTATGAGAAAACCCTTTTATCACCATGAAGACATTCGCATGCTCTTTTTTCATGCTGCTTCTAAGCCTGTTTCCCGTATCGGCGCAACAGATAAGCAACGGCAGCTACGCCCTTCCATCCCATTTACCGCCTCTTCCCAAAGGCGATCTGATGAGTTTCCCAAAATCGGTCACAAGCGATGAGCTGCGGCGCGAATTCAAGTCGCCTCCCCGAGGTTACGGCAATGTGCCGTTTTATTGGTGGAACGGCGACCGCCTCACGAAAGAAAAACTACGGTACGAACTCGATATTCTCAAAGAATCGCCCTTGGACGGTTTCGCGGTGAGCTATGTGCATACCCACCCAAAGGCCGATAGAAAAGAAAATGCGAAAGGATTTGGTGAATTCGGCAGAACGGAAGGAGGAATGCCTCGGATGCTAAGCCCCGAATGGATGGACATCTGGAAATGGTTTTCGGGTGAGTGTGCCAAGGAGGGGTTGGGAGTAGGGCTTGACGACTACACCATCGCGTGGACCGGAAACGGATTCTACCCCGACCAAGTGCGCGACCTTCCTCAAATGCAAGGTTACCAAGGAGAACTATCCATTCGAAAAGACACCCTCTACCACGGAGAGTATTATGTGTATATTGAGGACTCCAATCGGGTGTCGTGCATTGTATGGCCATTGGACGGATGCGCGGTGGCAGGACAAGAGATCTCCTCGTCGTGGGAGGCCCCAAGAGGATCATGGGTGGTGTATGATATTACCACCAAACCCAACTATATGCTCCAACCCACACACGGAAAAGAGTTGGTAAAGCATTACTTTCAGGCAATCGAAGATCAGTTGACTCCCGAAGAACGAAAAGGGGCCAACTACTATTTTCAGGATGAACTCTCCATTCCGCTCACGATGAAGAGTTGGAGCGAGGATTTTCCGGAAATATTCAAACGGACGAAAGGGTACGACATCGTGCCCTATCTGGCCGCTCTGGCGGGACCAATCGGAAATATGACCGAGAAGGTGCGTCTGGACTACGCGGATGTAATCATGACACTTGCCGAAGAACGATATTTCAAACCGGTATTCGACTGGCATTGGGAAAGAGGTCTCATGTATGGCTGCGACAACTTCGGCAGGGGAAAAGATCCGATTCAATATGTCGATTACTTCAGAGCGATACGTTGGTTTACCGCTCCGGGTAACGATGCTCCGGCAAGAGGATCGTCGTTGATGTCCACAAAGGTATCAAGCTCCATTGCCCACCTATACGAACGTCCCCGCACATGGCTCGAAGCATTCCACTCCATGGGATGGTCTTCAAGTGGAGAGTGGCTCACCTCACAGCTCGACCACCACATGATCGGAGGAGGCAATCTATTGTGTCTGCACGGACTCTACTACTCCACCCGTGGAGGATGGTGGGAGTGGGCTCCACCCGATTTTCACTATCGCATGCCCTACTGGCCACATACCAAACGCTGGCTCACCTATGCGCAGCGAATGAGCTATCTGTTGTCGCAAGGAGTACATGTGTGCGATGTAGCGGTGATCTATCCTACCGAATCGATGCAGGCCAACCCGGAGAAGACACCCAAGCAGGCGTTTGACGCGGGACATAACCTGATCTACGGAGGAGTTGATTTCGACTTCATCGACTACCAGTCGTTGGCACGCGCCGAAGTGAAAGAGGGAACGCTCAATGTATCGAAGGAGCAGTACAAGGTGCTGGTGCTGGCCGATCTGACAGCCGTTCACCATTCCACACTTGAAAAGGCGGTAGCTCTGTACCGGAATGGAGGAGTGGTGATTGCCACGGGTGATCTACCCAAAGCAACCACATTGAAAGGCAGATCTCCGGAAGTAAACGCGATGGTTAGCGACCTGTTTGGTGTGAGCGCGGAAGAGATGATGACAGGGAATCAGCCCGTATCGCAACGCAACAACAAGGGAGGACGAAGTTTCTACACCACTCCCGATCAAGTGGCTTCAGTGGTAAAAAGTGCCATACTTCCCGATTTCATCGGAGGTGGAGAGGCTAAGGTGTTGCACCGAAGAATCGATCGAAGTGATCTATACATGGTGATGAACGCGCAACCCGGCGCGGAGTTGTTCTTCAGGGCAAAGGGAAAGGTGGAGCTGTGGGATGCTGCATCGGGTGAGATTCGCTCCATTCCGGTCATTCGTCAGGATGAAAATGGAACCACCCTACGTATCGACAACCGCTTCGAACGCTCCTATCTTTTTGTTTTCAGCGAAGGAGACCCGGAGATTCAAGCGACCCCTCAAAACGTACAACGAACAGAAACCACCGTTATCCCGATCCAAGGAGAGTGGGAGGTGGAACAAGTGCATACGATGGACAATAGCTTTGGCGACTTCCGTCTTCCGATACGCGAAAAGATGATTGGAGCCGAGGCCCGGTCGTTCCGCTACGCTCCCTCGGGCAAGACATTGCCTCGCAAATGGGAAACCAAGGAATACGACGATCACCGTTGGCCGGAAACATTGTACGGTTACGGCACTCAATTTTTGAAAACCCAATCGGGAGGAGAGTCGTTTGAGAGCTTCGCACAGCAAGTAAAAGAGGAGAAGACCGTGTGGACTCCCTATTCTTTCTCGTGGCAGTTTGGGGTGTGGGAACACCCAGGAAACCAAGGATTTCACGGATTGAAGGGACGAGTAAGCGATCATTTCCTGATCATGTCAGACTCCGCCCATTACGCCTTTAAAACAGCATTCTATGTCCCAAAAGAGGGCGCATATATCCGCGTAATCGAAGGAACAACCCCCGAAAGTGTTTGGGTGGATGGTAAGCAAAGCAGCGAAAAGATGACACTCGAACAGGGATGGCATGACCTGCTGATTCTCTATCGTGACATTCAAAAAGGGGAGTGGGCGGCAACAATGGAGATGTTTGACGAACGAGCCCGCGGTGCGGTACTCTTCATTCCGGAGGGCACGAATCTACCCAAACCCTATACACAATACAGCGAACGGCTTGCCATGCGATGGCAAGAGGTGACAACTCGTTGCCTGTTTGACCCGGATAAGGGAAGAAGCAGTGTTCACGCGTTTCGATTCATCTCGGCCCCCGGATTGCAGTCGATGGAGTTGACCGCTTTCGCGGACGAGTTGGAAGTGTGGGTGGACGGTAAAAGTATTCCTTCCAGCCTAATTACTCGAAAAGAGGATATAGAACCCGGTGCAACCCAATTCCGTATTGCTCTGCCCGAAGCAAAAGAACATGCATCGCAGATAGCCATGCGAATGAAAGCCAAAGAGGGATACCGCGATGGAGCCATCATCCCCTACCCCATTCGAATGACATGTGGAAAAGGGGTAATGGAAGCAGGCAATTGGGGAGAAAAGGGACAACTCCTCCACTACTCGGGGGGTATGTGGTATCGCAAAAACCTTTCTCTCACCAAAGAAGAGCTGAAGGGAAAGGTAGTCATTGATTTGGGCGAGGTAGTTGCTACATGCGAAGTGCATGTAAACGGGGAGAATTGCGGAGTATTGCTCAACTCACCCTTCCAACTCGATATTACCAAGCAGCTCAAGGAAGGAGAGAATCGGATTGAGATACTTGTCTATTCCACTCTATCCAACCATTATGTTACTATTCCCACACCGCAAAGGTATCGTGGCGATGCTCGCGCGGGACTGATAGGTCCAGTAAACCTACGGATAGATAATGAGTAAAAGAAGAAACAAATCAATAGAATATACCGAAAATCATTCATCATGAATTCCAACACCGAGATTTTTTACCAACAGCGACTGAGTCGCTATCTTACCGCTATGCGAAACGAAAAACCGGACATGATTCCCATCCGTCCGTTTGCTGCCGAATTCACCGCCAAGTATGCAGGAATGAGCTGCCAGCAGGTGACCCACGACTACAATCAGGCCTTCGAAGCGGTTCGCCGTTGTGCCACCGACTTCGACTGGGATGCGATTGTGTCGAATATGGTGTATGTGTGGACAGGACTCACACAGGCAATCGGGATTCGATATTACGGAACACCGGGAATAGATGTTCCAGCCAATGTGGGTTTCCAATACCTTGAACCACCGGAAGGGAAAGAGTTCATGCGGGAAAACGAATATGATGAACTGATTGATGATCCGACCGCCTTTCTTTACAACAAATGGTTGCCACGGGTGTCAACTCAGATAACTAATGTTGGGGCTCCCTCTACCTTCGAAAGTAATCTGGCTTTGGTGAAAGGAGCCATGGCCATGAACAGTTATTTCAATGCCTTCGGCGAACAAAACCGCAAACTCAAAGAGGAATGTGGAACCGTTTCGGCTATCAGCGGTATATTTAAAGCTCCGTTTGACATACTTGCTGACAAACTACGGGGATATATCGGATTGACGATGGATATGTACACCCAACCGGAAAAGGTGTTGAAGGCATGTGAGGCCCTGATGCCACATCTCTACAACGTTGCGTCGGGTTCGGCCGATTCGATGAAACAGGTGCCGATAGGCTACTGGATGCACCGCGGATGTATTCCGTTTGTTTCGGCGGGACAATTTGAGTCTCATTACTGGCCGACTGTTCGCACAATCATTGAAGAGCTGTGGAAAGATGGAAAACAGACCCTCTTTTACGGAGAAGGAAACTGGGGACATCACCTGGAATCATTCCTCGAATTACCGGAACAAAGCATTGTATTCCACGTGGACACGGGAGATTTATTCGACACACATCACCGCATTGGTCATCAGTTTTGTATCAGTGGAGGTGTGCCCAATACCTTGATGTCATATGGTAAACCTGAAGATATAAAAGCCTGTGTAAAAAGAATTGTGGAAGAGGTGGCGAAAGAAGGAGGTTACATCATGGACTGTAGCGCGATCATTCAGAACGACGCGGAAATTGAGAACATGCGATTGTTGACCAACTACACCCGCGAATTGGGAGTCTATTCCCAAGGATCAGCTCCTGCGATTACAAACATCCATGAACCGGTGAAAAACAGATTTACTTCGTCACAAGACAACCTGGGAATGGGTAAGTTTCTGTCCGAAAACGAGAAAGTGGGAGTCTGTATTCCATTTAGCCAAAGAGAGGCTGAACTTACTCGAGGAGATGGCGATCCGAAGCTGATCGAAACCATTTGGAACGACATCGAAGGAATGGGCAATTCGTTTATATGGCAATGCCTGCTCTCATTCTGATCCCGAAAGGATAGAATCTGGGTATGCACCCAAACATGGAGCTAAATTGGAAGTGGAAGTAGGGAATCTTATTTCACTTCCATTTCCATGATGTAGTCGTTCATGTAGTAATCGTTGCCAATATGGAAGTCGCGAGTATCGACAACCTGAAAACCCAATCGTTGATAAAAACCTACCGCCTTGTTGGTTCGGTTGACAAAAAGTCCCAGTTTAAAGGGCTCCGGGCATAAACCCTTCAAGTATTCAATTCCCGCCTCAATGGTAAAACGACCTATTCCTTTGCCTTGCACAGAGGGCAGAGTATAGATCTTCTGAATAATAAAATGAGTAGGAGAAACCGTTTCGATGGAAAGATAGCCAACGGGCTCGTCATTTCGGAACACGATAAAGAATTGGTGGAGCTTCTCCTCCATCTGCTTCGCCAAGTTGAGCGGAGAGTACATCATCTCAAACATGTAGTCGAGTTGATCAGGAGAAAGGATATCACTATAAGTAGGCCCCCAAATCTGCGAGGCGAGTTGGTTAATCAGTAAGCAATCGTCGGTCGTTGCTTTTCGTATGGAAAGTATCATAGAGCAAATAATTTGTGATTCGAAAAAGAAACCATTGTCAATTTCCCTCAATAATATAGTAAGAGAGCCATCTGACGATCAGACAGTCAAAATTACTCAAAACCTCTGATTAATCCTCGCAAAAGGGAGGAAGAAACAGAAGAATGTTAAGATATTTTTATCTTCAACGGTTGTTGAGTACCTTTGCAACCCAATTAATTAAGGAAAATAAGAATGATTACAACAGACCAACTACGTGAAGTGGTGGAACGCAAGGAAGCGTTGAGGGGGTACCTTTGACATCGAATCGAAGACCATCCAAATAGAAGAAGAAGAGATTCGTACCCATGCGCCCGATTTTTGGGAGAATGCCAAAGAGGCAGAGGTGCAGATGCGCAAAATAAAAGAGTTGAAACGGTGGGTGAATGGATATAACAACGTGGAAGCCGCAGTGTCTGAACTGGAGCTCTCGATGGAGTATTTTAAGGAAGAGATCGTCTCCGAAAAGGAGTTGGACGAGGCATATGCCAATGCGCTGAAGTCGGTGGAGGATCTTGAACTGGCCAACATGCTTCGCAATGAAGAAGACAAGTTGGGAGCCGTATTGAAGATTGTGTCAGGAGCAGGAGGAACGGAAAGTCAGGATTTCGCACAGATACTGATGCGAATGTACCAACGTTGGTGCGAATCGAAGGGTTACAAAGTGGAATTGGCCAACTTGCAGGAAGGAGACGAGGCGGGAATCAAAACCGTTACGTTCCAAGTCGATGGAGAGATGGCATACGGCTATCTGAAATCTGAGAATGGTGTACACCGTCTGGTTCGTGTATCTCCTTTCAACGCGCAAGGAAAACGAATGACCTCGTTCGCCTCTGTGTTCGTAACTCCGCTGGTTGACGATACGATTGAGATAGATATCAACCCCGCGGATATTTCGTGGGATACCTTCCGTTCGGGAGGAGCCGGCGGACAAAACGTAAACAAGGTGGAGACAGGAGTACGACTTCATCACCACCCATCGGGCATTGTGATTGAAAACACCGAAAGCCGTTCACAACTTGGAAACAAGGAAAACGCGTTACGACTACTCAAATCGCAATTGTATGAACGTGAGTTGGAAAAACGACGTGAGGCATCCCGTCAGATCGAAGCCGGAAAGAAGAAAATCGAGTGGGGATCGCAGATCAGAAGCTATGTATTTGACGACCGTCGCGTAAAGGACCACCGAACCGATTGGCAAACATCAAACGTACAAGCAGTGATGGACGGAGACCTGGACGGCTTCATCAAAGCCTACCTGATGGCATTTGCTGAAACCAAAGAAGAGGGGAGCTTATAGCGTATGAAAACATTTAACATTTAAGGGTGAATTGTTAAACGAATCAGAAAGAATAGATCAAAAACATGCCGAAAAATATAAATCGCGTTAATTGAATGCATTTTCTTATTCAATTTGATTTGAATATTCGAAACATGCTGTATCTTTGCAACGTGTTTTTCATGGTATTAGATTTAAGGTTATGGGAGATTGGTTGTCGTGAGACAACCTTTCTTTTTTTATGCCCATTCGAAACCAATCATTCGACCAAACCAAAAAGCAGGGTCCTCGCGTAAAATCGATTAAAAGGATTCAAACGTTCATTCAAACCCCTTCTGGGAAGGCATTTCACGCAATAGAGAATCCTCTCGTAATATTTTCTCTAAAAGGTTGTATTGTAATCATATTCTACTTATTTTTGCAGACCTAAAATTATAATTTGAAACACAAACCTGTCGTTTCATTTCAAATTATAAGATAATCATAAGTTTTGCAGTACAAATCGACAATTATTATTCAAATATTATATCATGAGTGGAAATAACTTTATTGGTGAACGTATCAAGTCTATTCGGGAATCGAAGCAACTCACTATCGAGCAGTTGTCTGAACGATCCGGAGTTGAATTGGAAGTGATAAATCAGATTGAAGAGTGCAAAGAACTCCCTTCATTGGCTCCTTTAATCAAAATAGCCCGTGCGTTGGGTGTTCGTTTAGGCACATTTCTTGACGACCACGACGAACTCGGTCCCGTTATCACCCGCAATGAAGAGATCTCTGATGGACTCGATTTTTCCAACAACTCGACCAATCCACAAAAACGAAACATGCGTTACCATCCACTTTCTCAATCGAAAGCGGGACGCCACATGGAAAGTTTCATGATAAATATCGACTCCTCAACAAACGTTGATTTTGTTCTCTCCTCTCATGAAGGCGAAGAGTTCATCTATGTGATTGAAGGAAATGTCGAGATCAACTATGGTAAAAACAAATACAAACTGAATCCGGGCGACAGCATCTATTACGACTCAATAGTCCCACATCATGTTCATGCGGGATGTTGTGATACCGCGAAGATTCTCGCGGTAGTATATACCCCTGTGTAACTCTTCAGTTGCCGAGCCGCTCTATTCCTGCTCTCAAAACAGATTAGATGGATTGTAGAAAGTAAAACAAGCGTTCGGACCTTTTTACCAAACAACAATTGACTATCATGCAAATCAACAACAATAACCTTTCTCTTCACGATTTCACCCTGGGAGGAATGTTGGAACATTGGGCGAAAGAGACCCCCAACCAGGAATTCATTGTTTATTCGGATCGCAACCTACGCTTCACCTACCACGCCTTCAACGAACGGGTTGACAGAATGGCAAAAGGTTTGATGTCAATGGGAGTTAAGAGAGATAGCCACGTAGGCATCTGGGCGCAGAATGTGCCCGATTGGAACGTCTTTATGTTTGCAACAGCAAAAATCGGGGCTGTTTGTGTTACCATCAACACCAACTATAAACAAAACGAACTGGAATATCTGGTAGAGAACGCCGATATCCATACGCTTTGTATTTCTGAAGGCACGTTCGACAGTAGCTATATTGATATGACATACACGATGGTTCCCGAACTGAAAGAACAACAACGTGGACACCTTGAGTCGAAACGTTTCCCATTCTTGAAGAATGTGGTCTATATCGGTCAGGAAAAGTATCGTGGAATGTATAACACCGCCGAGCTTCTACTGTTAGGGGCTAACATTGACGACGACGATCTCAACGAAGCGAAAAAAGGAATCACCACCCACGACGTGGTTAATATGCAATACACATCGGGTACAACCGGATTCCCGAAAGGAGTAATGCTCACCCACCATAACATTGCCAACAACGGATTTTGTATCGGCGAAAGTATGAAATTCACCAATGCCGAACGGGTTTGTCTGCCGGTTCCTTTATTCCACTGCTTCGGAATCGTATTGGGGATGATGGCAATTGTTTCACACGGAGCGACCGCGGTTATACTCGAACGCTTCGACCCTTTGCTCGTGTTGGCTTCTATCCATAAAGAGAAGTGTACCGCCCTTTACGGAGTTCCCACCATGTTTATCGCAGAGCTCAACCACCCGATGTTCGATCTATTCGACATGTCTTCCCTCCGCACAGGTATTATGGCGGGAGCGCTTTGTCCAGTATGGCTTATGGAGGCGGTTACTCAGAAGATGAATTTGACAGAGATTACCAGCGTGTATGGTTTGACCGAAACGTCCCCTGGTATGACTCAAAGTCGTACCGACGATCCTATTGAGGTACGAACAACAACTGTCGGAGGAAACCTCCCCTTTATTGAAGTTCGTGTGATCGATCCGGAGACCGGGGAGGAATGTCCCGTTGGCGTGCAAGGTGAGATGTGTTGTCGGGGATATAATATCATGAAAGGATATTATAAAATGCCCGAAGCGACTGAAGAAATCATTGATAAGAATGGATTCCTTCACTCGGGCGACCTTGGCGTTAAAACTCCCGAAGGAAACTACCGAATCACAGGCCGCATCAAGGACATGATTATTCGTGGTGGGGAAAACATATATCCCCGAGAAATAGAGGAGTATCTCTACAAAATGGATGCGATAAAAGATGTTCAGATTGCCGCTATCGCTTCCAAGAAATATGGCGAAGAGGTAGGTGCTTTCATTATTCTCAAAGAGGGAGAAACACTCACCGAAGAGGAGGTAAAAGATTTCTGTCGTGGACAAATCTCCCGTCACAAAATTCCGAAGTATATCTTCTTCATTGACCATTTCCCAATGACCGGCAGTGGAAAGATTCAGAAGTTCAAACTGAAAGAGATGGGACTTGATCTACTGGCCAAGCAAGGCATTATTCCTGAATAGGGATACATCTTCATAGAAACAAAGAAAGCGATGAATCATCGCTTTCTTTGTTTTCATACTACAGAGACTCCTCTACAACTTCACACTTTTCTTCTTCCCTTTCAGACTCTCAATGTTTGTTCGATTGATGGAGGTTACCACGTATGTATATTTCTTCTTTCCATCGTTGTATGGAAGTTTTATGAATGGATCGCGCGTAACACCAACAAGTGCCGAGCTATTGTTCAAATCAATCCGCTCTCCTTTATCAAACTGATACACCGCCCATGCTACATGTTGATCCATCGGGTTCTTTTCCTTATACTCTTTCCACATCAGCACATATCCGTTTGGAGTCCATTTCGCCTTCAATCCTTTCACTTCACGTGGACGAAGGTTGTACAGATTCGGATAGGGAGGCACCATTGCCGCTTGACCATGCAGTTTATTCAATTGAAGTTTAATTCCTCCATTGTCGGCCATTATATCGGTACCATACCAAAAACAGTTTCCATTGACTTTAGATAGTCTTCGTGCCATGTCAATCTTTGTATCCATCTGATTCTTATTAGGGCTTGATTGTTCGGGTGCGCGAACCGAACGGTTGACATCCTGCCCAATGTACAGATGCGCTTGAGTTGTATTGTTATTCCACCACTCAATCAGTGTCTTGTAATCTGCCGCAGTGTGTCCTATCTCCCAATAGATCTGTGGCATGTTGTAATCAATCCATCCTTCTCTATCCCATTTGAGAATATCGGCATAGAGATCGTCGTAGTTTTGCAATCCATTGGTCTCGCTGCCACTACCGTCGGGAGTGCTTTTCTTATTCCTATAGATTCCGAAGGGACTCACACCGAAACGTACCCACGGTTTAACCTGACGAATCGTTTGTTTGATCTGACTCACCAGCATGTCGGTATTATACCTTCTCCAATCCTCTTTCTGAGTCGCAGCAAATCCTTGGCGCGGACCATAGATGGCAAACGTTTCATCGTCCGGAAACTTTTCTCCATTGACCGGATAGGGATAAAAATAGTCATCCATATGAATAGCATCCACGTCGTAGCGCGAAACGATGTCTTTTATCACCGTACAGAAGTGGCGACGAGACTGCGGAAGTCCTGGATCGAAATAGATCTTTCCTCCGTAGGAGACAAACCATTCGGGATGTTTAAAATAGATATGATTGGGTGACAGGGGTTGATTCAGCGACGCGGTGACACGATACGGATTCAGCCACGCATGAAACTCCATTCCTCTTTTATGACACTCTTCGATGAGAAACTCCATCGGATCCCAATTCTCCGAAGGAGCCATCCCTTGAACACCTGTAAAGAATCGGCTCCACGGTTCTATCTCCGACTTATAAAACGCGTCGGCTTCAGGACGAACCTGAAAGATTAGGGCGTTGAATCCCAACTGTTGAAACGTATCAAGCATATTGATGAAATAGTCCTGCATACGCTGTTTGTTCATCGTTTGATACTGCATTTGGAACACGGTCTGCACCCAAACTCCTCTAAATTCATATTTGGAGGATTTCTGCGCATACGACGATATCAATACAAAGACGGCCAGGATAGTTAGGAGACAACGTTTCATGATTTTCTTAATGGATAGATGAGTAAACTGATGCAAATATACAACCGAGAGGTCTAATACTAAAGAATACGTGGAATTTCATCAAGGCCAAAGACCTCAAATGTGGGAGTAAACGAGAGATTGGTTTGTCCTCTTCTATTATAAAACATCTGATCCATTCCCACCTTATAAGCTCCGGTAATGTCAGTATCAAAATTGTCTCCGATCATGAGAGATTCATGTTTCTCGGACGCGGTTCGAGTCAAGGCATATGTAAAAATATCGGGGTGGGGTTTGTTTACCCCGGCATGTTCCGAAAGGATGATATCATCAAAAAAACCAAGCATACCCGCATTTTCAATCTTACGGTACTGCACCTCGATGAATCCGTTTGACAAGATATAGAGTTTGTATTTCGGACGAAGGTATTCCAACAGTTCGATGGAATATGGGATGATCGCTCTTTGTTCTGACACGGTATCCAAATACCCTCTGTGTAGTTCCCGCGCTACTTCAATATCATCTACCCCTTTCCGTTTCAATGGAAGCAGGAATCGATCAATAATAAGTTGATCCTTCTCTATCTTCCCATGTTGATAGGCCTCCCACAACAATTCATTATATTCCAAGTAGGGAGTAAACCAATCGTCGAAAGAGTCATAGATGGATGAAAGAATGGAGCCTCCGAAAAGAGACTCCATTGCATTTCGGCTATTGGCGTATGTATCCCAAAGGGTATCGTCGAAGTCGAAAAAAAGATTCTTATACATCAACCTTTTTATAAGTTAATCACCAGATATTTTGAGATACTCCAAAACTCCTTCGAATCAATAATCACCAATGTAAGTTCCTTGTTCTCGTCAGCTTGAAGACTGTAAGACGAAACAGGGTGCTCTGTCAATAGTTTTGCTTTTTTAGCTTTAAGAGGAATCTCTTTCACCTCACGAATATCGATTTTGGTAAACATTCCTTTGTCCATTACCAACTCTTTACGTTTGAAAATGGTACCTCCTTCAATTACTTTCCAATCACGAAGTTCTTTGGTTGTTCCAAACACATACCAAGCTGTGTTAAGTTCAGTTTCCCTTTCCTTGATTGTTTTTTGTTGTGAAGAAGAGGTCTGTTCCAGTTCAGCCACATTTCCTTTCAACGATGACACATTCGACTGCAATTCGCGGATGCTGGCATCGCGTTTTGACAATTCACCCTGAAGAGAGGCAATTGTAGCCGTTTTTTCCTCTACATCTTTAATCATCGCGTCAAGACGTTTTTGCAATTGAGACGATTTGTAGTTGCTCGACTGCAATTTCTTTTGCAAATTGGCCAATTGCTCACGGTTGCGCTCCAATGTACTTTTTACAAATGAGAGATCGCTTTTCACACGCTCACGTGTTGTTGTCTGCATTTCGCCACTTCCTACCGATTGAATGGTCAGGTAGTTTTCGGCAGCCTTCATCTCTCTGAAACCATCTTCCACCTCATTCATCAGAGAGAGCATTTCCTCGTATTCAGCGGCAGTCTTGGCAGCAGCCAGGCTCATCGAATCGAGTTTCGTTTCCAGTTGTTGTTTCTCTGCTTTATGGTTTGTGCAGGAAACCATCATAGCTACAGCTATGAGCGAAAAAATAATCTTTTTCATACCTAAATATTGATTTGATTGTTTTAGGAGTAGGGATAAAGGAGCAACAAAGATCCTTCTACATCTCAATTTTTCCGCTTTATTCTCCGTCCTCTTGTTTATTTTTTTTCAATTCTCTCTTATCTTTTCCGGCCACCACAACTACAATCTCGCCTTTTGGCTCCTTTTCGTTGAAGTGTGCTATTAATTCGGCCAATGTTCCGCGTACCGTCTCTTCGAACATCTTCGAAATTTCACGTGACACAGTCGCTTCTCGTTCTTCACCAAACGCCTCACTCAGTTGAGTCAGACATTTCACCAAGCGATACGGTGATTCGTACAATACAATGGTGCGACTCTCTTCGCTTAACTCTTTGATTCGAGAGGCTCGTCCCTTCTTTTGTGGCAAGAATCCCTCAAAGCAAAAACGGTCGCTCGGCAATCCTGAGTTCACCAACGCCGGAACAAAAGCAGTGGCTCCCGGCAAACACTCCACCTCAACCCCGTTACGTACACACTCCCTCACCACTAAAAAGCCGGGATCGGATATCGAAGGAGTTCCTGCATCAGAAACCAACGCAACGGACTCTCCCGCTTTAATTCGTTCCACCACCGACTCCACCGTCCTGTGTTCGTTAAACTTATGGTGCGATTGCATCCTTGTTTGCACATCAAAGTGTTTCAGCAACATTCCCGTGGTGCGGGTGTCTTCGGCAAGTATAAACGACACCTCTTTCAGAATCCGGAGAGCTCTATAGGTGATATCCTCCAAATTACCAACCGGTGTGGGAACAACATACAGTTTAGCCATTCTTTCGACCATTTATTTAGAGAATCGTTTCTCCAAAAATGCGACAAACTCTTTAACCGTATCGTTCTCCATATCTTGTTGCATCACATCGGAAACGTAGTGCAATGCCTCTCCCAAATTATTCATTCTGTTTAAAGCTGTCAATGAAGCCTCCATTTTCTCCACATTATTTCCAAACAATTCCCGTTGGAAACGAAAACGATCATTCAACGAAAAGGCACGACGCAGATCAGAGGCGTTTCTACGTTCGAGTGCCTCGCTTAACGAGGTGGCAATCGAAGCAATCCGCTCATTCAATATCGTACGTGGCTCACACATATCGACCGGAGTCGTCGGAGTTTGAATAATGATGGGCTGTGTGAATATAGAAGGTTCATTGTCTTTTTCGTCCAAAGAAGAGAACTCGTCAATACGATTCTCAGATAGCGACGGATGAGCCAAAGGCTCGATCACCTCATCATCGGACGACGACACCCTCAACTTTATTGAAGCTTCAATTTTAGGTTCCTCATGTGAAGTAACGTTCGGAAATTCAGGTTCGTTAACCGGAATCGAAACCGACGAAAGTGTTTCTTGCTGCTTCTCCTCTTCGGGTTTCAGTCGGTTATAGATTCGCTGCGCCTTCTCAAAAGCCAGTTTGTATAAGGACGGGGTCACTCCACCTATCTCATCGATGGCCTGAGTCAACTCCTTAAGCTCTTCAATATCAATCAGCAAAAAGTGTATTTGCTCTTTTCCTAATTGTTTCATTCTCTTTTTGTCGATCATTTTAGCGGAACAATCCTCGTGAGGAGCTCCCAATCGTATCTTCCGGACAGTTAAATTAGCTGCAAAGGTATGATATATTATTGAATACTATATAATAAACGTTCTATCTTTTTGTTTAGTTCTCTTCGTTCACCCATAAATTGATTTATCATCAGCACAAGCACATAGGTTGAATTCCCATCGTCAATATATCCCGCATAGGCGGCTACCTGACTCATGCTCCCGCTTTTCAGTCGAATTCTTCCTTTATTTTCTTTCGTTCTGAAAAGTCCAGCCACCGATCCCTCCTTTCCTACTTGAGGTAATGTAGAGACAAATGCCAATGAATAGGGAGAACGATACATGCGAACCAACACATCGGCAATGAACGATGCCTTTACCCGATTGGATTGCGCAAGTCCACTCCCGTCATACAGCCACACCCCCTCCGTATTCATCCCTTTCGACTTCCAATAAGCCACCAACGGATATATCGTACCATCGCTCCATCCAAAAGTATCGACCTGAGTCAGCAGACGATTGATGGCCTCGGCATAGAGGTTCAGACTCCTAAAGTTGGTCTCACGCGACAACTCAAGCAACGAGGGAGAGCTCCACTCAGCAACAGGAGCAGCAGACTCTTTCAACTCCGCGATCTCCTTTTGAGTATAGGATCTGACTACCGAATTACCACTCACACCGATGCCTCGTCGTTGCAACTCTCGCCTCAGTTCGGTGATCAACAACATCGGAGGATCGGGTATGGCTCCACGAAGTGTTGTTTGGCGCGATTGCCGAGATATCGCTCCCCTAACCTCCACTCCTGCGCGTGTCATGTTGGGATAGAGCGCGAGGCTGTCTTTGTCTTGCTCCCATACCCGCAACCGATTGGTCAATGCCAATCCCGGAATAGAAGGCTCCAGAATGAAGCGGACATCGGTGGGATTATCATGAACTACACGCAAAGAGAAATTATTATCGTATATATTCAGATCGTAACACCCCCCACCGTAGTACGAAGCGACATCTTCCCACAACACCTTCGGAGAGATGTTATCAAAAGGAGACTCCGCTCGTTCAACAGCTACTATCTCTCCCTCGATCGATCTCACTCCCGCCTCCAAAAGACGATCTGCAAAAAATACAAGGAAGGAGTCCGCTTTCATCGAAAGAAAACGACTGCCAAGCGAAGGGTCTCCACTCCCCACCACAAGCAGCGATCCTTTGAGAACGCCATCAGAACCAATCTCTCCGGTGTGATATAAGGTGGTGGAAAATCTAAAATCAGGAGAAAAGAGCTCAAGTGCCGCACCCGTGGAGGCCAACTTCACGGTAGAGGCCGGAATCAATGCTTGATGTGCATTGTGTTCGTAAACTGGCTTTCCGCTTTTTGCATTATACAAACCCACCGCCACGGCTCCGTGACGAAATATCGAATCTTGCACAAACCGTTCAATGGTGCGAGTTCTACGATCAGAGGCCGCCGACACAGTTGATACAACAAGGATAAAAAGAAGAAGGAGGAGCTGGCGCATAGTTTAATACAATTTGAATGAGACCTCAGATATACATTGACTAAGGAGAATAGAAACCGTGAATATACAAAAAAGGAGCGTTTAAACCAATTTCGTGAATAATTTCCAATTGATACTGAGAACAAATTCATTGTACAATCGCACAAAAGAAAGTAGGCCAACCGGGTTATCCAATTCATCGAACACTCCCTTCACATTCGATTCGTGGTGTACAGGAGAGCACGCCATGGTGTACAGGGCAACCTATCGCGGTGTACGCCACAGCACATCATAGTGTAGAGGAGAATCGGAATAGAATTGGTTGGCATGATGAATCTGAGAGGATAGTTAGCCAATTGGGAACAAATCTTCTGATGAATAATAGCACAACTAACCGGGCGGCATGTATGAAGACTCAACCTTCATATTCGGGGAGGATATCATATGATCGCAATGGTTCATTCATGTTCGATCGTTGAGTAAAGCCAATAGGGGAGACATCTCTCTTTTGTCAGAAAGAAGAGCCAAAAGGAGCGAATCACTCCGACCTATTGATGATGACAATAGACCCGAATTCCCACTTTTTGAGCTATCTTTGCTGCTATATAGAAATTGTCGTGTAAATTTGCGGTCATAATTCAACACAGTAATCTACCATTTCATGAATATAATCCGATACACCAATTCGCCCGCCAGAGGCGTGGTTGCAACCATAGGATATTTCGACGGAGTACACAACGGGCATCGTTACCTGCTTTCGCAAGTGGTTGATTTTGCCAAACACCATAACCTTTGCTCGGCGGCCATCACGTTTCCGGTACACCCGCGTAAAATTCTGAACGAATACTACCAACCGGAAACTCTGACCAGTTTTGATCATAAAATCAATCTACTCGGCACCACCGGCATTGACATGTCAATCGTTCTTGAGTTTACCCCCACGGTGGCAGGCTATACGGCTCGGGAGTTTATACACAACCTGGCGGCTTATTATCGTGTGCGTACCCTTTTCATGGGATATGACCACCGCTTTGGATCTGATCTGATTGAAGATGTGCGCGAGTATCAAACCATTGCCAGAGAGGTAGGAATGCAGATAATCCGCACGGATGCCTATAAAATCAACGGACAACAGATCAGCTCTTCACACATTCGTCGACTGCTGCTTGCCGGAGAGATCGACGCCGCCACTTCGGCGCTCGGAAGATACTACGAGCTGAATGGAGGGGTGATTCACGGACACGGATTTGGCAAAGAGCTCGGTTTTCCCACAGCAAATATACAAATTGACAGCTCGGACCGATTGCTTCCTCGAATAGGAGTATATGCCGTTTACGTACATGTGGATGGAGAAAGATACGGAGGAATGGCCGACATAGGCGTTCGTCCAACTATGCACGATGCAGGAGGACTGAGCGTAGAGGTACACCTGTTTGACTACAATGGCGATCTCTATGGAAAAAATATCCGCATGGAGATTGTATCGTTTATGCGTCCTGAGAAGAGGATGTCCGGACGAGAAGAGCTCTCCAAACAGTTGGCCGAAGACAAGATTCACGCCAAGCAGTTGTTAAAGTGCTAAGCAAAAGAAACAAATAACACTTATAAAATAAGCCGTAGAAGCAGAGCAAACAGCTCACCCCTACGGCTTACCTTTTATTGGGACGGAATCAATATCCGATTAACGACGAATAGGAACCTCGCGCTTAATACTTTGATCGAGCGAAATCAATGTTTCAGTAGCTATTACACCTTTGATCTCCTGAATGCGATTGTTTAACAAATCCATCAAATGTTCATTGTCGCGGGCAAACAGTTTTACAAGCATAGTGTAAGGACCGGTTGTGAAATGACATTCTACGATTTCGGGAATTTTCTCTTATTCAGGAGCAACCTCTTTGTAAAGCGATCCTTTTTCAAGACGAATTCCGATGTATGTACACGAACGATATCCCAATACTTTGGGATTGACATGATAGCCTGAACCAATAATCACATTCAGATCGATCATTCGCTGTACGCGTTGATGAATCGCAGCGCGAGAAACTCCACATTCGGCAGCTACCTCTTTGAAAGGTGTGCGAGCGTTGTGCGAAATGATTTCAAGAATCTGCAAATCGAGAACATCTATTTTTTCGATTGTACTCATATTGATATGGTTATTTTAATTATCAATGCAAATAGTCAGCAAAAGTAGCGATTATTACAATACATTGCTACTTTTTTTGTCATATTATCTCTCTTTATCTCTTATATGATAGAAAAGATATAAAAAAAGCGATGCACACAGTACATCGCTTCCCTATATTTGGTATAGTTAAATTACTTCTTAACAGGAAGTACTTTAAGCAATTCGATCTCGAATACCAATACTGAATGAGGCTTGATCTGGGCACCAGCACCTTGCTCGCCATAACCAAGTTCAGAAGGAATAACCAATTGGTATTTACCACCCTCTTTCATCAATTGAAGACCTTCTGTCCATCCTTTGATTACTTGTCCGGCAACAAATGTAATTGAGTCGTTTTTGTCAAACTCAGTTCCGTCGATCAAAGTTCCGCGGTAGTTAACCATCACTTCGCTCTCTGCAGTAGGAGTTGCTCCGGTTCCTTCAGTGATTACTTTGTATTGAAGTCCGCTCTCAGTAACTTGAACGCTATCTTTCGCTTTGTTTTCAGCAAGGAATTTCTCTCCGTCCTCTTTCGCTTTAACACTCTCTTTGTTTGCAACTTTCTCAAAATATGCCATCATTATCTTTTGTGCAGAATCGGCAGCAATTTTGGTGTCTTCACCTTTGAATGCAGAAATAAAACCTGCGATAAGGTCATCTTTGTTGATTTCACCACCAGGGATAGAAGCAACTTGCTGAGCAAAGTTAACTCCGAAATTAACACCCACGGCGTAGCTCATGCTGTCAACATCATTTTTCAAAGCGGCTTTAGGAGCCTGATTGCAAGAAGTAGCAACTACTGTAATAGCCACAACCAATGCAGCAAAAAACAAAATCTTTTTCATAAATAAATAGTGTAGATAATTAAATTATTAAAGAATATCGATCAATTCCACGTCGAAGATCAGGGCACTTCCCGGGGCGATTACTTCACCGGCACCGTGGTCTCCGTATGCCAAGTCGGCAGGTATAAAGAAACGAAACTTCGATCCTTTACTCATTAGTTGTAATCCTTCAACCCATCCCGCGATCACTTGGTTCACTCCAAACTCTGCAGGAGTTCCGCGTTGTACAGAGCTGTCGAAGACAGTTCCGTCGATCAACGTTCCATGATAATGACATTTTACACGGTTAGTAAGAGTAGGTTTTTGACCGATAGCCTGATTCAACACTTTGTATTGTAGTCCTGAAGGGGTACAAACAACTCCTTCATTGGATTTATTCTCTTCAAGAAACTTCTTGCCCGCCTCGGCATTGGCTCCATACGCCTTGGTTTGCAACTCTTGAAAATATCCGTTTACTGTCTCTTTAGCCTCATCGTAACTCATTTCGGGCTCTTCGCCGTTCATCACTGCCTTCAAGGCACTTGCAAAGGCATCTACATCAAGATCCTTAATTCCGGTGCCGATGAAGTTGTTCCCCATGCTAAGCCCCAGTGCGTAACTAATTTTTTTCATTTTCTTATTTTATACTTCAGCCTGCAAATGTAGGCTTTTTAATTTACATATAGTTAATTACCACCTCAAATTTCGCCTTTTTCTTCGTCAATTGTCACTCCAAACATCACTCACCGCATCATCGCCTCCCAAACAGCCCTTTTGCATAGAATACAAGATCCGA
Source organism: Bacteroidales bacterium (assembly GCA_047972845.1). Lineage (GTDB taxonomy): Bacteria > Bacteroidota > Bacteroidia > Bacteroidales > JBKEBB01 > JBKEBB01. Next base: position 30,733 of record JBKEBB010000349.1, read on the forward strand.
AAACTGCACCTTCTCCAAGGGCTTCTTTACTGAATAAACATAGATAAATAACAATATAATAAAACAGTTTTAATATAGGTCTTTTAAGTCTAATATAAAGAGAGTAACCAGATAGATTAAATCGAGCGTTCCCTCTTTCCACACCAAATTTCCTAACAACGCGCATGCCATTGCCGCCATTTGAAAAGCGAAAGCGACTCCAAGGATACGGAAGTTCTTAAGATTATTCTTAAAATAGCCATACAGAACTATCATAATGAATTGTATTATCACAAACAAAATGATATGAGGAAGCAATCCGACATGAATGCCCAGATACTGGTTAAGGAGCACGTTTACATAGCTGTGTTTGTCGTTGAATGTAGGCATGAACTCAAGCAACGAGGGAATAATTGGGAACGTGACATCGAAATAGTAGGCGTTGATTAACCATTTAACCGCCTGATCGAGGACAATTAAAAAGAGAGTTAGAAGGGCAACAGTACGGATTTTCATGGGTATTGAATAAAGGGAGAGAATAACTGCTCTCCCTTTGATGATTTAAACGAATAGCCGGACTTAGATGTGAAGCATCCCTTTGGCCACATCTTTCGCTTTCTCTTTTCCAACGAGAACCTCGGCAATAGTCAATCCGAAATCGATTGAGAAGGCAGGACCACGCGCTGTAATTACATTATCAGACACGACAACCCCTTTTTCAATGAATTCGGCACCATGTAAATCTTTCTCGAAGCCGGGATAACATGTGGCCAGTTTCCCTTCGAGAATACCGTTTACTCCCAATACAAAAGGCGCGGCACAAATAGCAGCCACCCATCCACCTTCCGTGTGCTGCTTGACAACGGCTTCGATAAGAGGTTTGCACTCTGAAAGATTTTTTGCTCCGGGCCATCCACCCGGCAAAATCAACGCGTCGGCATCATACAATGACACTTCACCAAGAAGAGCATCAGCCTGCACAACAACGTCATGAGCACCAACAACATTTAAATCGTCGCCGATAGCAAC
>JBKEBB010000374.1:0-12107 GCA_047972845.1 Bacteroidales bacterium
TATCTTCAAAAAAAGGTATATACGTTTTACTCCAAAGAAGCAGTCCTTTGCAGTGAAACGTATATTCGTTTTTATAAAAAGGTCCCGTTCTTTTTTTGTAGAGCAAAATAGTTGGTAGTAACGGGTAATGCGCGACGAGTTTTAAACAATGGATTGTGGTTCATAGTTGCAGTCGGAAAGATTGTGTTTGATTTTATACACACATGACCGATGCTGAATACTCCTTTTTTCGAGTACAGAATCGCTTGCATTGATCGCAAATGTTGTATCCAAGAAGCGTCCCGAGGATGAAGTCTTCTTCGGGAGTGAGCATATTCAGAGGACGGGAAACGAAGGTGCGAATGGTGTCCAGACATTCGTGTTGTCCGAAATATACATTGATGTTGTTTTTACCAGCTCGCTGGATGAGATAAGAAATGTTCTGGCGGTCGAGCCGCTCACAGGCCAACGTTGCGTACTGTTCGTTCATTGTAAATAGAACGAGATTGCGTACCCCTTTTTTATATTCATAAATATGGTTGAATAATACCTTCATTACCGGCGGGACCCTCTCTTCTCTCTTCATTTGGAAAGTTTATTGAATTGTTTCAATCCAACGTGCGATTCTATCATCCGTTTTTTCGGGTTCATTCATTTCGTCGATTGCCAAACCGATGAATTGTCCATTAATTAATGCATCAGAATCATCAAACGTGTATTCAGCCGAGTCAACTTGCCCGATAAAGATAGCCCCTGACGATTCGAGCTCCTTATACAATTCGCCAAGAGCTCCGCAGAAGGAATCCGAAAACGAAGAACTATCACCTGTTCCAAATAAGGCAATTTTCTTTCCTGTCAGATCCGATTTTTTAAGCACTTTCAACCCATCATACCAATCTTCCTGTAGTTCACCATAACCATCGGTAGAGCTACCCAGAAGTAGAAGGTCGTATTTTGCCACTGTATCGGCTTTGATATTGGTTACATTATATAGATCCTCTTTTTCCACCCCCATTTGAGAGGCAATTCGATTAGCAACCTCTTCGGTTATGCCGGATGATGAACCATAAATAATAGCAGTCTTTCCCATATCTTTCATAATTGGTTATTATGACGCAAAAGTAAGGTGATTGAAATAATTGTTCAATCCCCATTAATGGCTATTTTTCTGATCGAATGCTACTTTATAGGGATTACATTCGATCGATATGTCTATTATTTAGAATGGAATGCTAATAAAGTGAAATGGAAGAGGGTCTTTTTGTAGAGAAATATGAAAGAAATATCGGTAGATTGGATTTTTAAATGACTTTCTGGGGGTCATTTTGAGGCATGAATTGCCGTTTTAGACAATCAAGCAGTCCACTGATGTTTTGTGTGGAATAGGTTTGCGAAGGAGTATCAATAATCCATATCTTTTTTCGTTCATCAACGGTCACAATCACAGTTGACTGATCGATCAGACTATATCCTTTTCTTACCAACGCGCGCTCTGTCCAATATGTGAAATAGCCTTCGCCTTTGCTCATCAGAGTGATTGGAAAATGGGCTTGGGGAGTAGCCTGGAAGTTTCCGGTATGTAGGTCGAAGCGGATATCATTATTGCAAAAGGTTTGTCCGATTTGATCAGATAAAACAATGTCTTCGGGAGCGCCTTCAACTATTTCTTTTTCCTGTTTCATAAGGAATATGCGGTCGGCGGTTTGGAGTGCAAAATCGAGTTCATGGGTTGATATCAAAATCGTTTTATCATGCTCATAGGCCAATTTGCCGAGAAGAGTCATGGTTTGAATACGTCCACTTACATCAAGGTGCGCGGTAGGTTCGTCAAGAAGAATGATGGGCGATTCCTGCGCGAGAGCTTTAGCGATGAAACATCGTTGGCGTTCACCGTCGGAGAGAGAATTGATGGGCTTTTCGAGTAGTGAACTGATTTGTGTCAGGTGAATAGCGTGTTCGATAGCGGCAACATCTTGGGACGATTCCGAATGAAACCATCTTCGGTAGGGGATACGTCCCATCGCTACGAGGTCTTTGACCTTCATCTGATCTATCTTGACAGAGTCGGTAAGTACCAATGCTATTTGCGTGGCAAGTTGTTCGGATGAATAAGATTGGAGGGGTTTGCTATCGATTAAAACATTGCCACCGAGAGAAGGTTGCAGCGCGGCAAGTGTACGTAAGAGAGTAGATTTACCACAACCATTGGGCCCAATCAAACAGACCATTTCCCCCTTGTTAATCGAAAAATTAAGAGGAGGGAGAATTGAGGTAGGAACCCCCTTTATAGAGTAACCAATTAATAGATCTGAAACATTAATAGGTGTCGCCATCATTGTCAAACAAACCGTCGGGTAGGGTGGTGTGTATAGTCTTTGCCGATTCGTCAATTTGATTGATATACTCATCGGCAAATGGAATATAAACCGTATCGCCTTTGACTTGTACTATCAAAAGAACATTCATGGTAGAATCATCTACATCTACAATTTCGCCAATAGGGCCAAGTACAGAATCAATAATTGAAAAACCAATTATTGGATTAGCGGAAAGAAGGACATCCACTCCCGAAGTTTGATCATGATGGAGAAAAATGGGGAGATTACTCAATTCACGAGCCTCAGTGTCGGAGTTAATATCTTGAAAGTGGATAATCCCTGCATCGTCCGATTTGAAGCGGTATTCTTCAATGAAAAATGGCACAAACAATCCATCTACCTGAACAAAAATCATGTCAGGTTCAACCTCGTCGAATAGATCGGGTTCTGAGAGAGTAAAATTTATCTCTCCCTTGAGGGCGTGTGGTTTGTTGAGTTGTCCCACTCTGATTAATTCGTCGGCTTTGATCATGAATCTACACGGGTTATGTTGGCACCAAGTGCGTTGAATCGTAAATCAATTGATTCGTAGCCTCGATCTATTTGCTCTATATTTGATATTTTACTGTTTCCGTTGGCCGACATAGCAGCTATTAGTAGTGCTATACCAGCACGAATATCGGGAGAAGACATGTTTCCGGCGCGCAGAGGAGCACGGAAGGCCTGGCCGATGACAGTCGCTCTATGGGGATCGCAAAGGATGATTTGAGCACCCATATCGATCAGTTTATCTACGAAAAACAGACGACTCTCAAACATCTTTTGATGAACGAGAACACTGCCTCTGGCTTGTGTCGCTACAACGAGCAAAATGCTTAAAAGGTCAGGAGTGAGTCCTGGCCATGGAGCGTCGGCAATGGTCAATATTGAGCCATCGATGAATGAGTCGATCGTATAAACTCCTTGTTTGGGAATATAAAGATCATCGCCGCGTCGCTCGATGGCGATACCCATGCGATTGAATGCTGTGGGAATAATGCCAAGATTGTCATATGACACATCTTTGATGGTGATAGGAGATTGGGTCATTGCTGCCATTCCAATAAAACTACCTACCTCTATCATGTCGGGAAGAATGCGATGACGAGTTCCACCAAGCGATTCCACTCCATGAATGGTAAGTAAATTGGATTTGATGCCATTTATGTTTGCTCCCATCGCGTTAAGCATGCGGCATAGTTGTTGGATATAGGGTTCGCACGCGGCATTATAGATGGTAGTGGTTCCCTGTGCGAGTACGGCAGCCATGATGATATTGGCTGTTCCGGTAACAGAGGCTTCATCGAGCAGCATATCCGCTCCTTTCAACTTAGGCGCAATGATGGAATAAGAGTTGCATGAGTCGCAGGTATCGAATAGAGCACCGAGATATTGAAATCCGATGAAATGGGTGTCGAGACGTCTGCGGCCAATCTTATCACCTCCCGGTTTAGCAATCTTGGCCTTACCGAAACGGGCAATAAGTGGACCTACAATCATGATTGATCCTCTGAGAGCCGCGCATCGCAAGAGAAATTCCTCAGATTCGAGGTAATCAAGATTTAGATCCGCTGCTTTGAAAGAAAAGGTCGATTGTGAACATTCAGTAACCTCTACTCCCATTGCACGAAGCAAATCGATGAGATTCATCACATCGACAATTCGTGGGATGTTTTCAATGATAACCTCCTCCTCGGTTAACAGAGTCGCACAAATCACTTCTAACGCTTCATTCTTTGCTCCTTGAGGAGTGATTTCTCCGCGGAGTTCTCTCCCTCCTTCAATAATAAACGATGCCATAATCTCTATTTCTTAAATGAACCGTTTCGTTGGAATTGTCGTTGTTTATTGTTCTGATTGCTTTGCATGTTCTGTTTACCGTTAATCTTCTTCTTAATTTCAAAGATCGAACGGGTTTCAGTCAATTTAAAGGTGATCTCTTCAGGTTTGATTTTACCCTTTGCTAAACGACAAATATCATCGATAATCTTATTGTCGTCCACGGTGCCATTATTCCATAGCAAATAGCATTTTTTCATGTGGTTGGCAATCATGTGAAGCATCGCCGCGCGCTCTTCTCCTTCATTCAATTCCACCGCTTTAGCAATCATCAACATAATAGAATTGCCATAATGGCGTTCTTCAATCATAGATACTGGATAGGAGATTGAGTGGGGTTTTGTGCGCAGATTCTCCTGACCTAACGGAGTATATGGATAATCGATGTCGAGTTTGAAATCGGACATGATGGCAAGATGATCCCAAAGCTTGTGTTTGTAATCCTCTGAGTCCCTAAGATAGGGGAATAGATTCCCCATAATGTCGATTATCGCGTAAGCACAACGCGTACGTTCCTCTTTAGTCGGCAGATTTGTGGCAAATTTAACCAAGTTCTGTATCGTTCTACCATATTCAGGCAGAGTTATAACCTGCTTTTGGGTATTGTAATCGGGCATATGTTGTTGGGGCATTGGGTACTTATACATGTGTTGATTGTTTGTTTAAATAGTGATATATTGGTTATCCGTGAAGAACTTTATTTACAGACACCTTGGCTACAAATTCCTTCAAATAGTGAGGTTCGTAATAGGCTACATCTTCAAATTGCCCGTTGTCGAACATTTGTTGAGCCAATACACTCATTTGGCTGGCAAGAGGAACGATGTTGTCAATAAAAAGAGCGTTCGGATGTGTGATAATGCCTCGGCATTTCTTAGCTCCATTTCCAAAAAAACATACCTTGTTGGAGGAAAGATAGTCGATAAAGCTCTGATCGTCGATAATATCCGCGGAAATCGGTCTCAAGGTATCTAACTCTGCATTGTAAATAGCGCAATAAACCTCCATTCGACGTGCATCAATCATTGGACAAAAAAGAGAGTCGGGATATTGACTGATCAATTGATGGGTCATCAACATCAATGTGTCGATAGCAATCAGAGGAACGTTGAATCCATAGCATAATCCCTTGGCAAGGGCAACTCCAATGCGCAGTCCGGTGTATGAACCGGGGCCACCACTCACTGCAATGGCATCAATTTTCTGATCTTTGAACTCTTCAGAGAAGAAATTGAGCGCATTTTCGACATAGGGAGCCAACAGCGTGGTGTGTGAATTGGGTTGACGAGTCTCTTTTTCGTAAACAATTTTCCCGTCAACTGAGAGTGCGGTGGATGTTATTTCCGTAGAACTCTCGATCAATAATATAGAAGACATATTCAAATTTATCTATCTTTGCGACAAAATAATATTGGAATGTTTTACAAATTCCTCAAATTTGGTTTGGTTGGTGCTTCGGGTTTCGTGCTCGATTTCGCTATTACCTATTGGTTGAAAGAGAAGGTCCGATTGAATAAGTATTTTGCAAATTCTACCGGATTTGTACTTGCTGCCACATCGAACTATTTTCTAAACCGATTCTGGACCTTTGTAAGCTCAAATCCGGATATTCAGAGCGAATATACTCTATTTATCATTATCTCCATCATTGGGCTTGGGATCAATAACTTTATTATTTACCTTTTGACTTCGCGCTTATCAGCCAATTTTTATCTGGCAAAAGTTATCGCTATCATCATTGTTACCGGATGGAATTTTACGATGAATTATCTATATAATTTCAAGTAAAACCATTTGATCTGATCTCTTCAGCTCTTCAATTATTTGAAGAGTTTTCTATAAGCACAATCTCGTTGCAAAGTTAGCATCTTTTTGTTGATTAATCATCTCTTTTTATCAAAAACAGATATACATGTGAAATTTAGTTCGTTGGATAGAGATTATTACATTAATCGGATTATTTTTGCCCCAACTTACAAAGTATTACCTTATTTGAGATTTTTTAATAGTGGGTTATTACGTTCTAATAGCTATCTGTTTTATCTCTCTAATATACGATATAATTACTTACATACACACAATCATTTTTATGGAAACAAAAAGAGTTTACACGTTTGGCAACGGACGCGCGGAAGGAAAGGCCGGGATGAAAAATTTACTCGGTGGCAAGGGTGCAAACCTTGCTGAAATGAATTTGATCGGGGTGCATGTTCCTCCCGGTTTTACGATCACTACTGATGTATGCAACGAATACTATTCAATAGGCAAGGAGAACGTAGTTGAACTTCTCAAACCAGAAGTTGAAAAGGCGATTGCACTTGTTGAATCATTGATGAATTCAAAATTTGGAGACGTAGAAAATCCGTTGTTGGTTTCAGTTCGTTCAGGTGCACGTGCTTCAATGCCGGGTATGATGGATACAATCCTTAATTTGGGATTGAATGATGCCGTTGTAGAAGGCATGACAAAGAAAACGGGCAATCCACGTTTTGTATGGGATTCTTACCGCCGCTTCGTGCAAATGTATGGGGATGTTGTTTTGGGAATGAAACCTGTAAATAAGAATGACATCGATCCATTTGAAGAGATCATCGAACATCTCAAAGAGGAAAAGGGAGTTGAACTCGATACTCAGCTGACTGTAGATGATCTAAAAGAGCTGGTAGCACGTTTTAAATCAGCTGTGAAGAAACAAACCGGAAAAGATTTCCCTGAATCATCTTATGAGCAATTGTGGGGTGCGATCTGCTCTGTGTTCGACTCATGGATGAATGATCGTGCAATTCTCTATCGTAAGATGGAAGCCATTCCTGCTGAATGGGGAACCGCTGTAAATGTCCAAGCAATGGTGTTTGGAAATATGGGGGAGACATCCGCAACGGGAGTTTGTTTCAGTCGTGACGCGGCTACCGGAGAAGATCAATTTATCGGAGAATATCTTATTAATGCTCAAGGAGAAGATGTGGTAGCGGGGATTCGTACTCCGCAACAAATCACAAAGCTGGGCTCACAACGTTGGGCTGAACTAGCAGGTGTTTCAGAAGAAGAACGTCTTGCCAAATATCCTTCCATGGAAGAGGCTATGCCCGAAATATACAAAGAGCTGGATATGCTGCAAACGAAATTGGAGAACCACTATCGTGACATGCAGGATATGGAGTTCACAGTACAGGAAGGCAAATTGTGGTTCCTACAAACGCGTAACGGAAAACGTACCGGTGCTGCCATGGTTAAGATTGCCATGGACTTGTTCCGCCAAGGAATGATTACCGAGCAAGAGGCGTTATTGCGTATCGAACCATTGAAATTGGATGAACTATTACACCCTGTTTTTGACAATAAAGCATTGAAGAGTGCAAACATTATTGCAAAGGGCTTGGCCGCTTCTCCGGGAGCTTCTACCGGAAAGATCGTATTCAATGCCGACGATGCCTCTGAATGGGCTGCAAAAGGAGAAAAGGTTATCATGGTTCGTATCGAAACATCCCCTGAGGACCTTGCAGGTATGGCTGCCGCTCAAGGTATTCTTACCGCTCGTGGTGGTATGACTTCACATGCGGCTGTTGTTGCTCGCGGAATGGGTAAATGTTGTGTGTCTGGTGCGGGAGCTCTAAAGATCGACTACGCCACTAAAACCATCGAAGTAAACGGATTGACATTGAATGAAGGTGATTATATTTCATTGAATGGCTCTACAGGAGATATTTATTTGGGGCAGGTAGGGACCAAAGAGGCGGAAGTTGATGCTGATTTCGCCGAACTGATGAAGATTGCCAATAAATACACCAAGCTATCAGTTCGCACCAACGCTGATACTCCTCACGATGCCGAGGTTGCTCGCAATTTTGGAGCTACCGGTATTGGTTTGTGCCGTACGGAGCATATGTTTTTCGAAGGCGATAAGATCAAAGCAATGCGTGAGATGATTCTTGCCGACTGTACCGATGGTCGCAAACAAGCGTTGACCAAGTTATTGCCTTATCTACAAGCCGACTTCGAAGGTATTTTCCGTGCAATGGCAGGTTATCCAGTTACTGTTCGTCTGCTCGATCCTCCTCTTCATGAGTTTGTACCTCACGATGACAAAGGTCAACAAGAGTTGGCCGATGCAATGGGCGTTGATGTTAAGATTATCAGACAACGTGTTCAAGCTTTGCACGAACAAAACCCCATGCTCGGACATCGTGGCTGTCGTTTAGGTAATACCTATCCTGAAATCACCGAAATGCAAACTCGTGCGATTTTAGGAGCTGCGCTCGCATTGAAAAGTGAAGGGGTAGAGGTTCATCCTGAGATTATGGTTCCACTTACCGGTACTTTATATGAGTTTAAAGAACAAGAAAACATTATCCGCGATACTGCTGCTCAATTATTTGAAGAGGTTGGCGATTCTGTTCAGTTTATGGTTGGAACAATGATCGAGGTGCCTCGTGCCGCGCTTACAGCCGAGAGGATTGCTACTTCAGCGGAGTTCTTCTCATTCGGAACAAACGACTTAACCCAGATGACCTTCGGATATTCACGTGACGACATTGCCTCTTTCCTTCCAATCTATTTGGATAAGAAGATTCTGAAAGCAGATCCATTCCAAGTTCTTGATCAAAAAGGAGTAGGCCAATTGGTGAAGATGGCTGTTGAAAAAGGAAAATCGGTTCGTCCGGATATCAAATTGGGTATTTGTGGAGAACATGGTGGAGAACCTTCTTCTGTTGAGTTCTTCCATCGTGCCGGACTGAACTATGTATCGTGTTCACCATTCCGCGTTCCAATTGCTCGTATTGCCGCTGCTCAAGCTGCTCTTAAGAATCAATAATTCATTGATTGAGTCATAAAGACTCTTTTTAATGTCAATTACTTCGGAGGATCCTCATTCATGGGGATCCTCTTTTGTTTTAATTGACAATCTTATATCAATTCAACCAATTTAAAGGTATGTATAAACTGTAAAATCCATTCTGAGTAATTGTTGTATCTTTGCATACCAATCATATAATCTCAAAGAATCGATTCTGCATACGAATATTAGGTTGTGTGCGCATTGATTAATTAAATATTTATTCGTTTGAAACTTAAATACGTCTATCTGATTATTGCTTATATCTGTGTAGGATTAGGTTTATTGGGGGCATTTTTGCCATTACTTCCTACTACTCCCTTTTTGTTGGCCGCCATGTTTCTATTTGCCAAATCGGATCCCGAACGAGCACGTAAGTTGGAAAATAGTAAATTATTAGGTAGTTATATTCAATCCTATACCCAAGGAAAGGGAATGTCTCTCCGACACAAACTCCAGACAATTATTCTAATGTGGGCCACTATTATTCTCTCCATTGTCTTTTTGGTGGAGAAAGTAGCCGTTATGATTCTATTGGTGAGTATTTCAACTGCTGTCACCATCCATATTGCTCTTCTTCGTCCCCGTCAGAAGAAAGATCAACAATAAGATGCCGCAATTCAATCCTTGACAAAAAATAAAAGGGAAAAGGCACTGACTTACATATATTCTATGTGGTCAGTGCCTTTTCTCTTTTATACAATTCCCCGAATAATTATTTCTTATATCCTATCGGATTATTCATTAGAAGTAGATGATCGGGCGTTAGATTAAGTTCTTTTCTCAATGCCTCGCTCTCCATAGTAGCGCGTGGCACAGTTCCCAGACCGACGGCTGAACAGAATATGTTTATGTTCTGACACACAATACCCGCATCAACACCTGCATACAGGCGAGATCGTTCGTCGTTATGACCTACCAGTGCCATATTGGCTACGATCAGCACAAATAGAGGAGCCTCTTTGTATGCCTCTTGCCTTCCGGCTACCTCACTTCTAAGGTCTTTGGTAGATACCAATAATAAGAGATGCGATTTATAATCATAATAATAGGCCCCATCTTTCATAATTACAAACAACTCAATTTCTTGCTTGTTTAATCCACTGGGAGCTGTCCTTTTCCCTGTCTCCGGTCTGTTTATGCCATTAGCTGCCCATAATAAATCAGACAAATCTTGATCCCTAAGTTTCACATCGGCAAAGGTTCTACATGATTGTCGGTCTGAAAGTGCTTTCATAACCGATGTTCCTCTCTCTTTATTAGGTTTTGGAAGGGGTACTACATGCATATCTTGCGCCATTATTGCAATCGATACGAATGCAAAAGCGATAATAAATAGATTTCTTTTCATAATTCTTTTATTTATTGGTTGTAGTATGCGTTAGTTGGAGAGGAATCAAACTTGCTTTCATATCTAATAATTATCGGTATCGGAAATATCTTTGAGTCGATAATTATGTGTTTAACCTTGTGCTTACTCTTGCTTTTTTATCTCTTCCGCCGGAATTCGTTTTATCTTATATCCTATAGCTGCAATAAAGATAGACATTATTGGCGAGATTATATTAAAAAAACAATAGGGAAGATATGTTAATGTTGCAACATTCAGTACTGATGCTTGTGTCATCCCGCATGTATTCCATGGAATCAATACGGAAGTAACTGTTGCCGAATCTTCAAGAGTACGACTGAGTAGAGAAGAGTCGAATCCTCTTTTCTTAAACACACCTGAATACATCTTACCCGGTAAAAGTATTGATATGTACTGGTCTGCAGTAGTTATGTTCATCAAAATGCAGGTAGCAACAGTAGACGAAACACACGACACAGCGTTGTGCATGAAACGAATCATAGCTCTCGAAAGAGCCATCAACATTCCCGCCGCATCCATGCTGCCACCAAAAACCATGGCACAGATTATGAGCCAAACCGTATTCAGCATACCCGCCATTCCTTTAGTGGCAGTTAGTTGATTAAACAATTCGTTGTCTGTTTGTAACGAAACCGATCCATACATCGAACGAAGCGAAGAAACCAGTCCTGCGGCAATCGAATTGTCTGTTATACCCGACACCATTTGACATACATTACCTTGTAAAACGATGGCAAATATCGCCGCCAACAACGAGGATACAAACAGGGTAATAAAGGCCGGAACTCGTTTAATAATCATCCAGATGGTAAATGCCGGCACAACGAAGAGAACAGGATTAACTGAATAGTGTGCAAGAATGGTGTCTGCCAATTCCTGTGATCCTACCGAACCTTCTTCATAACTATAAAAACCGACGATCAAAAACAGAATTATAGTCAGCGCGAATGTAGGAGTAGTGGTAATCAACATGTTTCTGATGTGGGTAAACAGGGGAGTTCCGGTTGAGCTTGAGGCCAAGTTGGTGGTATCCGAGAGGGGAGATATTTTATCTCCAAAATAGGCTCCTGAGATTATCGCACCTGCAATAACCCCATCCGAATATCCTAAAACTTTACCAATTCCGAGCATAGCGATTCCAATTGTAGCAACTGTAGTCCAAGAACTACCTGTTGACACAGACACTATGGCGCAGACGATGCAGGCGGTTGCCAAAAATACAGGGGCATATACAACTTGCAGTCCATAATATATCATCGCGGGAACCACGCCGCTAATCATCCATGTACCACTGAGAACCCCTATCAACAACAATATTAGAATAGCAGGAATTGATTCGGACAAGTGTTTGACTATTCCTTTCTCAAGATCGTGCCAAGGAGTTTTAAGATAGAGTATAGATATTCCACAAACTAATAAGGCCGAGATAAGAAGCATCATTTGGGTGGATCCGCTCAACACATCATCTGTGAAATAGATCATGTTGAGGGACAACGATCCTACTAAAAACAGAATCGGAAGAAATGATAATAGTGTAGAGGGGGTACGTTTCAACTGAATAGGTGTTTAATGAGGTGCCTAAAAAAACGAAGGAGTAGTGAGACTACATAAACTCTCTCCACTACTCCATACAAATAATTATTCCTTGAAAAATCCCGGTCTGTTGAGCGATTCTTTCAAGGTTGCTACTCCCAATGCCACGATGGCAGTTACTGTAGCCGAGAAG
>JBKEBB010000382.1:0-12772 GCA_047972845.1 Bacteroidales bacterium
GATAATCACGTTCTCCGGTCAATTTGTACGCCTCTATCCAAGCAAGCAACCACCAACCTTCGTCGTCATAATACTCGTTGATGTAGTTTCCTTCTTGTTGTGTTTTTGTTTTATCAAACAAATCTTTAATGATCGGGGCAAAACGCTCTTTTTGGTTCGTAACATCAGCATAACGTAGCATGGCTGTCAAAATATTGGCTGAATTCCACCATCCTGCCTTCATCCATATTCCGCTCTCGTCGCGCCACTCAACTAAGGTATTCACCCCTTCATTCATTTTTTCCTTATATGGAGAGGTGGCTCCGGCAGAAAATGTTGTTTGTAAAAAACAAAATAAGATCGATAGAACGATAAAATGTTTCATGATTTAAAGATTAAATTTTATACACAAAGATAAACACAACTATCCACACGACAAAAAGTTTGTCTCCTCTACATCCTCAAATTCGATTAGTTAACAATGAATTACTGAGCCGTAATGAAGCTGCATAAGGTACGATAAATGAAGTATATTCAAAACTGAAGAATCGTTATGGTATATATATAAAAAATATGTATCTTCGCACACTCAAATTATGATGAAGTAATAACACAATAAATAATTGATATATTAAATGGCTACATTAGAGAAGATTAGAAGCAGAGCAGGCTTCTTGGTTCTTATCATCGGACTCGCACTCTTATCTTTCGTAATCGGTGACTTTCTGAACTCAGGATCAACCTTTTTCAGACAGATGCAAGAAGTAATCATCACGATAGACGATGAAAAAGTGAATATCAGAGATTTTCAGGCTCAGATCGATGAAATGACCGAAATTTACAAAATCCAGTATGGACAGGCGAACCTACCTGAGCAATATACTCAGCAGATTAATCAAACTGTCTTCGAAAACATTGTTACCACAAAACTGTTGACTGAAGAATTTGAAAAAATCGGCATGGATGTATCAGCTGAAGAACTGTTTGACATGCTTCAAGGTGATAACATTTCACCAATGCTTCAACAAATGCCAATGTTTGCCAATCCGAATACCGGACAATTTGACAAAGCCCAACTCATCGGTTTCTTGAAAAGTATCAATGAGGATGCAACACAACTCGCCCCGGAAGCAAAAGAACAATTGGAAACTGCTAAGAAATTCTGGTTGTTTTGGGAAAAGAACATTCGTCAACAACGCCTACAAGAGAAGTTTGGTTTCTTGATCGCGAAAGCGGTTGAGCCCAATTCATTGGAGACAAAATCTACTTTCAACGGAGGAAAAACTAACTATGATATCGCATTCGTAATGGAACCGTTGAACTCATTTAACGATTCGACAATCACAGTGACAAATGCTGAAATTAAAAAAGAGTACGAATCTCAAAAAGAGCGCTTCAAACAAGAAGAAGGACGCTCGGTTAAATACATCGCCGTTGAGATAAATCCAAGCAAAGAAGACTTCGACGCGGTTGAAGAACGTATCAACAAAGTGAAAGGTGAACTCGAGACCGGAGAGCAGATGGTAGATGTTGTGAATGAAAATTCTGACAATCCATTTGTGGATGCCTACGTTGCCGAATCAACATTGGATGCTGAAATAAGAGGATTCCTTGCTACAGCTGCTAATAACGCGATATACGGACCTGTTATCAACGAGGAGACCTACAAAGTAGTGAAACTTCTTGGCAAAAAAACCGGTGCCGACTCTGTACAGATTAGCCACATCATGGTTGCTGCCGAATCTGAAACTGCAGCAAACAGAATTGCTGATAGCTTGGTAAACGTTGCAAAAGCTCCTAATGCAGACTTTGCCGCACTTGCAGTAGCTCATTCAGCCGATCAATCAGCTCAAAACGGAGGTGCTTTGGGATGGTTTACAGAGGTGACCGCGTCAAAAGGATTGGGTGATGAATTCAAAAACAAAATTTTTGATGCCAACAAAGGAGATGTATTCAAAATTAAAACAATCTACGGATTGCACATCGTAAAAGTAACCGATAAAACTGCTCCGGTTTCAAAAGTAAAATTAGCATCTGTAGAAGTGAAAGTTGTCCCCAGCTCTAAAACATATAGCAACATTTACAACGAAATCAATTCTCTAATCGCATCAAATCCTTCAGTGGAGAAATTCGAAGCAGCAGCAAAAGAGAAAGGTTATATGATGCAATCGGCACGCGTTCGCGCCACCGACTATTCATTGGGAACTCTTACTTCCGCTGTTCGTCCGGCAATCAGATGGGTATTCAACAACAAAGTAGGACAAATCTCTGAAATATTTGAAACCAATACTCACTTTGTAGTTATTGCCGCCACCGACGCTCTTAAAGCAGGATATGCACCACTTTCGGAGGTTGAATTTGCCATTCGTGCAAAATTGATGGATGAGAAACGTGCCGAAAAGATTGCTTCATCGTTGAAAGAAAAGAATCTTACTTCACTCGACGCATATGCTTCAGCAATGAACAGTAAGGTTGACACAGCCAGACTGGTTAACTTCAATACCCGCCGAATTACCGGATTGGGAGAAGAACCGATTATTAACGGTACATTGGATTCTGCCAAAGAAGGTACCATTGTAGGACCTCTCAAAGGCAAATTGGGTGTATATGTTTACTCAGTGCTCAATAAAGAGGAAGACGCGAGAGAATACGATGAGAAAGCTGAAAAAATGCAGTTGAACTCAATGAATATGTATCGCACCCCCTACCAATCAATTGAAATTTTGCGCAATGCCTCAACAATTGAGGACCTCCGCTACAAGTTTTATTAATCAACATACCTAAATAGACGGCAAAAAGGCGAAGATTCAGATCTTCGTCTTTTGTCGTCTATATAGGGTAAGAAAAAAGAAAATGAGCTCAAACTCACTATTGGGAAAATATCCTTCCGAACTTGAACAGATTGTCAAATCTCTCGGTTTGCAAGGATTTGTGGCTAAACAAATGGCTGATTGGATCTATCACAAGAATGTTGATTCAATCGATCAAATGACTAACATCTCAAAAAAAGGACGTGAAATGATCGCTTCTCAATATCAATTGGGAAAAAGTCTTCCTGTGACAGAGATGAAATCTACCGATGGTACTATCAAATACCTGTTTAAGACCGATACCGATCATTTTATCGAAGCTGTTTACATTCCTGACAGAGACCGATCGACATTGTGCGTTTCATCTCAAGTGGGATGTAAGATGGACTGTCATTTTTGCATGACCGGAAAACAAGGATTCTCGGCACAACTCTCCGCATCCGAGATACTGAATCAAATTTATTCAATTCCCCAATTCGATGAATTGACCAATATTGTATTCATGGGAATGGGCGAACCTTTTGACAACGCCGATGAGTTGCTTCGAGCAGTAGAAGTGCTAACTTCGGAATGGGGATTGGGATGGAGTCCAAAACGAATTACGGTGTCAACAATCGGGGTTACGAAAGGAATGAAGCGGTTTCTGGACAACACTAAATGTCATCTCGCAATCAGCCTGCACAACCCTTTTTCGGAAGAGCGATTACAGATCATGCCCATTGAAAAGGCCTTTCCTATTAAACAGATGATCCCAATGCTGAAACAATATGATTTCAGCCATCAACGAAGATTATCTTTCGAATACATCATGTTTAAAGGATTTAATGACTCGGAAAGACATGCGGATGAATTAACCAAACTGATATCTGGGCTACCATGCAGGGTTAATCTTATTCGATTCCACGAAATTCCTGGTGTAAGTTTGCAAACAGCAGACGAAGAGACTATGGTCCAATTCCGAGATCGGCTGAACCGAAAAGGGGTAACAGCCACAATACGCACCTCTCGGGGAGAAGATATATTAGCCGCTTGCGGTATGCTATCTACAAAAAACAAAATGGAAAAAAAAGGAACCAGTCCGAAGCAGTAACTATTTTTTTCGTAACTTCGCACAATAAATACTCCTAATTATGAAGAAATTCGCTTTATCAACAGTTTTCATTTTGTCCCTACTCTTGGTTTGTAGCTGTACAAATCGTGGAGGGATCAAGAAAGCATTTATGAATAATGCGTCAGGAGCACCTTATGAAGTCCTGATAGTAATGAATCCCGAGGCTTACAACCGCCCAGCGGGAAGAGCTTTGTTCGATATCCTGAATGCCGATGTTCCCGGGCTTTCGGTATCTGAACCTTTGATGAAAATCTCAAATGTTGCTCCTGTTCACTTTGAAGGATTTGTAAAGATGATGAGAAATGTGGTGATGGTGAATATATCTGATGAAGTAACATCCCCCCATCTCACCTTCGGAAACGATGTATGGGCAAACGGACAAGTGGTTTTATATGTCAACGCTCCTACCGAAGATGTATTAGTACGATTCCTTGAAAATGAAGAAAACCAACAAAAGATTGTCCAGTTCTTCTATAATTCTGAAATCACGCGAATGGCAAGATTCTACCAGGCAAACAGTAGAAAAAGTTTCGATGAATTAATAGAAAATAAATTTGGATTTAAATTCAACGTACCTGATTTTATTCAACAAACGAAAGAGGGTAAAGATTTCATTTGGTTAAGTGACAACACCGCTTCTCCAATGAATCTGGTAATTTACACGGTTCCTTATACAGACACTCTCGCGTTTACAAAAGAACGATTAATACATGTTCGTGACTCAGTGATGAAGGCAAATATTCCCGGCTCATTTGAAAACTCGTATGTAAAAACCACTACAATCTTTCCTCCAAAGCTCACCGAAATAACGGTTAATAAGAAATATTGCGCAGAGTTGAGAGGTCTTTGGGAAATGGAAAACGATATGATGGGCGGACCTTTTGTAAGCCTCACTCGTGTAGATGAGCTCAACAATAGACTTGTCACAGTAGAAGCATTTATATATGCTCCTTCAAGACCCAATAGAAATCTGATAAAACGAGTTGAAGCGGCTCTTTACACGCTTCAGCTGGCCCATGAAGAGTTGTTGCCCGAAGTAACAATTGGGATTGATTCAAATGATAACGAAGAATAAAGATGATTAGAATAGGAATCACACATGGTGATATAAACGGTATTAGCTACGAAGTAATCCTTAAGACGCTCGAAGAACCTCATGTCTTTGATGTTTGTATTCCCATTATTTATGGATCGTCAAAGATTGCAGGATTTCATCGAAAGGCTCTTAACATTAACAATGTAAACATAAAGGTGATCAATTCACCAGATGAGGCAATTCCGGGTGCTGTAAACATTGTTAACTGCATCAATGAGGAGCTAAAGGTCGAATATGGGAACTCAACCACACAAGCGGGAGAAGCGGCCTATGCTGCGCTTGAACGTTGTACGAAGGATTTCTCAGATGGATTGATTCATGCCATTGTTACCGGTCCTATCAATAAAAACAATATCCATTCGGCTAATTTCAACTTTCCGGGACACACAGAATATATTGAGGAACGACTGGGAAAAGGACGCAAATCGCTGATGATACTTGCTCATGAAAGAGTAAAAGTAGCCTTGGTAACGGCCCATGTACCCATTTCGATGGTTCCCTCAATGATTACTCCTGAGCTGTTGACTCAAAAGATTGAAACATTTAATTTGAGTCTGAAAACCGACTTCTCCATACAAAAACCGATGATTGCGGTGCTCGGACTCAATCCTCATGCCGGAGATGGTGGTGTATTGGGAAAAGAGGACATGGAAATTATTCTTCCAACCATCCAAGAGTTGAACAAAAAAGGTATTCTTTGCTATGGCCCCTACCCAGCGGATGGATTCTTCGGATCAGGCAATTTCGCTAAATTCGATGGAATATTGGCGATGTACCATGATCAAGGGCTAGCCCCCTTCAAGCTTTTAGCTATGGAAGACGGAGTCAACATTACTGCTGGATTACCGGTTGTGAGAACCTCTCCGGCTCACGGCACAGCGTATGACATAGCAGGACAGGGAATCGCCTCAGAGTCTTCGTTTCGTTCAGCTCTGTTTATGGCTATCGATGTTGTTAACTCTCGAAAGCAATATAAAGAAATGAGGGCTAATCCTCTTAGAAAACAATTCTTCGAACGAGGAAGCGACGCGGATGTTTCTACTCTGATTTCATCTAGCTCAAACGAATAATAACATCCTATCCAATAAAAATATGGATTAATCCTTCGGAACTTAAGATATAAACACGGCGTTCCGATCGATTAATCCTTTTTTCATACCCTACTCAAGGGATTCAACTGCTATGATCTATTCTTATTATCCATAATGTTGTTATCAACTGCTTTGTTTTTCATTCCAAACAAAGGTCGAACGAAACGCCATCGACGAATGCAGCATTCGTATATGACCCACGTACCTACAAAGGTCATCAATACCAAAAGTGGAAACTTCACCCCAAAGCTTCCATTCATATTCATCATCCAATAACAACCTACCATCATTACCGACTGGTGAAGAATATAAAATGGATAAACCGCTTCGTTGGCATAACGAAGCACTCGGCTATTTGTATTCAAATAAATGGAAGCATACCCAAAGAGAGACAATATCATTGCCCACGAGAATATTAATTTAAGTAATAATCGAGCCAAATCAGCTACTAATATCCCACCATACAATTGCTCGATTATAATCCGAACTACAAATGCCGAAATGGCGATCATCATATTCTGAAGTCGATACTCTCTCGTATTATCACTAAACGAATTCCCTGATCGAATTAATAGAAACCCATAAAAGAAGAAGGTCATTCCATTCATAAAACAGTACCAATCTCCTATCAACGCATGGGTGGTTGGGAAATAGGGTTCCAACAGAACTTCCCACATAAAAAGAGGAATCAAAAGCAGATAGAGACCGAAGCGGCTCGAAGAAAACGTTCTCACCCATCTGACAAGGATATTATCCTCATGCCGATTCATAAATAGAAAGATTGGCAATAGAACTATGGAGTAAAGAAACAGATAGGGTAAAAACCACAAATGATGCCACGATATATTCCCTTCGGGATACCCTCCTCCTTCGAAAGCGTGTTGCGGCCAAAACTCAAAATACGAACCTGACACAACCCCTGTTGATACCTTCTCTAAATATACTTGAGGAGGCACTACAACCAACATACCAAATAGAAGAGGAATCATCAAACGAACAAACCGCTCCTTCAAGAAAGCACTTCCGGATCGTTTACCTAAAGCGAAAGCAGTACCCATCCCTGAAATCATAAAAAGCATAGGGAGCCGCCATCCATTTAGAAAGCGCATAGGAATCTGAAGATCCGGATACAGTTCATTATTCTTTAGGTGGAATGACCATGGTACAAAGAACATTCCGACATGGTACAATATCAAAAGGCCAAAAACCAACACCCGCAGCCAATCTAAGTCATATCTTCTCATGGTATAATAATAGGTTTGTATAAAATTTTCAGCGCAAATATATATATAAACCATCTTAGCCAATTGAAAACAGTAAATAGTTGACGAACGGCATCATTCGAGAGATCAGTAGCAGTATTATAGATATAAAAACGAACATGAATATTAAATAATCAGTTCACTAAAGTGTCTTCATATTTAATATTCATGTTCGTTTCTCACTAATGGAGTTAGGATAAGTTAGTATAATATTACATCTCTGTTAGTATAACTCAATATAAGCTCTTAGGTATTCAGAGTCCAATCAATTGGTCATAAGAACAAAGTCTCCTGTCATACCGTAAGGAGTAATCCGGTACTCGGTTGGTTTGCTAACTGTCTTCACATTTCTCCAGCTATGTGGCCCTGTTAGTCCATTGGGCATCGAATGGAATGGTCCTATCATATTTTCCATTCCTCCGATCACACGCACCTGAATACTATTCTCTCCCGTCTTCAACGCTTGAGTAATATTCAACGTATATGGGTTCGAATAGATAATACCCACCTTTTCACCATTCACATATACTTCGGCAACCGTTCCTTTCCAAGCATCAGCTTTCACAATATATTGTTTGCCCTCCGTCTTATCCACTTTATATTGTTTAGTGTAGTTTACACCATACGGATAGAATGGCCATCCCATTTCATTCCATGACTTAAGTTCGGTTTTGGGCTCCGCTTTACAAAGAACAAAACGTTTGTCTGTTGCTTTCACATCAAAGTCGCCTATCAGATATATAGGTTCTATTTCGGCATGTACACTGAACTTCGCAGCAGCAAGTTCTACAGTGTTTTCTCCATTCTTAATTCTACCTTCAGTAGGGATTAGTATAATATCTTTGTCAAAGATGAAATCTTTGCCCTTGGGAGCCACTACCTGTCCATTCAATTTTATTGTATATAACCACGGACGTTCAACCGCCAGTTTTACATTTCCAAAATCACTGTTTCCGGCATCAACCACAAATCGATACGCCACGGTAAATCCATGAGTAGAGAAGGTATCCCTTTCTAAAGTGTTTTGCTTGTATTGAATTGCCATAAACCAAGGGTTACCCTCTTTGAAACCAGCATTCTTAAACACCTCGGATCCGGCTTCCAACGTATGAATATTCTTCCATGTCTCCCCACCAACTGATAGATCCACATAATCAATGGTCAAAACATTATCCGTATTACGTTCGATCGTCACAGGCGAGAGGCTCTCAACTATCTGAACCGCATTACATGATCGACGTTCCTCGTCAACAATCTTTTTCTTCGATGAGAATAGAAGAATGCTCTCGGCGGGTTCAAGCTTGATTGAGAAGGTTCCTCCGTTATTGTCACACGGATACAAGTAATGCTTACCCGTCATCGCATCGAGTTCCATTAATGAAGAGATGGGAAGTGTAACGGTAGCCTCAACCGGATGATCCATCGAAGAGTTTACAAAAAAGAACAGCTGTCCGTCACGATACTGGCGTCGCTGATGATAAATAGTTCCTTCTCCCGATGTAGTATAGGCAACCCCTTTATTTGCCATCAAACTCTTCAACGTCTGTTGAGAGTCATTCTGTCCTTTTACGATTGAATTAAGTGCAAAGAAGGATTTCACCTCCTCATTTTCTACACCGTCAATGCGGGAAGGGGTAGAAAACGCAATAATATCCCCTCCTCCGGAATGAAATTTCTTCAGCAAGTCGAATGTCTTGGCCTCCAGATTTTCCGTTTGAGCAGGAACAACAACTGTCGAATAGTAACGCTTACCAACGCAAAAACGATCGCCCGCCACACGTCCATGGGTCTTTATTATATCTTCACATCCCAGATCGTATTCGATCAATGCTTTCGACATGTTGGTTATCAACTGTTGAAACGATTGTCCGATGTCGCGCACCTTCTCTGTTCCTCTTGGATACTCATGATATAGCCAGATTGAGGTGGTAGGTTCTATAACCAAGATATCATTACATTGTTCTCCTTTTGACAACGCGGCTGACAAACGAGCATAATAGTCGTTCAACTGTCGGTAGCTTTCCCACCATGGAGCGGCTGAGGTGAACATAGGAGGATAATCATATTTGCGCACTCCCGCATAACTGGCGTGCGACAGATGCTGATTCAGAAAGTTTACACCTAAGGCGTACTCCCAATCTCCCAATCGTTTCATATCTTTGAATGTCAATTCCCATCCGGCACCACCGTATGTTTCACTCAACACTCTTTTTCGTCCGAGTTGATTGGCCACACTTGCCACCTCCTTTACCGAACGGACATTCCCAAATTGAGCCGTAGCACTCGAATCGTTATACTGATTGAAGAGCATATCAATTCCCGGCATTTGCTGATAAGCGGCCATCGCCATATTATCCGGACCACCATGCACGCGCGGCCAGTTGTGCTCCCAATAGTGTCCTGTCCACACAAGATTATTCTGTTCACAATAGTCAAACCACACCTTTGCCCATCTGTCAATAAATAGTTTTAGCAAAAGTTGGTGATAATTGTGTCGTACTCTTTTAAAGTCTCCAATTTCGGCATGCAACGATGCGAAATTAGTTTCCAGATCATATCCGTATGTCTCTTTAAACAGAGGAAACAGATCGGGTGTCCAACGAAAACTACCACCCGGAGATGCAATTTCAGGTTCATCGGTAAATACACCCGGAACATATGTACCAAAATCAGCCTTTGCCTTGTTTTGATAGCCCGTCATGGTTATTTCTATAAACTTTTCAGTTACTCCTTTCACCATCAGGTCAACGTATGAATGTCCGGCATTCCAACCACTGACAGGAAAAAATGTTTTTTCATAGAAGTAGTAAGATCCCTCTTTCCCAGCATAGTCTCCCACCTTTCCGGTTATGTTTTCCAACGTTCCGTTTTCTTCTTTGAGCACCAATGCCATTTTTTCAATTGTATCGGGCAATAATGCGGCTGCAAAGGGACGTAAACCTACCCCTTGATTAAACGATTCGGGCATTTGAGCCGGAGTATGTCCTCCGGCAAATCCACTCGGATAGGAGTTTTCATCATATATCCAGATATTCAAGTCCAACTCTTTCCCTTTCTTTACACTATGTTCAAACAGATCAAACCACTCTTCGGAAAGATATTCGGTGGTCATTCCATATCGTGGGTGCAAAAAAGCACCACCAAAACCCTGTTCTTTGAACTCAGTAAGCATTCTGTCGATGGTTTCGGTTGACATACTATCGTTCCACACCCAGAAAGGAGCAGAACGAAACTCCCTGGAAGGATTCTCAAATTGATCAAGCAGATCGATTAATCGGTCACTTGGTTGAGGTTGAAAATTACAAGAAACAAGAAATAAGGATACAAGAATTGTAACCAAACGGGACAACTGTTTCATGGCTGATAGGTATTATAGGTTATTCAATTTAACACACAGATGAAAACAACTCAACATCCGATATAATCGGCCGAGTAAAACGACTCTTTTATCTTGGACAATAACTTCTGATCATTATCTGATAAGGAGAAAGAAGATGATCAAGGCAAACACCAATGCTACAAAGCCAAGGCCACAACCGGCACCTATTCCTTTTCGCAATGTTTGCTTAATCGTACCTCCACCCTGCCAGTAACCGAGCAGAAAAATGACCACAAGAAAAAGTATTATGAGTCGTATCATACCAGTGAACGTATATATTCATTCATCGTCTCCTCGTTTGCCTCCATACTTTTCAATAAGGCAAACTGCGCACGAGAACGTTGCAAGTTGTGGGTAGGATGAAGAATCTTATAATAGGTATCTCCATTCAGATAATCAGTCAAAAAACGAACGGTCTGCATGTAGGTCATCAATTTGGCTCCAAATGGCAACAACTCTCTCTCCAATGGGAGTAAAAAGCCGGAAGCGCTTTCCAAATATCCCTTTGTATATGCTTTGAAAATAGGGATATTAAATCGAACGTTGTTTAAATCAGGATCGTCTTCAGCTCCCATATTCCCTGCTGTACGCATAAAATCTCCGTAATCGGACGTGACAAAGTTGGGCATCACCGTATCCAAATCAATCACACAAATCGCTTCCCCTTCACTGTTAAAGAGGATATTATTAATTTTAGTATCGCAATGATTAATCCGTTTAGGCAACTTTTCTTCACGATGCAGTCGTTGCGCTTTACACATCTCATCCGCTCTACTTTTCAGCTCTTCTATCAAATCGAGCACTTCGTTCACGCGTCCCGCCAGATTCTTCTCAATCGACTCGGTAAACTGCAAATACCGATACTCCATGTTGTGGAAATTAGGAATCGTTTCTCCCAACTCCTCTTTGATATCTACCAGATAAGACTGAAACTCTCCAAAGGTTCTTCCGGTTGAATAGGCCGCTTCTAAAGTAAGCTCCTCCTTTGTAAACGAATCGGAAATATAAGCCATCATTCGCCAATAACGCTCCCCGTCAAAGTAATACAACTTACCATCATTGCAAGGAATCAAACGAATCACACGTCTGTCAATATCTTCCACCTGCTTCTCGATCAGTTTGCCTCGAATATGGTTTGTGACAGCCGCGATATTGTTTTGCAACAGATCAACGTCTTTAAACACTTGATGATTGACACACTGAAGAATATATCGGGGAGATGCTTCGCCCGATTTAGTAACTTTATAGGTGGTATTAATCCATCCGGTATTGATGGAAGTGATGATCCAATCGGTTTGTTCTATCGAAAAATGAGAGAGAATTGACAGGGTGTTATCCATGATTACAATTTGTACATATTCTACTACAAACATACTCCTTTTCTGAAACATCAACAAATATGATCCAACAAATACCCATCCCCTACTCTACTTTCTGTCTCTCATTTGCAGAAATTTGCCTTTCTGTTGCAGGATCACATTCGCAGTATTGATTCAACTGAGTAGTTCTATTATAAAAACAGACTAATCCTTTCCACATTATGGTGTACACGGCGGACCGTCGCGGTGTACAGGGGAAACTCCCACGGTGTACACCGTAGAGTCACCCTCATTGCTCCTTTTTATTAAAGCATTGGCTCCCTGGATTCAATAAAACGGCTACTTCCGATCAATCAAACCGATTAATTGCATGAACAATAATAGAGGGTCAAAAAAAAGAGCTTATCCATGATTCATCCTCCTATTTGAGTCAAGTTCAGATTAAACAATACACAGATATACATAATTTGAGATAAAAAGGTGGATTATTCACATGATTTGATTTTAACTTTTTTACATCATAAGTAAAAGAGTCGTACCTTTGTGCTACCATTGAAATCAGACAATCAACACATTCAAAACACTTAACTCATGAAATTACACGTTCTACTTACTGTCCTCTTTTTTTCAGTTATACTCCTTCCCTCATGCGGAGAAAACAAAACAGCCATCGCCACCGACCTGCGATGCGAGTTTCAAACTTCCCCCCTTGGAATCGAGACATT
>JBKEBB010000392.1:0-9039 GCA_047972845.1 Bacteroidales bacterium
TTGTTTTATTGCCAATGCAACTTTCTTAGCGAAGAGTTGCAGTCCAAGGTAGAGATCATCATCCAGATCAAACAGGTAGTCGATCTCCTGTTTGGGAATAACCAATGTGTGCCCTTTTGTGAGAGGGCTGATGTCGAGGAAGGCTAAAAAACGTTCGTCTTCCGCTACTTTGTAACAAGGAATCTCTCCTGCTACAATTCTACTGAAGATGGATGGCATACTGATGTGCGATTAATGATTAGAATGAAATATTAATAATCTCAAAACTCATTTTTCCGGATGGTACATTAATTACAGCGAGATCGCCAACCTTCTTTCCAAGGAGACCTTGGGCGATGGGTGTATTGATAGCAATCTTAAACTCTTTCAGATTGGCTTCCGATTCGGATACTAAAGTGTACTCCATAACTGCGTTGTTTGCGGTGTTACGGATCTTTACCTTGTTGAGAATTTGCACTGTGTCTGCACTGAGTTTGGATTCGTCAATAATACGAGATTTGGCAATGACTTCTTTCATTTCAGATATTTTCATTTCCAAAAGACCTTGAGCCTCTTTGGCCGCATCGTATTCCGCATTTTCAGACAAGTCACCTTTATCTCTAGCTTCTGCTATCTGACGAGAGATCTCAGGTCGTTTTACGTTTTCGAAATAAGCCAACTCTTCAAGAAGTTTCTTATATCCATCCTTAGTCATGTAATTTATTGCCATAACTGTATGTATTAATAGTTTTTTGATTGAATATTTACGTTGTAATCGGGGGTAATAAAAAACAAAAGAATTCCGACAGACTCTGTCGGAACTCTCTGTGATTATTTATGCAAAGATACGCCCTTTTTTTTTGATTACCAATTATTTATTTCATGTTTTAGAGCAACTTTGCGATAGAGGAATCCAACAAATCGAAGTTTGTAACACGTTCTACGATCTCTCCTTGTCGATTAAATAAGAATAGTGCAGGAACGGTACTAATGTTGTATTTTCTACCGATATCCGAATAGACCCCTCGTGGGTCTCTTACGCATGTCCAAGGTAGGTTAAGTGCCGCGGTTTTCCAAAAATGTTCATCTTCATCAAAGGATACTTGGTAGATGGCAAGTCCTTTCGTCGCATATTTCTGGTAGAGACTGTTTAGCTCTACATTCAGCGCTACTGAGAACTCGGTAGCATATGCGGTAAGGGATAGAATGCCTACTTTTCCTTTTAATGTCTCCGATAGCACTCTTTTGTTCCCTTTCGGGTCGTGGAGAGTAATATCCAAATATTCGGCAGCATCGGTCAACGGAACATCTATCTCAGTGTCAACTTCAGCACTTCGGATGGTTTTCATTGCCCGCAGAGTCATATTCGTGAGATTGATTGTGCGAGGCCATTCCGGGTATTTCTGTTGAAAAGAGGTGGATACTGCTCCGAAGTAGCGTAAGTCCTCTTTTTGTCCGAAATCAAAGATCATATATCCGTTTATCCGTTGGAAAAGTGCAAAGTAAGCTACCATAGACGATGGATCATTCAATATGATAGGTTTGGCTTGTTCTTTGTATTTCTCAAGAGTGATACGGAGTTGTTCAGCCAATTGATTCTGATCAATCTCTTTGTTATTGAACTTCTCTCTTAACGCGATGATCTCTTTCCTTGTTTCACCAGACATTGTGTTCAGTTGACGCATTTGTTGACACACTTCAGAACCTTCAACGGTATAGTTGGTTTCGAAGGTAGCAGCTTCCGCTGTTATTTGAACGGTTTCGGTCGAGTCAATAGCCAGATTGATCAGTTGCTCTTCAATGCGGAGGCGATAGAATTCCGGGTAAGGAGTCGCTTTCCCTTTGAATGTAAACGATCCGGACTTTCCTAACTTAACAGAGTCGATCAACTCAACTTTTTCCAGTCCTGCCTTCTCGAAGTAGATAACTTTGTCTTTTGCCTCTTTAATCGTACCCGTGATTTTAAATTGGGGTTCAAGCGAACATGAAGCGACACTCAACAAGAGGAGTGTGATTGCAATAAATTGTTTCATCCTTATTATTTCTTCAATTTCTCAACGATCAGGTTTGTAATCTCAGCCATCAGTTCAGGATTGTCACGAAGGGTGTTTTTCGCTGCTTCGCGTCCTTGTCCCAATTTAGTTTCACAGTAGCTTAACCAAGAACCACTTGTCTTTACGAATTCGTTTGCATATCCCAAGTCGATCACTTCACCGGTACGAGAGATTCGCTCTCCATACATAATGTCGAATTCGGCTTTTTTGAAAGGAGGAGCCACTTTGTTTTTCACCACTTTTACCCTAACCTGACTGCCTATTGGTTCATCTCCATCCTTTAAGGTTGCAATACGTCGAATGTCAAGTCGAACAGACGAATAGTACTTAAGGGCGTTTCCTCCTGTGGTTGTTTCCGGATTTCCGAATGTTATTCCTATCTTATCACGTAATTGATTGATAAAAACACATGTTGTATTCGTCTTGCTTATAGATCCGGTAAGTTTACGCATGGCTTGCGACATAAGTCTTGCCTGGAGTCCCATCTTCGAATCACCCATTTCACCTTCTATCTCCGCTTTGGGAGTAAGTGCCGCTACCGAGTCGATCACGATGATGTCGATCGCGGATGAGCGAATCAATTGTTCGGCAATATCAAGCGCTTGTTCACCGTGATCCGGTTGAGATACCCATAGGTTATCAATATCGACACCCAATTTTGCCGCATAGAATCTATCAAAGGCATGTTCGGCATCAATAAACGCGGCAATGCCTCCCGCTTTTTGAGCTTCAGCGATAGCATGGATAGCCAAGGTTGTTTTACCGGATGATTCCGGTCCGTAGATTTCAATTACTCTTCCGCGAGGATATCCTCCTACGCCGAGTGCGAGATCAAGGGCTATTGATCCGGTAGGAATCGAGGGTACGGATTCTATGTTTTTATCGCTCATTTGCATGATCGACCCTTTACCAAATGTTTTTTCGATCTTGTCCATTGCTGCCTGCAATGCTTTCATTTTCTCGGCAGAAGGCTGAACACGATCGAAATTGATTTCTGAATCTTTAGTTTTTGCCATTAGATAGTTGTTTTTTTATGGTGTACTTGTATAAGTGTGAAGGTTAAAACTCAAGATCAACATCGTGTAATTCGTGCCAAGGGAGTCCCTGTATGTTCAGTTGCTCGAGGAATGGATCCGGATTGAACTCCTCCACATTGAATACTCCCGGCTTTTTCCAAAGCCCCTTCATAAACATCATGGCTCCTACCATGGCCGGAACTCCGGTTGTGTAGCTTACTGCCTGAGCTCCGGTTTCTTTAAATGCCTCTTCGTGGCTGCAATTGTTATATACGTAGTAGGTTTTCTCTTTGCCGTTCTTGATTCCTTTAATACGACAGCCAATAGAGGTTTCTCCTTTGTAGTTCTTGCCAAGATCTCCCGGGTTGGGAAGTACGGCTTTTAAGAATTGGATAGGTACAATCTCCACTCCATTGTAAATTATCGGTTCGATTCCCGCCATTCCAATGTTTTGAATCACCCGAAGGTGAGTAAGATACTCTTGTCCGAATGTCATCCAGAAACGAGCCCGTTTGATGGTTGGGAAGTTCTTTACCAACGACTCCAACTCTTCGTGATAGATCAAATACGACTCTTTAGGGCCAATATTTGGATAGTTGAGCGGTTTATGTATTTCGTGGGGAGCTGTTTCAATCCACTCTCCGTTTTCCCAATACTTACCACGTTGCGTAACCTCACGAATATTGATTTCCGGATTAAAGTTGGTAGCAAAAGGATGTCCGTGATCGCCCGCGTTGCAATCGACAATATCCAAATAGTGAATTTCGTCGAAATGATGTTTGGCCGCATAGGCAGTCCACACTCCGGTTACTCCCGGATCGAATCCACAGCCCAAAATGGCAGTTAATCCTGCTTCTTTGAAGCGATTCTTATATTCCCATTGCCATTTATATTCGAATTTGGCTTCGTCGAGGGGTTCATAGTTGGCTGTGTCGAGATAGTTCACCCCACAAGCCAAACAAGCGTCCATTATCGTAAGATCCTGATAGGGGAGAGCAACGTTGATTACAAGTTCCGGTTTGAACTTGCTAAACAATTGCATCAACTCGTTTACATTGTCAGCATCCACTTGCGCGGTTTGAATGCGATCTCCACCTATCGCTTCGGCAATAGCGTCACATTTGCTTTTCGTACGGCTTGCCAACATGATGTCTGTAAACACATCGGGGTTTTGAGCCACTTTGTGGGCTACCACAGTGCCAACTCCTCCGGCACCGATAATCAATACTCTACCCATTTCTAACTGTTTATAATTATGGTTAATAGGTTATCTGTTTGATGTTTTATTCACACGAACAGACAAAAATACAACTTATTATTTAATTTGGAATGATTTGACCTCAAATGGATGTTCTTTTTGTCCTCGCTCCTCTTTTCTTAAAAAAGAAAACGCTCGGTGATACGATTGCATTTCACTGAGCGTTTATTTGACGTTATTTTCTAATAGAACATTAAACGATCAGATCATAGATTTCGACAACTCCGAGTAATTTATTGTCAGCATTGGCAACCAGCAATGAATGAATCTTATGTTCGCTCATGATTGATTCGGCACGCTCAAATCGTGCATCCGGTGATATTGTTTTCGGATTCTTGGTGGTTATATCATTTGCCGTAAGAGAGAAAAATTGTTGACGGTATTTTTCCATTGTTCTACGCATGTCTCCGTCTGTAATGATTCCAACAATACTTTCGCTTTCATCGCATACAACGACTAATCCGATTCCCCCTTTACTCATGGTGTGAATAAGGGCGATCATATCGCAATCCGAAGTCACCACCGGGAGATCCTCTTTTCGCATCACATCGCCAATACGCAATAGAAGTCTTTTGCCGAGAGATCCTCCATTGTGGAGTCGCGCATAATCACTGCTCTTGAAATCACGCATTTTCATCAGTGTGAGAGCCAACGCATCGCCCATAGCCATCTGCACCGTTGTTGATGTGGTGGGTGCCAGATTGAATGGACAGGCTTCTCGTTCGATAGTGGTGTTCAATACATAATGAGCACTGCGAGCCAATGTGGAGCGAAGCCGTCCGGTGATTGCGATCAGAATGTTTCCGTTCTCTTTAATGAAGGGGAGTATCTTTAATAACTCTTCGGTTTCTCCCGAGTTTGAGAGCGCGAGTATAATGTCAGACTTTGAAATCATACCCATATCCCCATGCAACGCTTCAGTCGGATGAAAGAAAAAGGCAGGAGTTCCTGTGCTGGCTAACGTGGCCGCGATCTTTCTTCCTACAAGTCCGGCTTTCCCGATTCCTGTTGTAATAACTTTTCCCGATCCCTTAAGAATGGCATTTGCCGCACCGTCAAAGTCTTCGGATAGTTGATTTTTTAATTGAAGAATAGCTTGAGCCTCGTTGTCGAATACCTCTGAGGCTATTTGATGTAAGTTCATAGTGATGTGTTCAAATAAATAAACCGATAGTGTATTTTATTCGGATTATTGTTGACGTAAATTTATATCAATATTTGAATCAGTTTTTCGAGTTGATCCAGGTAGAGCATATTCGGGCCGTCGCTTAACGCGTTATCGGGGTCGGGATGAACTTCAAAAAAGTATCCGTTCGCACCAAATGCCTTTGCAGCCAAAGCCATCGAGGGGACAAAGTTACGGTTTCCTCCGGTGGTTCCGTTGTTTCCCCCGGGTCGTTGAACTGCGTGAGTACAATCCATCACAACCCGCGGACATATTTGGAGCATGTCGTCAATGTTCCTAAAATCAACGCACAGATTGTTGTATCCGTACATGTTTCCCCGTTCGGTGAGCCATACTTTTGGGTTTCCTGCTTCTTTCACCTTCTCCACCGGAAACTTCATATCAACACCCGAAAGAAATTGAGCTTTCTTTATATTGATAGTTTTGTTTGTTTCGGCAGCGGCTACCAATAGATCGGTCTGACGACACAGAAAAGCCGGAATCTGAATGATATCAACCACCTCACCTACCGGTTTCGCCTGATAACTCTCGTGAATATCAGTGGTGAGTGGTAGTCCGTATTTCGATTTAATATCTGACATCATAGTGAGCCCTTTCTCCATTCCGGGTCCTCTGAAGGAGCGAATGGAGGTGCGGTTTGCTTTGTCGAAGGATGCCTTGAAAATTAGTTGAACATCCAGTCGTTTACTAATGTCTGCCAGAACGGATGCAACCTCGTCGAGAAGTTGTGCCGACTCAATAACGCACGGTCCGGCAATAAAAACAGGTTTATTGATATCTTCAAACATATATGTTTTGTTGCTTTAAATCTCTTCCAATACAATAGCAGTTCTGCAAGGCAGATATATTTTGAGCCACTCTTTTTTCTCTTTAGCATAGAGCGGGTCAAAGTGTGTGGTATGGGTGATTGTTTCGTCAATCAGTCCAAATCCACCAAACTCTTTGGAGTCTGAGTTGAGTATAATTCTGTATTTGCTCTTTTCCTTAATTAATATTCCGTAGTCAACAAACGATTTGCTGGGGTGGAAATTGAAGATAAAGACATGTTTTCCTCTGCGGAATGCAAGAACATTGTCGCCCTCTTTGTCCCACAGTTTCTCGATAGGAGTTTCATTGAAATTTGGTATTTGTTTAATCAAGTGAATCATCGCTTGGTCGAAATCCCTCAAATAATGATATTTGAGTAGTTTATCATCCATCAAATTCCATTGGCGACGAGCATATCGATGGCTCCATCCGTTGCCTTCACGAGGAAAATCGACCCATTCGGGATGACCGAATTCATTTCCCATAAAGTTGAGATACCCCCCGTTGATGGTGCTTGCCGTTACCAAGCGGATCATCTTATGAAGCGCCATTCCTCGATCCACCACCATAGACGAGGTGAGTTTGCTCATAAACCAGTACATGTCTGAATCAATCAACCGGAATATAATGGTTTTATCTCCCACTAACGCTTGGTCGTGACTCTCTGTGTAACTGATCGTTTTCTCATCTATTCTTCGATTGGTCAATTCCCACCATATTCCACGGGGATCCCAATCTTCATCTCTTTTCTCTTTAATCAGCTTAATCCAATAGTCCGGTATTCCCATTGCCATTCGGTAATCAAATCCGATTCCTCCACTCTCGAAAGGGGAGGCAAGACCGGGCATCCCGCTAACCTCTTCGGCAACGGAGATCGCATTCGGATTGATCTCATGGATTAGTTTGTTGGCAAGGGTCAAGTAGCAGATTGCATTATCGTCTTGATTTCCGTTGTAGTAATCTTCATATCCGCTAAATGCCTCTCCGAGTCCATGACTGTAGTAGAGCATGGACGTTACTCCGTCGAATCGGAATCCATCGAATCGATATTCCTCTAACCAATATTTGCAGTTGGAAAGCAGGAAGTGAATTACCTCATTTTTTGAGTAGTCAAAGCAAAGAGAGTCCCAAGCAGGGTGTTCTCTTCGGTTATCACTATGGAAATATTGACTCAATGAACCGTCGAAACGTCCTAATCCCTCATTTTCATTTTTTACAGCATGCGAGTGAACAATATCCATAATTACGGCTATACCCATGCTGTGCGCGGCATCAATCAACTCTTTTAGTTCTTCCGGAGTTCCGAAGCGGGAAGAGACAGCAAAGAAATTAGAGACATGGTATCCGAACGAGCCATAGTACGGATGTTCTTGAATAGCCATGATTTGAATGCAATTGTATCCCAGTTTGGCGATTCTTGGCAGAACTTTCTCTTTGAATTCAATGTACGATCCCACCTTTTCCTCTATTTGAGCCATTCCGATATGACACTCATATATTAAGAGGGGATTGGTTGAGGGCGTGAAATGGGGAGATTTGAATGTATAGGGGAATTCAGGAGCCCAAACCTGAGCGCAAAATAGCTTGGTAGTCTCATCCTGAACTGCACGTGTTGCCCATGCCGGAATTCGCTCTCCCTTTCCTCCATTCCAATGAACCGATAGCTTGTATAGTTGCATGTGACGAATGGCTTCAAACGAGAAATGCCGTTCCCATATTCCATTTCCAATAGGTGAAAGTGAAAAATGATCACACTCGGTCCATCCGTTGAAGTCTCCTATCATATAGATAGCCGTCGCGTTAGGAGCCCATTCTCGGAACACCCATCCCGAATCGGTACGATGAAGGCCAAAATATAGATACCCTGACGCGAAATCAGATAAACAAGCCGATGTGTCATCCAATAACTCATGCTCTTTATCCAATACATGCTGATGCCTGTTAGCGATAATCGTTTCGAAGGGTGCTAACCAGGGGTCGTTTTTAATGATGGGGAGTTGGGGCATGTTGTGATTGTTTTATTGAATCGTTTTAATTGTATCTTAGCTGTAGCGAACCGAAAACATGGTGAGTGAGAATCTCTGTCTGCGCGATTGAAGTGCAGACTGTTATTTCACTCTGATTTTAAAAACAACTTTTCTAATGCATCCATTGCCAATGCAGGGAGCGTGCGCATCTCCAGGGAAAAGAACCAAAAATTGATTGGGGAGAACAGAGATATAGTTATTCGGGCTATCTCCGAAAAAGAGAATATCTTCCTTTTCGTTGTATGGATTTGTGATATGTTCGCATTCAACAACCGGCTTCCAGCCAAACACCTCTTTTCCGCCGACAGGGATTTGTATGTCGATGTACTTTCGATGAGCTTCCAATTCAATCTCTTCGGCATTCGAAAGAGTGGCATCCATGATATTGTAGAATAACACGTCCTGCTCGACAACCACTGTGGTTGCTTCGGCGGCCAGAAAGTCAGTACTACGGATGATATCAAAAACCTTTGAAAACAAAGGATGGATACTATCGTAGATGTGGGCGTTATGTATTGAGTCAAATATCATTTGAAATTGATTTTCTTACGAAGGTTAATGTGCAAAGTTATTATTATTCGATGATATGTCACTACATTTTGTGAAAAAAGTGGGAGCGTGGATTCGACTGATAGGTTAAGTTGTAAATGCACCCTGCACAATATAAAAAGTAGTATTTATTGGATCGTATAATCATGGAGTCGTTGTTTTG
>JBKEBB010000024.1:0-3840 GCA_047972845.1 Bacteroidales bacterium
AACTCCCAATGCGGAAGTGCATCGGTGGGCAATTCGGGCACTGCTCCTCCCATACGCTCAACTACATTGTCTTCGGCATGCCGTCCTTCGGGTACCTGATCGGATGGCAGATTGGGAATCGTAACCAACATGTTTTGAAGTTCATCTTCCAACGCCTTCAATTCCGCTTCGGTGTATTTGGTTCCGTTCTTGATCTCAGTCACCTGAGCTCTTGCCTTTTCAGCCTCCTCTTTCTTTCCCTCCTTCATCAATCCGCCTATCTGTGCCGACAGTTGTTTGAGTTCGTTCAAGGTAGCATCCAGTTCGTATTGTGTTGTTTTACGCTTTTTATCGATATCGATCACTTTCTCGATAACTGTGGCGCCATCAAAATGTTTTTTTGCCAGCGCTTTGATGACCATTTCAGGATTCTCCGTAATAAGTTTCAGTGTGAGCATGTTGTATGATGATGTTTTTATTACCTAATAGGTCTGCAAAGATACAGAAAATGTTATTGCCAATGGCCAAGTGTGTTCAGTAAACACACATAAACCCGACAAAACTTATTTTTTTCTGAAAGACAAGTGATGATCATTCCGTGATCCAATCCTCATAGATGCCGACTATTCTCCGACAGATTGACCGGGTTTTATCCACCAACCTCGGGTTTTTGCAAGCCAAACAATGGCAAGAGTGAGCAGCAAACACGCGATTGAGAACCACAATCCCAGTCCATTCATAAATAGAATAGGCACAAAAGTGATCAATGCGATTTCAACCGGAGCAATCGGCAGATAAGCCAACGCGTAATCGTCCATCGATTTGCTGTCCGATTTCGGATCAACAATCCGAAGTAAAGCGATTCCCATCGCCATGGTTCCTGTCCACCATCCCCATGCGAATATAGAGTGTTCGAATGGACAATACTTCGACAATCTTTTCCCAAAATAAAAGGTAATGAACAGCACAATCACGATTCCAAACAAAAGGAGTAAAACAAGAGGTACGGCATATTTCACAACCACCCCCAATTTTATAGATGCCACTCCGAATGCTACGAGCACATCGGTAAACGAGCTGCTCAGCCGTTGGGTGGTTTTAGGACAAATATAGGTCGATACGTTTGTATGATTAAAAACACTCTTCAGCACCAATCCCACAATAAAGGCGCAGCTAAATACAGGCAGCTCCAACATCGGGAAATAGACCTTCACCTGCTGACTGATCATATATCCCACGAGTGCCACCACAAACACCAAAGCGGCATGAAAAGTCAGTGTATCGATTGAGATCGATGAGGTGGTAGCCGTCCCTACCGACTCCCGCTTATCTTCGGGCAACAAACCGCTTCTCAGCTCGTTGGGTAGATCCTTAAAATCGGTGATGAAAGTCGTCTCTTTATGCTTTGTCGCTCTCTTGATAAGCATGAGCCCACCCACAATGGCACACACAATTCCCACCGTCGCGGTAGTCATTCCCAGACTGTACGCCTCTTCCCATCCCAATCCGGCAAAAGCCGATCCGATCGCCGCAGCTGTGCCATGTCCGCCATAAAATCCGGTCGACAGCATCACCCCGAACGCATCGTTCATCTCAGGCCATATCCATTTAATCACAAACAGACCAAACAATCCGGCCAATCCCCATTGCATCAACATCCCTATCTGGGCATACACCCAAATAGGAGCAATCCGTCCTTTGATCGTTTTCATCGACATCTTGGGCGATGAGAGAGGGAGCGAACCAAAAACCAAGGCGATCAAAATAGCAGAATAGGTTCCAACGTTTCCTGAAAACGGAATCCATCCCAACCCATTCGGTCCAAAAGCTAAACCAAGTATTCCGGCAATCAAACTGGGAGGAATAAACAACTGCTGAACCACCTTTACCTTCACCCGGATCACTTTACCTATTAATAACAAGATGGAGATGAATCCTACATCGGTAAAAAGAGTCCACGGGGTAAATTGCGTCAAGTCCAACATGAGTACGAAGAAGTATTTTGATTGGTATATTTTCGACGAAAGTACACAATCATGCCGATACAGACAACCTTTTGCCTTCTTTTATATAGAAATCAAACCATTTTATCAGAATATCCGACAAGAAAATAACACATCCCATTCATCCAACTAATGAATGAAACAGTATTCCGGTTCCAGTGATTTATTCGATCCGAGCTCGTGTGATAAGTGTTATCCTATCCCGTGTGATTTACCTCTATTACAAGGATCTGCAATCCGTAAAACATTACATTCCAATGCATAAAGAAATAGAAGTACAAATCCTTCTATTAAGAAAGATGGGAGTACAAATCCCACCTGACAGAACAAATCCTACCCACAAAATTCCTATTTCTTTATCCACGTTTTTATCTCCTCCAACACCGTCGGAGCGATTGTCTCCTCAATCTGTCCATATTCAGCGGGGAGTCCGGTTGTCGCGTGTTGAAACAGATGGTTTAGTCCGTCATATTTTCGGATCAGTGAATGTTTATTGCCGCCCGCTTTGAAAGCTGCTTCGATGGCAGCAAGATTCGATGCCGCATTAACCTGTAAATCCCGAGTTCCGTTCAATGCCAATACCCGGCATTTAACCTGCTTAATATACCTCGTCGGATCTAAAGAGAGTAGATGCTTCATCCATGGTGTGGACGAGGTGGTTAACACAGCCGTCAGGTTCTGTTTTAACGGATCGGGCACCGCTGCCATATCCTTTTCAGAAAGGATCTCCGAAAGGATTCGCTCTTTATTTTGCACAATATACTCGGGGCTCTCTTTTTTGACAACCTCGAAAACTTTCCCTAACGCCCTGCAATAGGGCTCAACAGCTCCCACCTGCAATCCCTGCGTAAGCAAAAGATCCCTGTTTTGCTCAATCATCAGAGAATCTCCTCTGATCGCCATTCCTGCCAAAGAGACCAAAAAAGCTATTTTGGGATTCTGTGCCGCCGCTATAAACGCGATCGTCCCCCCTTCGCTATGACCGATAATTCCTATTCTCGCCGAATCAATCTCCTTGCGTGAAAGCAAGAAATCAAACGCACCATGCGCATCGCGTACAAAATCGTCGGTGATGAGTGCGAGAGATGCCCCATTCGACCCTCCTACCCCTCTGTCATCGTAACGCAATACGGCAATCCCGTTACGGGTGAGATAGTCAGCGATCACTAAAAACGGTTTGTGGTTGAAAATCTCCCCATCACGATTCTGCGGACCGCTTCCCGAAACAAGGATCACAGCCGCGCATTTTCCTTGGTTTTGTTGTGGTACAGTGAGCGTCCCTGCCAAACGAACGTTGGGAGATTGACTTGAGAAAGATACATTCTCCGATTGATAGGGATACGGAGGTTTGGGTTCTTGCGGCCTGTTTACAACTACACCTCCTCGGGTGAATATCAAAGGAAAGGAAACCCCCGACTGAGTAAATGTTCCGACAATCCGCGTTCCCGAGACAGTTCCTTTATAGACCACCCCCAATGGCTGAATGGTAAACATCAGATCGGGAGATTGATAAGTTACCGACGACAACGGAATTCCTTTCGCCCCCTGATCGGGGCTGTCCATGGTTCCCTCATAGCCGGAAGCCGACTTCGTTATATTCACCACCAGTCGCAATTTCTGCGGTCCGGCCTCAAGTTGTCCACTCCACATTCCTTCAATACCCTGCCCCAAAACAGGCAACACGCACAACAACCAAACCACGAGAGAAAATAGTCTTTCCATATCCAAGCATTATTAATAATATGATTATCCGCAATTCTTCCTATTGTAAATTCTTGATTTGAAGTCAGGCGGATAGCTGACAGCGGCGATTAATAATCTGTCAAACTGTTTTTCGCCAAAATATCGCCTGTTGAAT
>JBKEBB010000052.1:0-3979 GCA_047972845.1 Bacteroidales bacterium
ATTCGTTGAAACGAAGTGATGTTTTCCAAACTAAAAGGGTTGTTGAGACAAAACTCCATCTCTTATGATCAAGAGTTGCTTGAAGATTTGGAGATCGAGATGCAACAAGCTCGTATTATGGCTAACGTACATAGCGATATTTTGAGTGGTATGATGGACGCGTTTGCTTCGATCATATCCAACAACATGAACGTTGTGATGAAACGAATGACCTCCGCGTCCATTATATTAATGGTCCCTACGTTGATTGCCAGTTTCTATGGTATGAACGTCCCTAACGGGTTCGAATCAGCACCTCTTGCCTTTGCCGCAATTACCGGCGTGTGTGTGCTGATTTCACTTGTGATGGTGGTGATTTTCTATAAACGAAGGTGGATTTAACCCTCGATTCTATATATAAAAAGAGAGGCTGTCTAAAGCAATTATGCTTGACAGCCTCTCTTTTTATATATAACGGTGTTATTCTATACCGGCCAGTTCTGCATCAATCATAATACGTCCGCAGTATTCACAAACGATGATCTTTTTATGCATCTTAATATCCAATTGGCGTTGGGGTGGGATCTTATTGAAACAACCACCACATGCATCACGTTGAACATACACAACAGCTAATCCGTTACGAGCATTCTTGCGAATACGTTTGAACGCTGTAAGCAGACGTGATTCAACCGCCAATTCAATTTTTTTAGCTTTAGCACGGAGTTTCTCTTCGTCAATCTTTGTTTCAGAAACAATTTCGTCCAATTCAGCGCGTTTGGCAACCAAGTCGCTTTTACGCTCCTCAATTTTTCGTTTCACGATTTCCATCTCTTCCTTATGCTCCTTCATGCGGGCATTGCTCTCCTTCACTTTCTTCTCGCTTAGCTCAATCTCCAACGTTTGGTACTCGATCTCTTTCGAAAGAAAATCGTACTCTTTGTTGTTGGTTACATTTTCCTGTTGGCTTTTGTATTTCTCGATCTTCTCTTTAGCAGATGAAGCTTCGATTTTTCTGTGTGCTATGGAAGCTTCAATCTCTTCCATATCAGCCTTGATATTCTCCAAACGGGTATTCAGACCGGCTACCTCGTCTTCAAGATCTTGCACTTCGAGTGGTAGTTCTCCACGCAATGTTTTAATTCGGTCGATTTCAGAGAGAATAGATTGCAGTTCGTACAACGCCTTCAATCGTTCTTCCACTGACAATTCTTTCTCCACTTTCATTTTCTCTGCTGACATTTTATATATAGTTTATCGGATTTATACTTGAGGCCGAATTTAAGACCGCAAAATTAGGCAATTTATTTGTAATTATCTCTCTGAAGTAGTCAATTATAACATATTCTGACTCATAATGACCAAAGTCAGCCACGGTAAAGGTTGGAGTGTTCAGATAAAAGTCGTGGTAGGAGAGATCCGCCGTAAGATATAGATCTGCTTTTTTAGCCATCGCATACTTTGCCAGCGAACTTCCGCTTCCTCCACAGAGTGCAACTCTTTGTATCATTCTTTCCGATTGGTCAGAACTTCTAATCGTGGATAGATTGAGTTGTGTTTTCACCTGCTGGAGAAATGATCCCAGCGAAATTGGGTTTTCCAATCGCCCTATTACTCCCAGTCCATCCAATTGATTTTCTTCTTCAGCAAGTGGAGTCATTTGAGTCAATCCCAACTTTCGTCCTATTAAAAAACTGACACCTCCATGAACTTTATCGAAATTGGTATGTCCCGCATAAACGGCTATCTCATTTTTAATGGCCTTGATAATGCACCGTTCCACATAGGAGGCTCCCGTAATGCTTTTTACAGGTTTGAACAATAGCGGATGGTGTGAAATAATCATTCCACACCCTTTCTCAATGGCTTCATCAATTACCTCTTCCGTAACATCCATGCACAGGAGACAAGCGGAGATTTCTTTCTCAATGTCTCCTATCTGAATACCTGAGTTGTCATACTCCTCTTGCAACGACAGCGGTGCAATCGATTCAAAAAGTGATATGATCTCTTTTACTTTCACTCGTGGGTATTATTTACCAAACAATTTTGCTTTAATCTTTTCTTGATCCAGCAGCAGGTTTAATTCCACCAATTGCTCGTCGTCCACTATTGATGGCGCCCCTGACATCATATCTCTTCCTGATTTGTTTTTAGGGAACGCGATGCAATCGCGAATCGAATCCAACCCTGCAAAGAGCGAAACCAAGCGATCCAATCCGAAAGCCAATCCTCCGTGAGGAGGGGCTCCATATTTGAATGCGCTCATCAAAAATCCAAACTGTAGATCGGCTTTCTCTTGAGTAAATCCAAGCAAACTGAACATCTTATTTTGAAGTTGGCTGTCGTGGATACGAATGGATCCTCCTCCCAATTCTACGCCATTAATAACCATGTCGTAGGCATTGGCGCGTACGGCACCGGGGTTGGTGTCCAACAAGTCAAAGTCTTCCTGTTTAGGCGATGTAAACGGATGGTGCATCGCATAATAACGACCGGCCTCTTCGTCTTTCTCAAGCAAAGGGAAATCGACTACCCATAACGGTGCAAATACATTTTTATCTCTCAATCCGAGACGACTGCCCATCTCTAAACGTAGTTCACACAATTGTTTCTGAGTTTTAACCTCCGCACCGCAAAGAATAAGCATCAGATCGCCCGGTTTGGCACCAAATCGATCGGCCCATACTTTGAGTTGCTCTTCAGTGTAAAACTTATCAACCGAAGATTTAACTGTTCCATCGCTGTTGTAACGAACATATACTAATCCTTTGGCTCCAATTTGCGGACGTTTTACAAATTCAGTCAGTTCATCCAACTGTTTGCGGGTATATTCGGCACACCCTTCTATGCAGATTCCACCCACATATTCGACACTGTCGAATACCACGAATCCAGCTCCTTCAGTGAGGTCTTTCAATTCAACAAACTTCATTCCGAAACGCAAATCGGGTTTGTCCGATCCGTAATACTTCATCGCTTCCGAATAGGGCATACGAATGAATGGATCGTTCATCTCAATTCCCTTGATTGTGCTGAAGAGATGTTTGATCATTCCTTCAAATAATGTCAGTACATCTTCTTGATTCACAAACGACATTTCGCAGTCTATCTGTGTAAATTCCGGTTGACGGTCTGCACGCAAATCTTCATCGCGGAAGCATTTCACAATTTGAAAATAACGATCAAATCCCGACACCATAAGCAACTGCTTGTACAATTGCGGTGATTGTGGAAGAGCGTAAAACTCTCCCGGATTCATGCGTGATGGTACAATAAAGTCGCGCGCACCTTCAGGTGTTGATTTTTGAAGTACAGGAGTTTCTACCTCAAGAAAATCCATTTGATCAAGATAACGTCTGGTTTCGAACGCAATCTTATGGCGCAGTTCCAAGTTTTTACGAACCACACTTCTTCTCAGGTCCAAGTATCGGTATTGCATGCGCAAATCATCGCCTCCGTCAGAATCGTCTTCGATAGTGAATGGGGGAGTGATCGCGGAATTAAGGATGGTTAGCGTGGAAACGTTTATCTCAACCTCACCGGTATCAAGCGCGCTATTCTTTGCCGACCGTTCAACAACCGTTCCTTCTACTTGAACTACATATTCTCGGCCCAACTTATTTGCTTTTTCAAACAGATCAGCGTCCGATTCTTGATTGAAGGTCAATTGGGTAACGCCATATCTGTCGCGTATGTTGACAAACGTTACCCCTCCCATTTTTCGTACTCGATGTACCCAGCCGGCCAATACAACCGTGCGGCCCACATCCGATATTCTTAATTCTCCGCAGCTTGCGCTTCTGTACATAATTGTCTATATTAAATTATTTGTACAAAAGTACTATATCTGCTTAAATAACACAACAGATTCAGGGGAGGATTGTGCTCAATGATTCTATAATAATTGAATCAGCCGATCTTATTTTCTCTCCTTTTTTGACTTTAATGACTAAAAATGGAATGAGATAGTGATAACAAATGATTAAAAAGTTATACT
>JBKEBB010000056.1:0-2045 GCA_047972845.1 Bacteroidales bacterium
CTGGCCACAACAACTCCTCCAACGGCTTCAACACCCTCTTTATCCAAACCGCCTCTACGTGTTGCCGGTCCTATGTTGACCATCGCCACATCCTTAATCCGAACAGGAAGCTCACCGCGCATGGTTACCACGGACTCCTCTAAATCCGCAACGTCTTTTATATATCCCAATCCACGTATTAAGTATTCAGCCTTGTTTATTTCTATAGTCTCA
Source organism: Bacteroidales bacterium (assembly GCA_047972845.1). Taxonomy (GTDB): domain Bacteria; phylum Bacteroidota; class Bacteroidia; order Bacteroidales; family JBKEBB01; genus JBKEBB01. The sequence continues at coordinate 214 of JBKEBB010000056.1, forward strand.
GCACCAATATCTATATTGCTTTTCTGAACTGCATTCATCACATCCATCACTGTGACACCGTATGCACGCATTGCATCAGGATTGATTTCAACTTGATACTCTTTTACAAAGCCTCCAACCGAGGCTACTTCAGACACTCCCGATGCTGCCGATAACGAATATTTGATATAGAAATCCTGTATGGTGCGCAATTCATCAGGATCCCATCCTCCCGTCGGTTTTCCGGTTTCCGGATTGCGGCCCTCAAGAGTGTACCAAAATACCTGTCCCAAAGCCGTTGCATCCGGACCTAATGACGGTTGAACACCTTGAGGAAGAATTCCGGGTGACAATGAATTAAGTTTCTCTAAAATTCGAGATCTGCTCCAATAAAATTCAATTTCATCTTCGAAAATCACATAGATAAATGACATTCCGAACATTGAAGTACTCCGTATTGTCTTCACACCGGGAATACCAAGTAACGATGTGGTAAGAGGATAAGTAATCTGCTCTTGAATGTCTTTAGGAGAGCGTCCCATCCATTCGGTAGCAACAATTTGTTGGTTTTCTCCTATATCCGGAATTGCGTCCACAGGAATGGGATCTCTCGGAAGGAATCCGCTATTCCAATTGAAGGGAGCAACAGCTCCTCCCAACAGAATAATTACAACAAGTAAAAGTATAGCTATAAACTTGTTATCAAGAAAATATTTAACGACTCTATTTATCATTTCGATTAAACTTTTATGTATTGATATTCAATTGACGGACACATCAATGTAATAAAAACATCTATTTACCTCTTCACGACGTAATAAGTATGTTTACCTTCCATCCGGCATAGTTTACCGGACACATAAAAGCTATATGATAAGGGTACGAATAGAAATCAATAAATCAAATCCCGATTTATTGATATAATCAGACAGATAATAGTTACTAAGACAAATCTGCTCTCCATCCTCCAAATCAAGAAGTTGCTGGAGAGAATAAATCAATGAGATTGGAGGAAAATCGCTATCATTCTTAATAGAATAGATTTGTTCAGAAATTGAATATGAATCGGAAACTTTCTCCAGATGCGAATCTTCACAGCACGGAACACCTTGAATAGTCTCTATACTCTGAGCAGATTCATGTTGCTTCTGCTCCCCGCAGCATGAGGAGTCACTGACGGCTATAAAATCAACCGATTTCAAATCTCCATTGCAAAAATGTAAGGCCATGGTAATATGCGTTGACGATACCAACGTAAGAACTATCATTAATATGGCAATCACATTTTTCATCTGCTATAAATTACTTTGTAAAAGGATTTGAAACTTTCATCATAATCAAATAATCAGGTTCCTATTGGATAGGGACGGGGACGCAAATCTGCTCATGAACTCTGTTTACAAACAACTAAATAGATGGGTACAAAATTAATTCTTACAAACTCATAAGTAAATACCACATATATGGTATTTTAGCAAGGTGAAAAACGAAACCGGACCTGTGAGGTATATAATTTATTATATCTATTAGACTGAACTTGAGTTGTAGAAGTTGAGACCCGGGCAACAAGATCATTCGTCTCCCGAAAAAGGAGCATACCTTTTACACAAAAGGAGCGGACGTTTGAATCAAAAGATATATACGTTTTTATAAAAAGGTATGCTTCTATTTTAAGGGATATGCGTAATTAAAAACAATTGTCGCAGCAGAAATCGATTGAAGGATAGGTTTAAAATTAGGGGTGGTCGAAAGAAAAGTATGGACGCAAAGTTGGCGGTATCTCATAGTCTGTTTTTATTGATGGTTGATGTTATGCTATTCAAAAAAATTAGGGTAATCTGATATTACGTAAA
>JBKEBB010000358.1:0-2563 GCA_047972845.1 Bacteroidales bacterium
AAGAAGGCAAAATGAGTGCTGCCTCCCAACAATCCGGTAATCGTTGAATTGGCGTTTATCTGATGGGCTTGAGCTATTATTTCATCTTTGGTCAGCACTCCTTCAACAATATGATAGCAATATGAGGCGTTGGTACGATGTTCACATTCATCCAATGCTTTTTGGATCAGTGCAGAGACATAATCATCCGGCTGTACTGATCCATAGCCTATTTCCGAAAGAAGTTCTTCATACGAAATGGCAATTTCATTGTATGGAATATCTCTGGTAATCATAGGATCATGCTCCTACCAATGATTTTGCCAAGGCGACAGCCGAGTTGGCATTATCAGAATATCCGTCGGCACCTATGCTGTCTGCAAACGTTTGATTAACCGGAGCTCCTCCTACCATTATTTTGACATGTTCGCGGATTCCGGCCGTTTTACATGCTTCGATCACCTCTTTCATCTGATTCATAGTAGTAGTAAGCAGAGCGGACATACAAATTACCTTCGCACCATCGTTTTTCACCGCGTTGATAAATTGATCCGCTGATACATTTACCCCCAGATTCATTACTTCAAAGCCGCATCCTTCGAGCATTGAAGCTACCAGGTTTTTACCGATATCGTGCAGGTCGCCTTTTACAGTTCCAATTGCCACTTTTGCCGTTCCGCTTATACTATCGGCCTTCAACAAGGGACGCAACAGGTCAAGCGATCCTTTCATTGCACGAGCTGCCATTAAGAGTTCGGGAACGAATGCTTTTCCGGCTTCATAACGATTTCCGATTTCTTCCATTGCTTTGATCATATACCCATTGATGATTTCTTGTGGTTTAACTCCCTTTTCAATGGCTTCCTGAGTGGTTGAAACGGCCAGTTCGAGTTTGCCCGTAAGAATGGCTTCGTAGAGATTGTGTAGGTTTTCCATTTTGAAAAATATAAGTTTAAGATTTAAGAATTTCTGCTAGAACAGATTACATCCGCAAATGTAAACTATTTTTTTATATATAGCAACGATGAATCCACCCCTCTGTGAAGTCTTAGATCGGTTCATATTAATACGTGAAATTTCCTTGAAGATCTATTCCATATTCATGCCGATTCGGCTATCGCTTTGTTATTCAAACACTATTGTTTAGCAATTTATATCACTCCGAGCAGCAAAACATGCTGATTTTTCTTATATGGCGGATCCAGACATGGGGTACTACATGTACATATTTGTTATATTCTGATACTATATTCCATCTCAGGTTGAGATATGAAATGTGTATGTACCGATCAACCGATGACTGCTCATTATTTTCGCAAACGATCGAGTCATTGATATGGCTAAAAAAGGAATATACGTTTTGTTGAAAAGAAGCATACCTTTGCATTGACTTTGGGGATATCTCCAATTCATATTTCACAGTTTAGGAAGTCAAATATTCAACATGATCGAAAACCAATTAATAAAAGGAGAGATTGTAGCGGCTCTATTGGCTGTTGAGAAGGATTTTGAGAATTGCCGCTTTGTGTCGTGTGATTTCTCAGAAAAAGAGATCTCAGGTGTTAGTTTCTCAAATTGCGAATTTTCATCATGTAATCTATCTATGGCGCGGATGAATAAAACGTCCTTTCATTCGGTCATTTTCAATGATTGCAAGATGCTGGGACTCTACTTTGATCAATGCAATCCGTTTGGGTTAACAGTTGCATTCAATAACTGCATTCTCAACCACTCCTCTTTTTATAAAACCAAACTCAAAGGGATAGGGTTTCTAAATTGTCAGCTGATCGAAACTGATTTCACACAAACAGACCTTTCATCCGGATCTTTCTCGGGATCAAACCTTTCCGGAGCACACTTTGAACAATCAAACTTGGAAAAATGTGATTTCAGAATGGCAATACACTATTCGATCAATCCCACTATGAACAGAATTAAGAAAGCACGTTTCTCCAAAGAGGAGATTCACGGACTTTTATCCTGTTTCGACCTATCCATCGAGTAATTTTATATTCGCACGATATGATATTTATCTCAAATCGATAACACAAATCAACTCTTTAAAGCCTTGTATCGAGGCCATGAAGGCAATAAAAGGCTTGTGAGTTTCAGAAATAATGACGAAATTCGCAGTCTGAAATAGTATGCCAATTAATTCTTATCAATTATAATACAATTATGACTAAAAGTGCATTGCAAATAGCCCGTGCAAGCTATCAGCCCAAATTGCCGAAGGCACTGCGCGGCGCAGTGAAAGTAGTGGAGGGTGCACCTACTCAATCGGTAGCTGACCAAGCAGAAGTTCAAAAACTTTTCCCCAATACTTACGGGATGCCTATTCTTTCGTTTGAAACAACTACAGAAAGCAAATCGCTTCCCGCTATCAATGTAGGTGTGATTCTGTCTGGTGGTCAAGCTCCCGGTGGACACAATGTAATCTCCGGTCTGTTTGACGGATTGAAGAGCATCAACAAGGATTCTAAACTATTTGGTTTCTTGATGGGTCCCGGTGGATTGGTAGATCACCAATACATGGAGTTGACTCCTGCAATTATTGATGAATACAGAAATACCGGTGGATTTG
>JBKEBB010000023.1:0-5417 GCA_047972845.1 Bacteroidales bacterium
CAATTCACCTTTCAAACCAAACTGATCGATGTTGTCAAGAAGGGAGATGCCATAGAGATGGTTATCTGTGCGGGAAAAAGCGGCATGTATGCGGTGAAAGCAAAATGCTACATCGACTGTACTGGTGACGGTGATTTATCAGTATTGGCGGGGGCTCCCTTTAAAAAGGGAGACGATCAGGGTAAAATGATGCCCGGGACACTTTGCAGCCAGTGGGCGGGAATTGATTGGGAAACGGTTTACACCTCAGGACTCGGTCAAGGCGGAAGCCAACTCGAACAGGCATTTAAAGACAAGGTTTTCACCAATGAAGATCGCCACTTATCAGGCATGTATCGAACCGGTAAAGAACTGGGCGGAGGAAACATCGGACACACATTTGGGGTGGATGGAACAGACGAAGAGTCGTTGACCGATGCCTACCTGTGGGGACGAAAAGTGTTAACCGAATTTGAACACTACTACAAACACTATCTCAAAGGATTTGAACGAATGGAGTTGACATCGACCGGATCCTTGTTGGGAGTCAGGGAGACACGACGGATATTGGGCGATTACGTATTGAATGTAGAGGACTTTAAGAGTAAAGCCATTTTTGAAGATGAAATAGGGAGATACTCCTATCCGATCGACATACATATTGCAAATCCGGATAAGGAAAGCTACGAAGCCTTTCTTAAAGAATATACCACCATGCGCCTCGGCAAAGGGGAGAGCTACGGAATACCCTACCGTATCTTGGTGCCTCAAAAAGTGAGTAACTTACTTGTTGCAGGCAGGTGTGTGAGCACAGACCGACAAATGCAAGCATCCATACGGGTAATGCCCGGATGTTTCATTACCGGACAGGCTGCGGGAATGGCCGCCTATTTATCGGTGAGTAAGAAAACGACTCCCCGAAATGTAAATGTAAAAGAACTACAGAAGAGACTGCTTTCTATGGGTGCATTTCTGCCAAATTGCAGAGACAATATTCTGTAGATAGAATAGATATGAATTAAAAACAACACAACTAATTTACAAGCGTATGATTATTGGTATTCCCAAAGAGATTAAAGACAACGAGAATCGTGTCGGCACCACTCCAATCGGAGTAAGAGAGTTTATTCAAAACGGACATACGGTGTATGTGCAAAAGTCAGCAGGTGCCGGGAGCGGATTCTCCGACTCAGAATACGAAGAAGCGGGAGCTCAACTTTTACCAACCATTGAAGAGGTCTATGCCAAGGCGGAGATGATAGTCAAAGTGAAGGAACCCATCGCGCAGGAATACCCATTAATCAGACAAGGACAGACTCTGTTCACCTACTTCCATTTCGCGGCCTGCCAACCCCTCACACTGGCAATGATCGAATCGGGAGCTACATGTATTGCCTATGAAACAGTAGAAGCACACGACGGCTCTTTGCCACTGCTGACACCAATGAGTGAGATAGCAGGTAAAATGGCCACACAAGTGGGAGCTCGATTTCTGGAAAAACCACAAGGAGGAAAAGGCATTCTGCTGGGAGGAGTTCCGGGAGTGCGGGCAGGAAAGGTGCTGGTAATAGGAGGTGGCGTAGTGGGATATCACGCGGCCATGATCGCCGCCGGAATGGGTGCCTACGTAACCATTACAGATCTCTCATTGCCTCGTTTGCGGTATCTGGACCAAGTGATGCCTCCGAACGTAACAACGCGCTATTCGTCTAAACCAAACATAGAGGCCGAGCTTCCCGATTCGGATCTGGTAATCGGAACCGTACTGATTCCAGGAGGAGTGGCTCCGAAACTGGTCACCCGGGAAGATCTTTCATTAATGAAAGAAGGAAGCGTGCTGGTAGATGTGTCGATCGACCAAGGTGGTTGCTTCGAAACCTCGAAACCTACAACTCACGCCAATCCCACGTATGTGGTTGACGGAATTGTGCACTACTGCGTGGCCAACATTCCCGGTGCAGTAGCCAGAACCTCCACTATCGCGCTTACAAACGCTACCCTCCCCTATGCTATCAAATTGGCAAACAAAGGATGGAAAGAGGCCTGTATGTCTGATTCAGGACTTAAAAAGGGAGTAAATATTGTGGATGGAAAAGTGGTATATAAAGCAGTTGCCGACGCGTTCGGACTTCCATATCAGAACTTAACCTAACAAACTATTATCTTCGATGAAAACCAACGTTTGGATTATCGCGACGCTCCTTGTAGGAGGGTTCATCTCGTCATGTAATCAGAAGGTCGAAACAAATTGGTATAGAGGAAACACCCATGCCCACTCAACGTTGAGCGATGGTGATACGGTAATAGGAGCGGCGGTTCGGTGGTATAACGATCATGGATATCATTTTCTATTGATGAGCGATCACAACACCACCTCCTATCCCGAAAACAGTGACTCGCTAACGCTAAGGGAGGACTTTATCCTGATCCCTGCCAATGAGATTACCGGGGAAGTTCACTTCACAGCGATGAATGTAATCAAACCGATGACCTACAGAGAGATAATCGATAAGGCAAAAGAGGAGATCACGGATAGTCTTACCCATCGAAGAATAGTGACCATCGTATCAAAAGCGATTACCGACGCGGGAGGTATAGCGTTTGTAAACCATCCGAACTTTGCCTCTGGTGTGCAAGCGGAGGATATGATGGATACGGAAAATACCATCACACACATAGAGTTATTCAACGGACATCCGTACGTGTACAATTGGGGAAAAGAGGGACACGAAACGGTAGAGACCAAATGGGACAAGATGCTCACCGGAGGGAAATTTGTGTACGCGGTGGCTTCCGACGACACGCATCACTACAAAGAGATGCAACGAATGAAGGCCAATCCGGGAAGAGGATGGGTGATGGTAAAAGCCGATACTCTTTCCCCCGAATCGATCACACAAGCCATTGCCAAGGGTGAGTTTTACGCCTCCACCGGAGTATGGTTCGACCTTTGTGAGATAGACAACAAATCCCTTGCTGTGACCGTTGACATTGATAAAACAAAAGCGGAGATAGCCAACAGATTTCTCTTTGCCAATGAAGATTCGATCGGAGTAGAGGGATTACTGATCGAAACAATAGGCAAAGAGGGAAGCGTGCTATCCTCCTCAATGGTAAAACAGACAAACGGGATCTCACCCATACACAAGTATCGGATTTCGTCCGACGACCTGTATGCGAGAATACGTGCCACCTACTGTGTGAAAGAGGGCGACATATATAAAAAATATTATGCATGGACTCAGCCTCTGATGAATAAATAGTCAGAGCGAGGAATATAAAAGAGACAATCAAATGGTTCAAAAACTGACTCCCGAACAATTCCTTACCGAAGCTGAAGAGGGAGTGATTATAGATGTCCGCACCCCCGCGGAATTTAAAGAAGGACATATAGGAGGGGCGGTAAATCTACCTCTCTTCACCAATGAGGAGCGTGCCGTGGTGGGTACTACTTATAAACATCAAGGACGCGAACAAGCGGTGATTAAAGGATTGGAGTTTGTAGGGCCCCGCATGGCCTCATTGGCCAAGAAAGCGAGAAAGATAGCAGCCGGACGTACCATCTATCTCTATTGCTGGAGAGGCGGAATGCGGAGTGGTAGTGTGGGATGGCTGCTAACAACTGCCGGAATGCCTGTAAAGATACTAATGGGGGGATACAAAGCGTATCGCCAACTGTTTCGCGATGAGTTGGCTGCCAACAGATGGAAATTTCTGGTGCTTGGAGGAATGACAGGCTGTGGAAAAACGGAGATATTGGCACAACTGGCTCTAAAGGGCGAACAGGTGCTTGATCTGGAAGGATTAGCCAACCATAGAGGATCGGCTTTCGGAGGGCTGGGACTCCCACCTCAACCGACAAACGAGCAGATGACAAATATGGTCTTCGACACGCTTCGTCGTTTTGATTCGGCTCGATATGTATGGGTGGAGGGCGAAAGCTATTCGATAGGCAAGGTCTCTATTTTGAGAGATTTGTATGATCGATTAGTGGCCTCTCCCTTTATCTATTTCGACCGCTCGGTGGAAGAACGATCACAACGTATCGTCAACGAATACGGCTGCTTTCCGAAAGAGGAGTTGATTGGCTCGTTCGAGAAGATAGCTAAACGACTCGGATATGATCGCGTAAAACTGGCAACTGAGGAGATTGAGAAGGGAAATCTGGAAGGAGCGATCCGAATAGCTCTCGCCTACTACGACAAAGGATACAGCCAAGCAATTCAAGAGAGACGAAGAATTGTAGCCTCCTACGACGCATCGGGAAAAGAGGATGATATCGCCGCAAGCGAATTGATTGAGTTGGCTAAAGAGATTGTTGAATAATAACAGACCTCGAGATAATAAAAAGCGACTATCCGAAAAGATCGAATAGTCGCTTTTTTTTAGGTAATCGTTGATGGATCTAATCCATATACAGAGTTTCGATAATATCAGCGTAACGCTCATTAATCACGCGACGTTTCAACTTCAACGTATTGGTTAACTCACCAGTCTCCATTGTAAAGGGTTTGGAGAGCAGTCTGAATTTCTTAACCCGCTCATAGGGAGAAAACTGATCTTGCATAGCATCGATACGTTCCTGAATCATGGTAATAATCTTCTTATCTGCCAACAACGCGGGACGAGAATTGAAGTTTATTCCGTTCTTTTTAGCATACTCCTCCAATGCGGTGTAAGCTGGTACAATCAATGCGGTAACATACTTACGCTGATCTCCGATCACCATAATCTGTTCGATCATCGTATCTTCTCCTAATTTAGCTTCAACAGCTTGTGGGGCGATGTATTTACCATTAACAGTCTTATACAGCTCCTTGATACGCTCAGTAATCATCAGTGCTCCACTCTCGTGAAAAGCTCCCGCATCTCCGGTTCTGAACCATCCGTCTTCGGTAAAGGCTTCACGTGTTGCCTCGGGCTTCTTGTAGTATCCCTTCATGATGGTAGCTCCCCGCAATAATATCTCATTGTTGGCAGGATCGATCTTCACTTCAAGACCTGGAATGATAGATCCAATAGTCCCAAATTCATAACCTACACTCTTGAAGCAGCATACGGTTGCTGTAGATTCAGTCAAACCATACCCGTAGCATACATCAATTCCACAGGTGTGAAAGAAGCGATTGAGTTTATCGGAAAGCATGGCTCCGGCAGTAGGGAAGAAATTGGCATTGTCAACTCCGATTGCTCTACGAAGTTTGCTAAAGATGACTTTATCGAAAAAAGAGTATTTCAACTCCAATAAGAACGGAGCTTTCTTGCCTAAACGGGCATAATTAAGATTTCGCTCTTTACCTACCTCAATCGCTGCCAACATCATTGTTTTAGCGAAACCTTGGGTAGAAGCGATCTTCTCTTGCACTCCCGCATATACTTTCTCCCAAAAACGAGGAACGCAACACATCAATGTAGGACGTACCTCCTTGATGGTGGTT
>JBKEBB010000039.1:0-2808 GCA_047972845.1 Bacteroidales bacterium
CACTCATACGCTCCGCCTTATTCAAATCTTGGTTGAGTACCGATAAAAAATAGGCGTAATTATTCAACACCATTATGTTATTCGGGTTATACTGCAATGCCTTATCATACGCTTGAAAACAATTATCCATCTGTTCCATTTGGTAGTAAACATCCCCAATAATCCCATAGAAAGACGAAAGCAATCCCGGATTATTTTGAGGGACATACTCTAATCCGGTCTGATAAGCCTCCAACGAGAGTTCCATTTGCTTTAATTGGAAGTACGCTCCTCCACGATAAAAATAGATTTCGGGGCTTTGGGGAAAATACTGTAACGCCTGCTCTGTCGCCAATAAAACGGACTCGTATTTTTCTAGTTGCATTAATCCACCGATTAATCCGAACCACAGCTCCACATTCGTTGGTTCCAATGCCACTGCCACCTCAAGCTGCTCAATCGCTTCATCCGTCTTTTTCTGCGAATTTAAGAAGTTGGCATATAAAGAGTAGAGTTCCACCTCTTGCGGATGTTGCTCAAGAAGAGTGGCAAAGAGTTGGTATGCCGGTTCCACATCTCCCGTTTTCTCATACCACTGAACCAGATAGTTCGACAAGATCTTCAATTTTATTTCCACATCCAGGTCATTATTTACCAGTGCATTCTCCACCAATTTCTTGGCTTGGTCATTCTCACCGATCTTTTGGTAATAACGGGAAAGAGAGATCAGTAAATAGGCATTGCTGGGTTCTATTTTTTCCGCTTCACGATAGCAGGCCAACGCCTCTTCATTTCGATTGAGATCCAAATACAGGTCACCCATCACTATTCGATAGCGAACATTCAATGGAGCCCGCTTAATCAACTCCTGCATCTCTGAAAAAGCACTGTCCTGCTGATTCATTCGCACAAACAATTTGAACTTCTCCAAACTGATAGCCTCGTTGGCTCCATATATTTGTTCAAGTTCATCAAACACCTCAATGGCTTGCTTTAAGCTATCCATACCTGAGTAGAGATCGGCTAAAGCCGCTTTAATATCCCCTTTGAAAGGATATTCCTCTTTCATTCTTTTATATACATCTACCGCCTTAGTGGGTTGATTAAATTGTTCGTAATACCTACCCAACAATAGATTTGTCCAATAATTGGAGGGATCGAGATTGGCGGCTTTCTCCATCGAAGAGACAGCTTCGGATGGATTAATTCGGGTAAAGAATGCGGAGAGATCAAAGTGAGCACCTATCAAAGAGGAGTCCAACGATATGGCATAACGATACAAATCAAAGGCCTCAGCCAACTCTCCCTTGTTTCGTAGAGTAATTGCCTGAAGAAAATAGTATTCTGCCTTTGTTCGCAGCTGATCGCTGTCTGGTGGCACAACTATCTTCTTGGCCTCCCCAAAGGAAAAGACCAACAAGAAAAGTATAAATAGAGATATTGTTTTTTTCATTTATTGTTTCCCTGTATGTCCAAAACCACCTTCTCCACGTTCAGAAGCACCAAGTTGATCTGTTTCAATCCAATCAACTCGTTCGTGTTTGGCAACAACCATCTGACAAATCCGTTCTCCGTCTTGAATAGTAAAGGGTTCATTCGACAGATTCACTAAAATAATACCTATTTCCCCACGATAGTCGGCATCAATTGTTCCGGGTGAATTCAATACTCCTATCCCATGTTTCAGGGCCAATCCGCTTCTTGGTCTGATTTGAGCCTCATAGCCCACGGGAAGTTCCATAAACAGGCCTGTTGGGATCAACCTCCGTTCAAGCGGAGCCAACACTATCGATTCCTGTAAATTCGCTCTCAAGTCCAATCCGGCTGAATGTTCGGTAGCGTATTCGGGTAGTGAATGGTGCGATTTATTGATAACTTTTATTTTCATACGTATTTATGCGTTATATAGACAAGAAACAAATGGCTGATAAAATCGACCAAAAGAATGATTTAATACAATCAGTCCACTTAATAATATTTCCTACAAAAGTAGTGATTATTTCAAATTCGCCCAATACTAATGGAAGACCCATGTCAAACGAATAATCAACAACATCTTCCCAAAAACCGAATCGCAATAATATACAAAAATGGAAGTAGTCAAACCCACTTCCATTTCGTTTGTTTTAAAGGTTATTGCCTGAGATTATGATCACCCGCGGAACTCCTCTTTTTTTTTGATCTAATAATTAACAAATTACAGTCGGTTACAAATCACGTATCACTTTCGAGATCATTATTATTATTATTATTTTCTTTCTCTATAGTCCAACGCAGGTTTACGATCTCCCAACAACGGAATATACTGAAATCCCGATCCCTTTCTCTTTTCAAATTCCGATTTAGCGGACTCTACCAATTTAGCATCAGAATATAAATCTATAGCCGTTATCGCGAATACCTTAGCTGCATTAAGCAACCCCTTTGTACCTATTGTAGTACCCCCTACCGCGACGTTCTGCCAACTATGACCAGCGCTTCCCGGCACAAACACTGCAATACTGAAACTTACTGTAGGAACATTCCAACTCACATCTCCCACATCCGTAGATCCTCCTCCTTGCGATGGGTGTTCATCACGTAAAGGTTGAATCTTTGAAACACTTTTGAGAATGGTGTCGTTATGGTTCAATTCTGCAACAATTTTACGAGCAAAATCCAATTCCCTTTTGTCATAATTAATTCCTCCTACGGATTCAAGCTTTTTTTGGACCAATTCCTGCAGAGTTCTATTGCCTAAGAGTTCGTAAAATCCGGAGACAATCTCTTTAGAAACAGCTGTTTGAGTTCCTGTCGCTGCACCATCCGCGGCCTGATCTATCCAGTTAG
>JBKEBB010000116.1:0-25793 GCA_047972845.1 Bacteroidales bacterium
ACTTTATCAGCACAGTTTTGAGCTGAAACACCAATTTTTGTTGTATCAACGGCATTCACTACAGAGGGGATGTGAATAAAAGGAGTGCCGATTACTACATCGCAGTTAGGAGTTTTTGAAGCTAAGATTTGGTTCAACTCGTTAGCTAACGCTAAGCCCTCTTGGAGGGTTTTGTTCATTTTCCAGTTTCCTGCTACAATGTTTTTTCTCATAATAGTTATTAATTGATAAGTAAATAATATGTTTTAGTATACTCTAAATTTATAATTCAACCTATTGGAGATTCGGGAGATTCGGTATCTATCCCATTCAAATCTTCTTCACGAGTCTCGAGCTGTTTAAACAATCTGATCCGTCGCAGAATCAATAAAACCGTTTTCTCAGCAAGGAGCATAATAAGGAGTGGCACCGTTAACAATAGAATAAACGCCATCATCCTTCTTGTTGTTCGATCGGGAGGATTTACGATTGCAGGCAACGACGCTAAATCGGATTCAAGCGTGGTTTCATCAGGAATGGTTACAGATGACCATTTATTAATAATAACTCCCTCTTTCAATAATAACAAGCCAGGAACCGATCGAACCATACTTTTAATTGTGGTTTCATCTGCGGTCAGGATCGGATAGTCAGCTCCAGTACCCTCTTTCCATTCATCAATTTCCTCTTGAGAAGAGGACGTAATACAAAAGAATCCATACTTATTGGCCAAACAAAAATCGTATAAATCGTTTACTCGATAAATATATTTCTCATTCGCCCATGAAAATCTCGGTACAGTCAATAAGAAGGTATATTGAGAGGAATGAAGTATAGAATCTGTCAATTCGGTTCCATCGTTGTCATAAATAGAAAAAGGAGCTATCTGAGGTTGAAATCCCTTTTCAACTAATTTCGATTTAGAATCAACAAATACCCATGTAGTATCGTTTGCCGGATAGTTGTCAAGAGTAAACTCCTTCTCAATATCATCCTTTTTATAAATCAAAGTAGTTTCATACACATCCTGCTTCGCCCCTTCAGGAATCTCCATCGCTTTCACAATGTCCGTTCCTACTTTAAATGGTAGAGTCTCAATAATGGGCAGATAATTCCAAGCAAACCACCCGATAATCATACTAAAAAGGAATACATAACTCTCAACAAACCACTGAAGACCATAGCTATAAACCGTGTACGCTCTTTTTCTATGTCTCAAAAAGTGAAATGACAAGACCAACAGAATCACATTCTTTACGAAGGTAGATAAGTTGGATATTTTAATCAGATCTCCAAAACAGCCACAATCAGATACCGGATTATATATTAGTATATAAAGAGTAAAAGGTGTCATTCCCAACATAAAAATGAACAACAACCTGGATGTTGATTTACGATTAATGCCCAACAACGCATTTAAACCTAAGGTCAATTCAATGGCAGGAAGAAATACAGAAAATATAGGAAGAATTTGATTGAGATCTGAGAGTCCGAATTCTCTGAAATAATCAACCATCTTATAGAATGAACCATAAGGGTCGATAATTTTGGAAAAACCGGAGAATATAAACACAACACCAAGTATAATCTGGGTTAAAGGCAGATCAATCTTGCGGATAGTGTTTGTTATTTGAGCAATAAATTTCATCAAAAAGTTTTACTCGTTATCTGGAAACTCCAATTTGATTAGTCCAAAGATGGCATAATTAATCATATCCATATAATTAGCCGCGACACCTTCCGATATCAACGTTCGTCCCTCATTGTCCTCAATCTGCTTCGTTCGAAGAATCTTCATTAAGATTAAATCGGTATATGAACTACTACGCATATTCCTCCAAGCCTCGTCATAGTCGTGATTTTTAGCATACATCAATTCCAATGTTTCTTTCAAATATCGATCATAAAGAGTGAGAGCTTCTTCTGGCGTTATATCAGGTTTATCAGATGTTCCTAATTCGAGCTGAATTAAGCCAATGATACCATAATTGACAATCCCTATTAGTTCAGACCTGATCCCTTCATCAATCTTTGATTCTCCTTTTGTCTCTATGCTTCGAATCCTATTGGCTTTGATAAATAACTGATCAGTTATTGACTTGGGACGCATCAAGCGCCAAGCTGCACCATAATCCTGCAGTTTTTTCTCGTAGATTGTACGACAAATCTGTCTAATTTGCTCTGTTTGAGCTACTGTTTTGATCATATCAGGGAGACATTTATGTGGGGCAAAGATACAAAAAAACACCGGACATTTGACCGATGTTTTTGGTTTGTTAAACTATTGAACTGGGTGTGTATTTATGAACAGCGAATTTTTTGTCCCAATCGAAGAGTTGATTCACGAGAGATTCCGTTCATCGAACAAAGTTCTTCGATGCTAACCCCATACTTATTGGCTAACTTTGATAGGGTGTCGCCAGATCGAACTTTATGATACACCGGTTCGCCTTCTCTACTTTGTTGTAATGGTTCACTCACCGATGCCAATTGTGCTTGAGGAGTCGAGCTAACTTTCTGCGGAAGCACAATTACCTGACCAATGCTTAATTTTGAGTTTCTACTCAGATTGTTTATTTCACAAAGTTTAGAGATAGAGGTTTTATATCGGGAAGCTAACAGACCGAGGGTCTCTCCACTTTTGATAATATGACGGGAAGCTGATTCGTTTGAAGAAGATTGCGCAGAGGTGCGCGAAGGTTGTTTTTCTGTGGTTTTAGTAGTAGAAGCCAATTTAGGTTCACCCTCTTTTGTATTATCTGTCTTAACCGCTATTGATTTATTATTAACCGGATTGGTATTGGCAGACTTTTGCTGGGCAATGAATGTTTCATTTTCAAGTCGGATGACTTGACCTATACGCAATATACTGGTTGATCTCAACCTATTAATACGGCAAAGTTCATTAATCGATATTCCATATTTGGATGAAATTCGCCCAAGAGTCTCTCCACTTCTAACCCTGTGATAAGCGATGTTTGCATAAGAAGGATCACGATAATTCGGCTTTTTAGAATAAAAAACGTATCTATCACTCTTCAACAAGCTATTCTCGAAATCAAAAATTTCAGCAGGATTAATCGGACGACCCAATAAACGAGTTTCAAAATGGAGATGAGAGCCTGTGGAACGGCCTGTATTACCTCCTAGTCCTATGCATTGACCAGCGGCCACATCTTGATCAACAGCTACATTAATTTTGGAGAGGTGGCCATAAACTGTTTCCAATCCATTGGTCTGGCGAACAACGATTACATTTCCGTATCCTCTCATATATTTGGCGACTCTCACCTTCCCGTCAAACGCCGAAACGATTGTATCTCCTTTGTACACTTTTAAATCTATACCATTGTGCATACGGCGACGACGCGGTCCATATTTGGAGGTCACATGTCCAAAAGTTGGGAGTGCATATTTTGAACAATCGATGATCAAGCTATCGGGCATGCTGATATTTGTATAGGCATGAACCCTGTCATTGTTCCAATTATCGTCATAAAGTTCAAATCCGGCCATCGAAGCCTCATCTTCAATATTGGCAATTTCTTCTTCTTCGAGAGTCATTTTTTGTAGAAGTGAATCTAAAATGGCTCTTTCTTTTAAAATATCAATCTTATCAATGGAAAAAAGTTCGCTGCTAAAGGAAGCGGAGGCAGCACTCCGTGTATTTTCTTCGTCTGGAACGACGAAAGACTGAAGACCAATTACACATAGAATAATAACGAGAACGCGTTGGTAATATTTTATTTGATCCATTGTTTGTTGTACAAATGAATTAGACAGATAGTTACTTAATTTCATAATCAGCATAAATGAATGGGAATCCTGGCTGTGTATAATCCAAAATATCTTCGGCCTTAAAAAACCGCTCCATTTCCAAAACAGCTGTTTCAGGAGAGTCAGACGCATGCACTATATTTTCCATACCGCTCACTGAATAATCCCCACGAATAGTTCCTGGTAAGGCTTTTCTCCCATTGGTTACACCTACCATTTCTCGAATTAGGCGAATGGCTTCAATTCCTTCTACACAACATGCCACCACCGGAGTTCTCATCATACTCTTAACTAAAGATGGATAAAACGACTCATGAGCAATGTGAGAATAGTGTTCGGAGAGAATCTTCTCATCCAATTGTATCATTTTTAAGCCTACAATCTTAAGTCCCCTCTTTTCTATACGCCTAATTATCTCACCAATCAGACATCTCGACACCCCACTTGGCTTAATCAGAAGAACTGTTTTTTCTAATTCATACGCCATAGATTTTGTCGTTTACTTAGTTGTTTTAAGAGAAACTCCCATTTATGCGGACAAAGATATGATTTTTAGATTTACCAAATTACGAAATTACCTATGTTTTACAACATCATATACACTATAATTCTGTCAAAATATTTACATCTTTGTTGGGATTCCTCTCATTTAAAGGTTAATTCAAAACTAAATTTAAAATTACCCAACTAAACAAGTATATTTGTTTCTCCATTGTATAACATACACTCTGATTGAATGAGCGAATTTACGTAAGAATCCTCATAAAAAAAACAATTAGCCATGAAATCGATAATTACACATATCCATACCTCTATTTGGAAACTTTGTCCACTCATTGCTTTAATGGCATTACTCTCTTGTAATCAACACAATTATCACATCACCGATTTAACTTGCGAATACCTGCCTAACCCCAATGCCATTAATACTCTGCATCCCGCATTGGGTTGGAAAATCAAATCAAACGAAAGAGGAAAGAAACAGACTGCTTACCAAATTTTGGTAGCCTCAGACAAACAGCAACTGGCAAAAGACATGGGAGACTTATGGAACAGTGGAATTATTTCATCTGATCAATCTCAACAGATCAACTATGCCGGAAAACCTCTCAAGTCAAGAGATCTGGTATATTGGAAGGTTAAAGTGTGGGATGAAACAAACACTGAATCAAAATGGAGCGAAACCGCATCTTGGAGGATCGGACTTATTGATCAGAACGAATGGAAAGCAAAATGGATATCCAATCGAATCGACACATTCCCCGAAGTAGCAAGAACATATCCTGCACCCTTTTTCAGAAAGGTATTTACCACCGATAAAGCAATCAAGCAAGCAACCTTATACATTTCAGGATTGGGCTTTTATGAAGCTCATATCAATGAAGACAGGATAGGAAAACAAGTTCTCGCTCCCGCTCTCACCAATTACGATTCCAGACCGTTGACAAAGTTACTGTATCAATATGATGATCAGTCCACTCAACGTGTTTTGTACAATGTATTTGATGTTACAAAAAACATATCCAAAGGAGAAAATATAATCGGAATTCTACTTGGAAATGGATGGTATAACCAACGTGACCGAACGGTTGAAGGAGATATGTGGTATAATTCTCCTCGTCTGATCGCTCAATTGGAGATTGAGTATAAGGACGGTGAACGACTTATGGTCCTTAGCGACGACACATGGCGAACAAATACCGGACCCTATCTTCATGATGGAATTTTTACCGGAGAAGTGTATGACGCCCGCAAAGAGTTCAACAACTGGCTATCTTCAGACTTCAATGATTCGTCATGGGATCAAGCAATACTCGTAAACTCTCCTACCGGAAAGTTAGAAGCTCAAACTGCTCCATACGATGAAATTGTACATCAGATGAATCCATTGTTTGAAGAAAAAACAAACGACTCTACCTATCTATTTTCTTTGCCTTATACCGTTTCAGGCTGGGTTGAGATAAATATAAACGGAACTCGGGGAGATCAAATCACCTTACGATTTATCTCCGAAGAGGAGAGAGACTATGGACAAAAAGATATTTATATATTAAAAGGAGGAACTGATGAACGGTGGGAACCAAAATTCACTTGGCACACATTCAGAAAATTTGAAGTGATCTCGAAAGAGCTTTCTTTTACTCCTAAGAATTTTGTTGTAAAAGTAGTAAATACGAACCCTCAACACACCGGATCCTTTTATTCATCGAATGAACTGCTAAATAAAATTAATGAGTTTTACACTCGCACCCAAGAGGCCAACTTTCATGGAAGTATAAGTAGCGACTGCCCCCATAGAGAACGTTTGGCTTACACCGGAGATGGTCAGGTGGCAGTCCAATCGGCTCTCTATTCCTATGACATGACCCAGTTCTACCGAAAATGGTTTAATGATTTCGAAGATGCCAGAAACAAAACAACCGGATATGTTCCACATACGGCTCCCTTCGGAGGAGGGGGCGGAGGTCCCGCTTGGGGTTCCGCTATGGTCATAATGCCATGGGCCTACTTTTGTCATTACGGCGACACAGCAACATTGCATCAACACTATCAGGCAATGAAACAGTGGGTTGAATATCTCAGTACCCGAACAGACGAGAGAGGAATAGTTGTCCGCGAAGAGCCCAATGGGTGGTGTTTGGGTGATTGGTGCACACCCGGAAAGGTGGAATTGCCCGAACCTCTTGTTAATACGGCCTACTATTTCCATGTGACCAAAATTATGACTCATGTCGCCCAAGTAATAGGGAAAGAGGAAGATCGTAAATGGTTCGACTCTCTTGCGCAAGAAATCAAACGGAACTTCAACACTGCTTTCTACAACAGCCAACAAAACTGCTATTGGGAAGGCCGACAAGGAGCAAATGTGTTCCCTCTTGCATTTGGATTGGTTGATGAAGAAAACATCGATGCGGTATATGCAAACCTGCGAAACCATCTTGAGGCAATCGACTACCATTTCGACACTGGAATACTTGCCACTCCCCTACTTCTCTCCGTTCTCACCCAATTTGGAGATGCTGATATTGCCTTTAAAATAATGAACCAGCAAACCTATCCTTCATTTGGCTACTACATGATGAACGATCGTTATTCAACCATGTGGGAAGATTGGGAAGGCAAGCAATCGATGTGCCATCCAATGTTCGGAAGCGTAGTAGCTTGGTTTTACAACTCATTGGGAGGTATTAAGCCTGATGAACAGAATCCGGGAATGAAGCATTTCATCATCTCGCCCTCTTTCGTAGAGGATTTGATGCAGGTGAGTTGTTCCTATCAAACCTTATATGGACTTATTCGCAGTGAATGGAGCAAGGAGAATCCTACCACATTGTCGCTGAATATCGAGGTACCTCCCAATTGCAGTGCAACTGTACTGATCCCGAGTGATCGCAACGATGCCCTATTGGAAGGAGGAAAAGTTATTGAAAATCAAAAGGGGATAGTTTCCTTCTCTCATGATGGTACAACAAATACTGTTCACATTCAATCCGGTTCCTATTCATTTGAATTAATACGCAGATAGAACTCTCTCCAAGTTTCAAGAAATGGTAAAAACATTCATACCAAATTCAACGTACTGTTGGTTATCAGAATATAAACCTCTAATTTTGTATATTCATACTTTATAACCGCGTTGTCTAAATACTGAGATATAAACACGGGGACAAATTATCTGTCCATCCATTTAAATCAAATCAGTAAGCACCGGGACTAAGGATGAAAAGCTGATTTATTTCATACTGCCTTAACAAATAACAAATAATCACATGAGAAGAAGAGAATTTATAAAATCCGCCTCCGTTGTTGCTGCCGGTTTGGGAATAAGCGGTTCGGCTTATGCAAACGTGAACGAACAAGCCAAATCAAATTCGGCCAAATTCAAATTGAAATATGCCCCGGGGCTGGGTATGTTTCAGGAATTGACTGGAAGTAAAGATCCCATCGACCAAATTAAATTTATAAGCGATCAAGGATTTACCGCGATATTCGACAATGGATTTCCGGGAAGAGATATCCCCACACAAGAGAAGATCGCGGCTGAATTGAGCAATCGAAACATGGATTTCGGTCCATATGTACTGTACGCCGACTTCAGTTCAAAATCAATGGTACTAAAGGATGATTCGATTCGAAAAATGTTGGTTGAGAAAATCAATCAGGCTGTTGAGATAAAAAAACGTACTGGTTTTGGATTGGCTTTAATGGTACCCGGACGTTACGACGAGAGACTCTCATGGGATTATCAAACTGCGAACGTGATAGACATTCTACGCGAATTGAGCGATATCGCTCACAAAGGAGGAGTTACTATCGTTCTTGAACCGCTCAACTTCCACCGTGACCATCCTTGGTTATTTTTGAAAACAATTCCGCAAACATATATGATTTGCCGCGCCGTAAACAGCCCCTCCTGCAAGATTGTAAACGATCTATACCATCAACAAATTACTGAAGGCAATTTGATCCCAAACATTGATTTGGCATGGAGTGAAATAGGTGCGTTCCACTGTGGAGACAATCCCGGCAGAAAGGAACCGACTACTGGTGAAATTAACTACCGAAGCATATTCAAACATCTATACAACAAAGGTTGTGATAAAACAATCTGTATGGAGCATGGAAAGAGTCTCGAAGGTAAGATCGGAGAACAAGCCGTAATAGATGCCTATCGCTTTTGCGACAATTTCTAACTCACAAAAAAAGGAGCACTCCTTTTAATCAAAACGATCCGTCAGTTTGATTAAAAGGAGTGCTCCTTTTTTGTAAAACAATTAATTCTTTTCTTCCTAAAAAAAAGATACTTACTCCGAAGTTTGTTTTTTTGAATATACCGAGTTGTAGAGTGATTGGATATAGTTAGCAACCAGGAAAGGATCTTGATGGTGTATCCCATGACTATAACGAGGAAGCAGCACAACTGAACTCCGATCATTCTCATTTATCAACCGCGAGAAATCCCTGACACGTATCAAATCCAATTCATCAAACCATTCTTTTAGATTTATACCATGCTTACGGCTTAATTGCAATTCGGCCTGCTCTGTTCGACGGTTGTACGCAATTAAAACAACTGTGGGAATGTTTCTTAGTCGAGGTAGCGATTGATATTCGTTGAAATATCCATTTTCATGAGTTTTCTTCACACGAATCAATTCCTGTTTGAAGCCCGGTGAAGTTGAATTATCATTAATCATCTCAGAAAACATCATTGGCAACAATTCTCGATATCCGGTTCGACTCTTTGAAGTAACCTTTACTCGTTCGTCATTCTCTTTTGTCAACATAAAATTGGTTGGATCTATAAACATCAATCCTGAAACCTCATCGGGATATATTGAAGCGAAGAGGCGAATTAACGGACCACCAATGGAATGTCCTACCATAATGTATGGAGGATCTATCTGTAGTTCAGTCAATAAATCATGCAGACGACCAACGACATCGGCATCGCTAACCAAGGCGGTATCAATATCTGAACGCCCCAATCCGTTACGATCATATGCTAATCCATGAATATTGGTCGATAAAACAGAAAAAAGAGGCATATAGCTTCCCGCACCCGATCCTAGTCCACATTCAAATATAAAAACAGGTTCTCCAGCCTTTCTTGTATCCATTCCAACACTCAAAAAACCCATTTTCTTGCCTTTAACTTCTACAGATCCAGATGTAGGATTACTGGCTTGAAGAATCGAGACAGGCAACAAACACAACATAATAACAACTAACAACAAATTGAAGTGATCTCTTTTCATTCTGAATAATTTTTATTTATTAGTTGGACGTATTGATTAATGAATGGTTACAACATCGCAACAAAAAGGCATCTGTATCCAAAAATGCCGAGAATAAAAAAGGAGTAGCAAAAACTACTCCTTTTTGAATATGTTATAAGTTCTTAGATTGATAGGTCGTCCCTCGGTAGAGATTAACTTCTACTCAACGTTTATACAAAGCTACAAAATAGGTTACAGAAAATCATCATCCATAATTTGCACCTTTACAGCCAAAAACTTAATATAAATTTAAACCGGTCAAATCAGATAGACTGTTCAATATTCCAGACAAAAGCACGCAATCCTTGCATCTCGCTTTGCTTGTCAAGATGATTTAATCGGTCAAGCAACGGTTGCACTTTTTTGGATTCGGTAACAACCATGATAGCTGAATTCAAAGTAGGCCACGCGTGACTACCATAATGAGGCTCGCCTGATTCGGAACCTCTCCCCTGCACATTCGCCCAAAAGGTATATCCACGTATTTCAAGTGAGTCGAGAATATCGACGATCGATTCTCGAAGCGCCTGATTAAAGGTTATCATAATTGATTTCATACGATCTTATATTCGTTTGTTAATGTGTTGTATGTTACTCGCGCATGACATTTTAATCTGACTCAAAACATCTTATTATGCGAACTCCATCAATCTCAGTTGGTAATAAGTAAGATATAAATTCAGGGAGATTCGCCTGCCAAAATAAGCAAGGCTATCTCACCTGAAATTCTGAACTATGCTGTTAAGGCTGTTTTTTTAAGTTTCTTTTTCTCCTCACGCGCTGCAAAGAAAGTATATACCACCGGAACTACTACAAGAGTAAGCATGGTGGATATGGTAAGTCCGCCAATAACCACCAAAGCCATCGGTTTATACATCTCGGCACCATCTGAATTACTCAACAACATGGGGACCATACCAAGAATAGTAGTTAACGTAGTCATCAATACCGGTCGTAAACGAGAACGGCCCCCTGACACAACGGCCACATTGATACTATCGCCCCGTTCGCGATTTAAGTTGATGAAATCGACTAATACAATACCATTCTTCACAACAATACCTACAAGCATAATTGCACCGATGAATCCCATCATATCAAGAGGCATCCCTGCGATGCTTAATGAAAGAAACACCCCGGTAAATGCAAAAGGCAATGAGAGCATAATGATAAAGGGGCCTGACAAC
This sequence comes from Bacteroidales bacterium, assembly GCA_047972845.1. Classification (GTDB taxonomy): domain Bacteria; phylum Bacteroidota; class Bacteroidia; order Bacteroidales; family JBKEBB01; genus JBKEBB01. Next base: position 10,724 of record JBKEBB010000116.1, read on the forward strand.
GACTCAAACTGGCTTGCCATAACTATGTACACCAATAAAATAACAAGGACTAGCAGTGTTCCAAGATCGGCAAAGCTCTCTTGCATATCGAGCAATGAACCGGCAAGTTTGATTCCTACCTCGGGAGGCATTTGAATAGAATCTATCTGGTCTTGCAGTTGCTTACCTACCACATTCAACGCTCCATTAACATCACATTGTACTTTTACCATGCGTTGTCTGTTTTTACGCTCGATGGAAGGCGGAGCAAAACGTTCAACCACATTACCTACTTCACGAACCGTTGTCTTTTGTCCAGACGCATTGTACAAAAGAATCTCTTCAATGTCATAAATCGATTCGCGGAAAGGTTTGTCATATCGAACGCGGATGTCGTATTCGTTTCCATCCTCACGAAACTTAGAAGCGATGGCACCATTTATACGATTCCGCACGAACTGTCCTGCCTGAGCAGTGGTAAAACCAAAGTTCGCCAAACGTTCACGATCGAAGTCAATTTCGTATTGAGGTATAAAATCTTCACGACTAACCGTTGCATCAGTAATTCCAGGAACGTTCTCTTGGATTTTTCTTACTAACTGGTTTGCAATATTATTGGTAACCTCAAAATCATACCCATAGATTTCCACATCTATGAAGTTACCCTCCATACTCATCCCCTGATTTTTCTTAGCTCCCGGAGATACGGTGAATTGTCTTATTTCAGGATATTGCTCCAAATCTTTTGTCATCAGTTCCTGTAGATCAAAGATTGATCTTGAACGTCCTGTTTTTGATCCACAGTTGATAACAAAACTGATAACGTGATTTCCATTTTCACTCATAACAGCGAAAACGTTTTTGTCATCCGCAATACCACAAGTGAAGTTAACCACCTCAATTTCGGGATATTTTTCCCTCCATTCCTCTGTTAACTTCAATCCCAGTTCACGAGCTGCTTCCACTCGAATTCCAGTATTCAATTTCAGATCAACAAAAACACGACCATTGTCATTCTGTGGGAAAAAGCCAGTCTCGAGGTTTCCTAAAAAGAACAAACTCGTTCCAAAAATAGAGAAAGCACCTAATAAAACATACTTACGATTATTTACAGCCCATTGCAATGTGGCAGCATAAAAATTATCCAAACCTGTTAGTGCCTTTTCAATCGGTGCATATACAATATTGAAAAACCGATTGTGATTAGGATTGAGTCGAAGCATCTGAGAACAAAGCATCGGTGTTAATGAAAGTGCCGCCAATGTTGAGAATAAAATAATGATGCTTACCATAAACCCGAGTGGTTTAAACATAATTCCCGCAATACCGGGAACCATTGTCAAAGGCAAGAAAACAGCTACCACAGTAAGAGTCGTAGCGATAACCGCAACTCCCACCTCGTTAGTCGCATATACAGCGGCCTGCTTCGGAGGGGAGCCTCGCTCAATGTGAGTTGTAATATTTTCCAACACCACAATCGCATCGTCCACAACCATCCCGATAGCAATAGAAAGAGAACTTAATGTGATGATATTGATTGATCCATCAGACATTAAAATATATATGAACGAGACAATCAACGAAACCGGAATGGTTAGAATGATGATAAAGGTGGCTCGCCAACGTCCAAGGAAGATCCAAACCACAAGCATTACAAAAAAGAATGCGTACATGACCGTCTCGGCCAAACCGTTAATTGACCCGACAATAAAATCGGATGTATCCATCAACAGTTCAACTTTCACATCGGTAGGGAGAGTTTTTTGAATCTCAACCATTGATTTTCGAATCTCCTGCGCAATCTTAACCGTATTTGCTCCTGATTGTTTTAAAATGGCTATTTGAGCACTTCGTCCTCCGTTGGTCCAACTTTCCTGTACTTTTTCTTGGAGAGTATCGTTGATCTCCGCAACCTCCTCAAGAAATATTTTTCTTCCTTGGGTGACTCCTACTACCACTTTACGCAACTCCCTACTATCGACAAATTCGCCTGTTACACGCAACGAATAAGTATTGTTACCAATATCAAAAGAGCCTGCAGGCGTATTTTGATTTTCAGCAGCAATAACCTGCGCAATTTTCTCAATAGTCAGTCCGTATGCTTCAATCTTTCTAGGATCCACATTGACCTGAATTTCACGATTGGGTGCCCCGGAGATTGATACGGATGCAACGCCTTCAATTCGATTCAATGGATTGGCTACCTGCTCGTCCAATAGCTTATACAATCCCGGTAATGATTCTTTTGCGGTAATTGAATAAAAGCTAACAGGAATCATGTTGGTACTGAATTTAAAGATCGTAGGAGATTGAGCTCCGTCGGGAAGCTGCATCTTAATCATCTCCAATTTATCCCGCACCTCATTCACAGCAGGGTCCATTTCTGATCCCCACTCGAATTCCAATGTAACAACTGAGAAGTTTTCCTTAGATACTGAAGTCAGTTTTTTCAACTTATCGACCGTATTAAGAGAATTCTCGAGAATACGTGTAACATTGGTTTCCACATCCGAGGCACTTGCGCCAGGGTAAGAACACATAACTGTCACAGTATTTGCTTCAAACTCGGGATAGAGGTCTACCGCCAACTTTGATAGTGAGTATAAACCCAGCACCACGAACCCCACAAAAATCAGAATTGTTGTGATCGGTTTATTTACAGCAGTTTGATATAGACTCATTTTTCTTTCTTTATTGAATTGTTCTTAACTCTTCCCCCTACTTCTAAAGAGGAGCTATTAAGTTACTGTTTTCTAACAATCGGTTTTCCGTCAACTAAACGAGACATCCCGGAAACAACCACCTCTTCATTCTCACTCAGACCAGATTCAACCACAAATCGATCTCCAACCCGAGTTCCAATTTGAATGCTTCTATATCGGGCAACTCCATCCTCAATAACAAAAACATATCGTTCGTCCGATCCGGGTTGGCGAAGCACAGCAAGGTCTGGAATCACCAATTTATCTTTCGCTCCCCAATTTACATTCGCACGAGCAAACATTCCCGGTCTGATTCGCATATCGTTGTTTGGAATCGTTATTTCAACACCGAAAGTACGACTTACCTCGTCGATTGTGGGATAAATCAACGATATCTTACCTTTAAAAACCTCATCGCCCCACACATCGGTTTTTACATCAATGGGTAATCCAAGCTTGATAGTTCGATACACCTCTTCGTTTATGTGTATCAATAGTTCTACGGGACGAATCTGCATTACAATAAACAATGGTTGTCCCGAACACATATCTCCTTCATCAAAATTGCGCGCGGTCACAACACCGTCTATGGGACTGACCAAACGGGAATTTTCAAGCATAAGCTTCAACGTCTCCTTAGCAACATCAACTTGGACTACAAGTTGATCGAGCTGCTGTTTGGAAGCTCCTCCAACTGCTACCAACTCCTTAACCCGGCTTAAGTCTTTTTCAAGATTGGCTAATTGCATCTTTTGCTGATTTGCATTGGTTTCGTCCAACTCAGCTAAAAGTTGACCCTTTTTTACGTTCTGACCCACTTCAACAAAAATTTGTCTGATACGATTGGGTTGAGCCGGATTAATGGCGTTTCGTTTGTAAGGCTGTACAGTGGCAGTATAAGAAAACTCTTGATTTACCTCTTCCAGTGTTACTTTGCTTGTGGTGACGAGTACCGATTCGTCTTTTACCTCATCAGCAACTTTCTCTTTCGATGAACAAGCGTATAACGATACTCCAGCCACCAAAAACAATACCTGAATTAATTGTTTTACTTTCATATTTATTAGAAGTTTCATGTTTCGAGATTGTGAAATCATATTCCTTTATTTGTTTTCAATTCTGTTTGTCTCTGTATCTATGTTTCCCAACAGATTTTCTAGATTACTTTTTGCAATAAGATAGTCGTGCAACGCTTGATTATAAGTTAGTTTTGATTGAAGTGATGCAAGTTCCGCGTCATTCAATTCAATAAAAGAACCGGAGCCCACTTCATATGTTTTTAATGCGATGGTATATCCCTGTTCGGCCATTGCCATCCCCTCTTTGTTGGAGGCTATTTGCTTCATTGTTTTTCGAATTTCTTCATTCTGGCTAACATACGCGAGTGTTAAATTACGTTCAGCCTCTTCCCTTTGCAATTTCATCGCATCAATGGCAATACGTGTCTGTTTTTCGCGATGACTTTTTGCCATACCCTCAAATATAGGGATTGAAAGTGTCAAACCTGCATTGGAGAAATTCCGCCAATTGTAATCAAACACATTGAACCTTTTCTCCATTGCCATATATCCGAACGACCCGGAAGCGAATAAAGATGGTAGTCGCTGAGAACGCTGCACTTTGTAGGCACGTTCAAGATATTTTGCCTCAATATCAAGTTTGCGCAAACTGGTATTATTCTCAATTGAGTGATGATCCTCAATAATTTCATGTGTCAGATCTGATTCATAATCGGTGAGAGTTCCCTTTATATCAATAGGCAATTCAAGGTCAATTCCAAGCAGAACTTTTAATCTTAACAGAGACAATCCTACTCCCGTTTCAGCCTGAAGCAAGCTAGGTTCGAGGTTTCTTACATTTACCTCAGATCGGATTACCTCGTATTCGGATGTTACACCTTGTTTGAATCTCTCTTTAATAACGCGGGCATTTTCCTTGGCTTGTATGTAGTTCTTCAACAAGACATTGTAAGAATCCTTCGTCAGCATCGCACCATAGTATGCGTTTTTAACCTCGACTATTAGATCAATCTTGGAAGCTCGGGCAGCTTCAATCGAACGTTCGATATCCACTTCACTCAACTTTATGTTTTGCCACAAAGTGGGAGCAATAATAGGCAATGACAAGTTGAATGTTCCATTGAATGTATTAGGCGCCCCGATTTCAATGGTATTCACCTGATCATTTACAGTCATGGTCATCACCTGATTTTTGAAGTTTCGTTGGAAAGTACCCGTTGCATTTAGTGCAGGAATTAATCCGGATATCTTTTCCTTCTTCATATAATCTTTTCGCTCAATCTCACGATCTGCCACTTTAATGGTAAGGTTCTCGGAAAGTGCGATATTAACGGCTTCCTCAATTGTGATAGTGAGGGTATCAACCGCCGCAATCGGATAGGTGATCAACAAACATAGAATCACCAAACAACATTTAGAAAAAGAAATTCTGTTCATCGTTCTTTTATATTTTTGTTTTTTCAATGTACTCATCAACAATTCGGAGACCTTCAGCCGTTGCTATTCCTCTCACGAAATTCAATATTACAGTACTCATAACTTCATTCATCGTGTACTCTTTAAGAGTGAAAAAATCCGAATGACAAAGCATATCAAACTGTAGTCTGAATAGCTGTGAAGCGATATTGGTATTAACATCTTCGCGTATAAGGCCTAATTCCTTCCCTTTATCGAGCATTTCAATCTGAATTACAACCCTGTCATTTCCTACCTCTTCAATTTTTCGATAAATAGCAGGGTAATATCTTTTCATCTCGCGAAAAAAGTTTCTATTCACTGAATCAAATCCTTTTTTCAACAAAGTATAAAATGCAAGATAAATCTCAATACAATTCTTGTTTGATTCTACTAACATATCTTGCTCTTCACGCCTCCACCGAATAAAAGCATCAACAGACTCATCCAACAACTGTTCCTTATCGGAAAAGTTCTCGTATAGGGTTCGCTTTGAGATTCCCAACTTACGGGCTATATAGTCCATAGTGATTGGTTTTATCCCATTTTCCACAAATAAGCGGGTACTCTCTTCAATAATTCTACTTCTTATATTCATTTCCTTATCTGTAAAAACAGGCGCAAAGATATGAAGAGAAAACTTTTGAAACGAATTGAGTTTTCATATTCCTATCTTGATTTTAAACATTTAACAGAATATTCATTCACTGCAACAGTGCAAATCAATGCTAAAGAGCATAAATACAAGAAAATCGAACAACAACATTAAGTAGTTATGATAATACCGTTAGCAATTTTTACACATTCCAGATAACCAAGACCCTTGCCGCAACATTATTTCAAACACAAGAAGAGTATCTTCATAAAGAAAAAGAGAAATAGACCACCACTTTAGGAAAATAATATCGATTGTTAATGAAAAGAATAGATGACGTAACAGATCTCTATTCCGTTGCAACTACAACCTTTTTTTTGATAAGAGATGGTTAATCGGCAAGAATGTTTTTTCTTTTCTCTAATTGATGTTACCTTTGCATGCATTTTCTTTGGAATATTCTTTTTGATATGCAGGGCGATATTATACAGATACACGATAAACAATTCAAGATGATAATGTCTGAAAAAGATATTAAGCATCATGTTGAATCTGTTGCAAAAAAAATCAATTCCGATTTTAAAGGACAGAATCCGATCGTGATAATTGTTTTAAAGGGTGCATGCATATATGCTTCTGATCTTATCCGCATGTTTGATTTTCATTGTGAAATTGAATTTGTACAACTTTCTTCGTACGAAGGAACCACATCAACAGGTATTATTCATCAGGTAATACCTTTTAATAGAGATATTACCGGACGATCTGTATTGATCATAGAAGATATAATCGATACCGGATTAACGATGAAACTGTTTTTGGAGAAACTCGAACGTATGAATCCCGAAATGATAAAGATCGCCGTATTCCTTCTCAAAAACGACACTCTTAAGTATGACGTCAAAATGGATTATGTTGCCCTCGAAATTCCCAACAAGTTTGTTGTCGGATATGGATTGGACTACAATCAGCATGGACGAAATCTTAAAGGATTATATGAGCTTATAAACTAGATAAACACTAACTATCCAAGATTTTCAATTATGAACATTATTATTTTTGGTGGACCAGGTTCAGGCAAAGGAACACAAAGCGATCTTCTAATAAAAAAATACGGTTTATTCCACATATCAACAGGCGATGTCCTCCGTGCAGAAATTAAAGCCGGGAGTGAATTGGGCGCATTAGCCGAAAGTTATATATCAAAAGGACAATTGGTTCCTGATGAGGTAATCATTGGAATGCTTGCTAATGTACTTGATTCTAGCAAAGAGGCTGCCGGAGTTATTTTTGACGGATTCCCACGGACTATCCCACAAGCCCAAGCTCTCAAATCAATTCTTACAGAACGAGGAAAAGAGATTGACGCGGTAGTTGCTCTTGAAGTGGAAGAAAATGAGTTAGTGGCACGACTTCTTAAACGAGGTGAAATTTCAGGACGATCAGATGACAACCTAGAGACCATCAAAAAAAGACTTGACGTATATTTCTCACAAACCACTCCCTTAGTTGATTTCTATAAGCAAGAAGGTCTTTACAAAGGAATTCTCGGAATGGGAACGATTGAAGAAATCTTCGCACGAATTACCGACACGTTGGAAGGGTTGAAATAATATATATTTCACTTTACCAACAGACACTCTCATTACTAATGTGCTAGGGTGACAAATAAAATCACCGCACAACAAACCACAATATCAAATGGCCGAATCAAATTTTGTAGATTATGTAAGCATCTATTGTCGCTCCGGAAAAGGAGGAAGAGGTGCTGTACACCTTCATAGGGAAAAATTTATCCAGAAAGGAGGGCCTGATGGTGGAGACGGTGGTCGTGGAGGGCACATAATTCTTAAAGGGAATAGAAACTACTGGACTTTGCTGCATTTAAAATTCCAAAAACATATCTTTGCCGGCAGCGGAGGGAATGGTGGGTCGAGCCGTAGTTTTGGTAAAGATGGAAAAGATATCACCATAGAAGTTCCCTGCGGAACGGTTGCTTACAATGCCGAAACAGGAGAATACCTATGCGACGTTACAGAACACGATCAAGAAGTATATCTATTGAAAGGTGGTCGCGGAGGATTGGGTAACTGGCATTTTAGAAGCGCAACTAATCAGACTCCTCGTTATGCACAACCCGGGGAACCGGCGCAAGAACGCAAAGTAATTTTAGAATTAAAAATACTTGCCGATGTAGGTTTGGTAGGTTTCCCGAATGCTGGTAAATCGACCCTACTATCTGTTGTATCTGCAGCAAAACCAAAAATTGCCGATTATCCCTTTACCACACTTGTTCCCAATCTTGGAATTGTGTCATACAGAGATAACAAATCATTTGTAATGGCAGATATACCGGGAATCATAGAGGGCGCTGCCGAAGGAAGAGGTTTAGGGCTACGCTTTCTTAGACATATCGAACGTAACTCATCCCTTCTATTCATGATTCCGGCAGACACTGTCGATATCAAAGCTGAATACAATATTCTCCTGAAAGAACTGCAAGACTATAATCCTGAATTGTTGGATAAACAACGGATTCTTGCTATTTCAAAATCCGATATGATCGATGATGAACTGCAGGAGATGCTTACCGAAGATCTACCAGACGTAACGTGGGTATTTATCTCTTCAGTAACAGGAAAAGGAATTACAGAACTGAAAGATCTACTCTGGAAACAACTCGATTCGGGAGAAAACAAAGCTCTGCAACACGAAACGATTGTTCACAGAAACTTGGATCTTGCAAAACTAAAAGACATGCTTGACGACGATGAGATTGAGTTCGACGAATTAGATATTGAGGAAGAGGAAGAATTTGACGAATACGATTGGGAAGAGTTGGCTGACGAGGAAAGTGACGAGGAAAAGTAAAAACAGAACATGCTACCATTGATCCGGTTTAATATACTATCTGAGTCTAACAACGTATATAACTATATCACCACGAGAAATGGAGGGGTGAGTCAGGATGAATATTCTTCATTTAATTTAAGCATAAATAGTGGCGACAACCTCCAAAAAGTATATTCGAACCGAGAGTTGCTGGCTCACTATTTGGGAATTTCTAATGGTCATCTTATTTTTGCAAACCAAATACATGGTGATCGGACTTATATAATTGATGATCAATTTATAGAATCGGATAATATAACTCGCGAGAAATGTCTTGCGGGTGTTGATGCTCTCATAACAAATATTCCTGGTATTGCTATCAATGTACTGACAGCTGACTGTGTTCCTATACTTTTATACTGTCCCACAAAACGTGTCATAGCTGCAATACATGCAGGATGGAGAGGTGTGGTAACAATGATAGTTCAAAAGACCGTTAATAGGATGATTGATCTATTCGAATGTGATCCGTCAGCTATGATCGCAGGCATTGGACCTTCCATATCCATTGACAATTTTGAGGTAGGAGATGAGGTCGCTGAACAATTTAAGAATACTGGATTTGACATTGAACAAATAAGTTTTCTGAATCCGAAATCGCAAAAACGACATTTTGACTTACAGAAAGCCAACAAGCAGTTATTGATCGATAGCGGATTATCAGAGAAAAATATTGAAATAATAGATACGTGTACCTTTACAAACAATGACATTTTCTTCTCTGCTCGACGCCAAGGAATCCTCTCAGGACGGCAAGCAGCGGGAATTTTACTAAATAGTTAACAAACGAACTGTGAATCCATTACTTAAGGTTAACACTGCATATACCTCCTTCTTGGTTATTCGCAATTCAACAATTCAACATACAGCATGAACATATCCTACAATTGGCTGAAAGATTATTTGAATTTAGATTTAACACCTGAACAGACAGCAGCCGCACTTACATCTATCGGTTTAGAAACTGGAGGAATTGAAGAAGTTCAAACTATAAAAGGTGGACTCGAAGGATTAGTTATCGGACATGTTTTGACATGCGTTGACCATCCGAACTCTGATCATCTACACGTCACAACAGTAGATTTGGGCAATGGAGTACCCTCTCAGATCGTATGTGGAGCTCCAAATGTGGCAGCAGGACAGAAGGTTATTGTTGCAACAATAGGTACAACTTTGTATCATGGAGATGAGCATTTTACGATTAAAAAATCAAAGATCCGTGGCGAAGAATCGAATGGAATGATATGTGCTGAAGATGAAATAGGCATCGGAACAAGTCACGATGGAATCATCATTCTTCCGGAAGATGTTCAAGCAGGCATGCTTGCCAAAGACTATTACAACATAAAGAACGACTACATTCTTGAAGTCGATATCACCCCAAATAGAGTGGATGCCGCTTCTCACTACGGTGTCGCTCGCGATTTGGCTGCCTATCTCACTCAACAAGGGAAAAGTGTTACTCTTACAAAGCCTTCCGTTGATGAATTTACCACCGACACCTCAATCAAAGGAATTACTGTTACGGTAGAAAATTCCGAGGCATGCCCTCGCTATTCAGGAGTGACTATCCAAGGGGTTGAAGTGAAAGAGAGTCCCGAGTGGCTTAAAAATAGATTAACCGCTATAGGACTTCGTCCGATCAACAACATTGTCGATATTACCAATTACATCCTCCATGAAACCGGACATCCACTTCACGCCTTCGATCTTGCGCAGATTAAAGGAGATCATGTGTATGTACGAACCAGACCCGCCGGAGAAAAGTTTGTCACGCTCGATGAAGTAGAGCGTACATTATCTGAAAACGATCTGATGATTTGCAACGAAACAGAAGGAATGTGTATAGCTGGTGTTTTCGGAGGACTTAAATCCGGTGTAACTAATACCACTCAAAGTATATTTCTTGAGTCTGCCTACTTCGATCCCACTTGGGTTAGAAAGACAGCCCGCAGACATGGATTGAACACCGATTCTTCTTTCCGTTTCGAACGTGGTGCCGATCCAAACAATACAATGTATGTTCTCAAACGAGCGGCTCTTCTAATTAAAGAGCTTGCCGGAGGTAGAATTGTTGGAGATATTCAAGATATTTATCCTACCCCAATTGAGCGTTATCCGGTTGTTTTGGATTATGCCAAGATAAACAACCTCATTGGAAAAGTAATTGAAAAATCGGTTGTAAAATCAATCTTACATAGTTTGGAGATTGAAATTGTAGCTGAATCAGACGAAACACTTCAACTCCTAGTCCCAACCTATAGAGTAGATGTTCGCCGAGATGTGGATGTTATTGAGGATATTCTAAGAATATATGGATACAACAATGTTGAGTTTTCTTCAAGTCTAACCTCCACCCTATCCTATAAATCTCGCACAGACGTAAGCCACAGCCTTCAAAACATCATCTCAGAACAGTTGGTTGGATCCGGATTCAGCGAAATTCTAAACAACTCCTTCACTAAAGCGTCAAATTACGATGATCTGATTTCATACCCCAAAAACAACTTGGTGATGCTGATGAATCCATTGAGTACCGACCTAAATGCCATGCGTCAGACATTGCTTTTCGGAGGATTGGAAAGTATCGCATACAACAGAAACAGAAAGAATCAAAACATTCGATTCTTCGAATTTGGCAATTGCTATTTCTTTCATTCGGAAAACTCGTATGAAGCAACTCCATTAAACGCGTACGACGAAGAGTATCATTTAGGTATATGGCTATCCGGAAATCGAGTGGATGGTAGCTGGGCGCATCCTGACGAGAAAACAACCGTGTATGAGTTGAAAGCATATGTTGAGAATATCTTCCGTCGTATGGGAATCAATATCGAACGTACCAAAACGGAAACATTCAGCAATGATATTTATGCATCAGGTCTTGAATACCTCTCTCGCGGAGGCAAGAAATTAGCTCAACTGGGAATTATCCAAAAACGCATCTTAAAACAAGCTGATATTGACACCGAAGTCTTTTTCGCTGAACTCAATTGGCAACTTCTACTTAAAGAGTCTTCAAAAAACAAGGTGACCTTTACCGACATCTCCAAATACCCCTCTGTTAAACGTGATTTGGCCCTATTAATAGACAAACACATCACATTTGAGGAGATTAAAAACGTTATTTTCTCGGTTGAGAAGAAACTTATACAAGAGGTATCTCTTTTTGATGTATATGAGGGGAAGAATCTCCCGGCAGATAAAAAATCCTATGCGGTTAGTATGATTCTTCAGGATGAAACAAAAACCCTTAACGACAAGCAGATCGATTTTATTATGCAAAAAATCCAGGAAAAGTTGCAACAAGTACTGGATGCTAAACTCAGATAAAGTGATTACTATAATAATCTAACACATTTGAACTAAATATAAATTATGGGAAGAGCGTTTGAATACCGCAAAGCGACAAAGATGAAACGTTGGAGCAACATGGCTAAAACGTTTACAAAACTAGGGAAAGAAATCACTATTGCAGTTAAATCCGGAGGATCTGACCCAAATGGAAACCCTCGCTTACGCGTATTGATCCAAAATGCGAAAGCAGCCAATATGCCAAAAGATAATGTGGAAAGGGCTATCAAAAAGGCAACCTCTAAAGATGTTGAAGATTACAAAGAGATGGTGTACGAAGGATACGGTCCGAACGGAATTGCCATCGTTATAGAAACAGCAACTGACAATCCCACACGTACTGTAGCAAACGTCAGAAGTTATCTTACCCGCCATGGAGGTTCATTAGGCACATCCGGTTCTTTGAGCTTCCTATTTGATCATAAATCTGTATTCAAAATCTCTAAAAAAGAGGGATTAGATATCGAAGAACTCGAACTTGAATTGATCGATTTCGGGGCCGATGAAATTGCTGAAGATGACAACGAGATTGTTATTTATGCCGAATTTGAATCGTTTGCCAAGATTCAAAAATACCTTGAAGAGGCAGGATTAGAGATTCTAAGCGCGGAATTCGAGAGAATTCCAAATGATCTCAAAGAACTCAGTGAAGAACAACGGGCTCAAATATACAAACTACTTGATAAGTTGGAAGAAGACGAAGATATTCAAAATGTTTTCCACAACATGAAAGAAGATTAGATATCACCAATTAAAAGCTCTTTTAAAAGAGCTTTTTTTGTATATTTACGGTTCACAAAAACCGCTCTTTTATGAACAGAATATCTGTGACATTGCTTATCGCTTGTCTATGTAGCTTGAATTTGATCTCTTCCAATCCGACGTTGGGAGCAGACCGAATGGATTTACTACTCCCTCGAATCAAAGACAAAAAGGTAGCACTGGTAGTAAACCATACATCATTGCTCAGTAATGGCGAACATCTATTAGATAAACTAGTAGCTCACAAAGTTGATATTAAAAAGATATTCGCACCGGAGCACGGGTTCAGAGGATTGGCTGATGCCGGAGAAACAGTCAAAAACGGAGTTGATCAACGTACCGGCATTTCTGTCATCTCGTTATATGGAGCAAATAAAAAACCTACCGAACCTCAAATGGATGATATCGATGTGGTAATTTTCGACATACAAGATGTCGGAGCTCGATTTTACACTTATATCTCCACCATGTTTTATGTCATGGAGGCATGCGCTCAATTTGGAAAAGAGGTAATCATACTCGACCGTCCCAATCCTTGTGACTTTATCGATGGCCCAGTTCTTGAACAAGAATTTGCGAGTTTCGTAGGTATTGTTCCTGTTCCGATACTGCATGGCCTTACAGTGGGAGAACTGGCAAAAATGATAAAGGGAGAAGGATGGATCAAATCATCCGATAAATGTACTCTCACAGTAATTCCAATGCTCAATTGGAAACATGGACAACCCTACTCCTTACCCACTAAACCCTCCCCCAACCTCCCAAACAATCGATCCATACAACTCTATGCATCACTCTGCCTATTCGAAGCAACGTCAATCAGTGTTGGTAGAGGCACCAGCTCTCCGTTTCAACAACTCGGAGGACTTGATAAACGATTCGGCACATTCACTTTTGTCCCCAAATCATTACCAGGATTCGATAAAAACCCTCTACATAAAGACAAAACATGTTACGGGATTGATCTTCGGAGCGCAACCTTCCCAAATGGCTTTACATTGAAATACCTCCTCGAATTCAGTCGCCTTGCAGGTGGAATCGATGAAATAATAACCAGCAGACAAGCGTTTAACCGTCTTGCAGGAACTTCAAAACTATATGATCAGATTTTGATGGGGATGAATGAGTCTGAGATAAAAGAGAGTTGGACAGTCGATCTTAATAAATACAAGAAAATACGTATAAAATACTTAATTTACAAGGAGTAAATCATCACATAAACGTCTTTTATTCAGATTTGCTCCTTAATAATTAACCTAGAAAAACATTAGTCCACCATGGTAAAACATCTTTTATTCTCATTTGCAGCCATACTGCTGTTCACGTGCGCAAAACCTATAAGCAACGAATTGACATTAAAAGTTGCCACTTTCAATCTTCGATACAACAATCCGGCTGACAACGAAAACGCATGGCCCAACCGGAAAGGAATTGCAGCTGATTTTATCACAAAACAGGGATTAGACATTTTTGGCATTCAGGAAGGGCTCCATGGTCAATTGATGGATATAAAATCAATGACTTCCGATTATGAGTTTATTGGGGTCGGACGTACCGATGGAAATGAAAAAGGGGAATATACCGCCATATTCTACAATAAAACAAAATTCAAACCGATCGCAAGTAATACGTTTTGGCTAAATTCAGATACTGCTGCCGTCGGAATCAAAGGTTGGGATGCCGCAATTGAACGAATCGTAACCTGGGCATTAATGGAGGAGATAGAAACCGGAAAACGATTTTATTTTTTCAATACCCATTTCGACCACAAAGGTAAAGAAGCTCGCGAAAAAAGTGCCGAACTATTAATTAGCAAAGTAAAAGAAAAAGGAACTCAATATCCGGTTATTGTTACTGGAGACTTCAATTCAAGACCTGAATCAATTGTTTACACGACATTGACAAAAGCTGCAGGAACGCCTCTTATCGACAGCCGAAGCATCGCGCAAAAAATATCCGGACCGACGTGGACAGCTCATTCATTTGGTAAAACACCGATGGAACAACGCCCTATCATTGATTATGTATTTGTTTCCAATCAAATTATCGTAACAAACTACGAATCGTGCTTTGAAGATCATAACGGAGTATATCTGTCTGATCATAACCCGGTAGTGGTAACACTAAAAGCGAAATAACATCCCTGATATCTTATCTTCTTAAGGTGATAATCAACAACAATAAATTATCAACACAAATCTGAACACCTTATGAGATAGAGATGAGCTTTACCCATAAATTTTATTTGTACATTTGTTCCATCATTATAAACTCTGAAAATATTAATACTATCATTATGGTAAAACATGTAC
>JBKEBB010000118.1:0-2227 GCA_047972845.1 Bacteroidales bacterium
AAATAGACATTAGGTCATAATTGTTATAGCACTCAACATAGATATCGCGATCTATTAACACCGCAAAACAAGTTCTTTTCTTGTCAACCTCAGGATGTGTATATTTCATGGGTAGAATCTCCCCGGTAACCATATTCCATTTGGCAACCGTTTGTTTAAAACTGGAGGTTCCCACCGGTTCTATTATTCGGCCAAAGCATAACTCATCATTTATGTACTCATATCTGTCAGGGAATAGCTCTGTGTTCATTTCCATTTTAACGGTCGGGCTATATGAGGGATTGGCAACTACACTATCCACCTCATAGCTGAATATCTTTCTTTTTCCGTGATCCGACACATAAAACGTTCGATTCGTAGTATCAATTCCGATGTGCCCCATGTTTGCAATCTCATCGGGCCCCTGACCTGAATATACAGCACTCACCACATGATTAAAGCTATTTTTGTCGAATATATGGATCAATTTATCTACAGATTTATGATCCGCCACAATTAAATACTCCCCCAAGGTATAGACTCGAGCTATCGACCCAATTAACACATCATCAAAACGTATTTCCTTTACTTGATCATGCAAAGAAAGTACATTACTCCTATTTTTCTGATATTTCTCGGTAGAACTATTCGTACATCCGACACATAAAGCGATTACGACCAAATACAACATCCTTTTCATATAATTATTTTTCATTTTGGTATTCAAATTATCTGACATCAGTTATTCCCCATTTTCTCCTCACGACTCAACGCCTTCACAATCTCCTAAACGATTAAACCATTCCGCATTCTACAATCGCCTCAATATAATATGAAAAACGTGATTAGTATTGCGGTTTATACGTTGGGCGCAAATATGCGCCCCTACAAATACAACCTACCGTTTGTCCGATTTTCCCAATATTATTTCCTCACGACTCAACAAATCAACGACTTAACTACTCAACAATCCCCTAAACGATTACACGATTACACAATCTTCTCCCATCACACATCACCCATTACTCCTCACATTTTCTCAACCATTCACTACTCACCACTTACTACTCACATTTTTCTCCCTAAATCACCCCATCCAATTCCAAATAAGCAAACTGAATCTCACTATTCAATCTCATTATGATTCGATCATTCTCTTTATCGTAACAGAAATCACCGATCTCGTATCCGGTTTCTATCGTCATCAGATAATTTCCCTCCAAATCAAACACCAAAAAGGCCGTGGGATTTCCCCCATTCATATGATCTCGCTTCATATAAGAGGCAACAATTTTATCTTTACAAAACACCACGTCTTTAAAATAGTCTATATGATTGGAGGTTTTTGTGTCCCAATTTTTAGTGTAATAGACATTATGCTTCAAGTCCCCATCCAAACTACAAATGGAAAGCAAATCGTGGTGTTTATAACATTCGACATAGATTCCATTCTTTTCCGACACAGCCATACACACCCTTTTTCTCTCAATATCGGGATGAGTATATCGCATCTGCGATATTTCTCCTGTCTTCATATTCCATTTTGCAGTCTTTAGGTTAAAGCCTATATTCCCCGTAGGAACCATAATTAGACCAATAGATAGTGTATCATTGATATAATGAAAATCAATAGGAAATTGAGTGGTTTCAAGTGAAGATACCACTTCGGGAGTATAATCAGGTTTCGTTAAAACACTGTCAAGAGAGTAACCAAGCACTTGGTATTTTCCCAAATCAGTCACATAAAAACGTTGATTTACCTCATCCACACCAATAAATCCCGGGGTGGCAATCTCGTTCGGACCTTGCCCTCGGTATGTGGAACTGGCACGATGAGTAAAAGTTCTTTTATCAAACAGGTGAATCAGTTTATCCCAAGATTTAAGATCAATAACAATTAAGTAATCACCGATCAGATGTAGCTTTGCGACATTGCTGATAGGAACCTCCTCCATCTCAATCTCGATAATCCGATCGTGGACGTTGATGATATTGTCCCGTTTGCTCTGGAACTTTTCGATATCCGATGCAGGCGAGCAGCAAACGAACAATCCCATCCAAAGAAGGGAGCAAATGATTTTTTTCATAGGTATTTCAGCTTTATATGGGGTACTCATAATATTGTATAAAATGATTATCCGCAATTCTTCCTATTGTAAATTCTTGATTTGAAGTCAGGCGGATATCTGACAGCGGCGATTAATAATCTGTCAAACTGTTTTTCGCCAAAATATCGCCTGTTGAATTT
>JBKEBB010000119.1:0-25307 GCA_047972845.1 Bacteroidales bacterium
AAAACGCCCTTGATTGTGCTGTTGAGTTCGAAATAGGGTTTAAGCGCCTGATCGTTGAGATCGAACTTGGCGTCTTTCAGTTTTTCTGAATAGTAGCTCCAGTCCCAAGGCATCACTTCGATAGGACGTTTCTCCATTCCTATCGCGAAGCCTTGCACCTCACGAACCTCTTGACGTGCCAAAGGAAGGTACGCGTTTTGCAGTTGGGTAAGGAATCCCATCACGGTTTGAGGATTCTTAGCCATGCGGCGTTTCAAAACGTATTGGGCATAGGTGTCAGCGCCGAACAATTTAGCCATGGCCAACCGTGCGTTCACAATGTTAACGATGTTCTCACGGTTGTCGTATTCGCTTCCCGTCATACAACGCGAGTTGTAGGCCATGTAAAGCTTCTCACGCAATTCACGATTCTCGCAGTACTTCATGAATGCAATGTAGCTTGGGGCGGTAAGATCGACCAGATAGCCCTCTTTGCCTTTTGCTTTGGCTCTTGCTTTCGCGGCGGAGAGTTCGTTTTCGGGCAATCCTTTCAACTCGTCGGCTGAGGAAAGAAGCATCTCGAAACGATTGGTTTCGCGCAATACGTTTTGTCCGAAGGCCACAGAGAGTTGGTTGAGTTCATTGCTCAGTTTACGGTAGGTCTCTTTGTCGCTGTCTGAGAGTGTGGCTCCGCTGTTCTCAAAGCTCTCATAGGTCTTTTCCAACAGTTGGAGCTGTTCGGGGTTGAGACCCAAACTACTCTTTTGATCATACACCGCTTTGATTCGGGCAAAGAGAGGCGCGTTGAGGGTGATGTTGTTGAAATGATTGGTCAATACGGGCATCAACTTCTCTTCGAGAGCCATCAGCTCATCGCTGCTTTCGGCGCTTGCCAAGGCCATAAAGGTATTAATGACACGGTCGAGCAGTTCGCCGGAATAATCCAACGCTTCAATGGTGTTTTCGAACGTGGCGGGTTTTTTATTTGAAACGATCTTTTCAATCTCTTTATTTTGTTGTTTGATCCCTTCGTTGAGTGCCGGTTCGTAGTGTTCAATCTTTATCCGATCGAACGGAACTGTTTCATGAGGGGTT
Organism: Bacteroidales bacterium; assembly: GCA_047972845.1. GTDB lineage: Bacteria > Bacteroidota > Bacteroidia > Bacteroidales > JBKEBB01 > JBKEBB01. The sequence goes on from JBKEBB010000119.1 coordinate 1,075, forward strand.
TTATACTTTCCTAAAAAGGGATTCTGAGCTTGTGTCATAAAACAATATGTGATTGTAATGATAAAAAGGATTGTACGATTCATATAGGATAAAATAGAGGAATAGTGGTTTGGTTAACTGACTGCAAATATACGTATTTAAGCGGTTTTTTCATATCTACGAAGGGAATATCTTTGTTTGACGGACACTCCGTTCAGGTCGAAAAGAGGGTTCGAAGCACGTCAAGTGAACGAATCTCGGCCATCGGACCAATGTGTAGTCGATAGTAGCTCAGCAACAGGTCGATCAGAAGATTCCGCTCATCTCGGTTCAGCGAAAGCTCTTGCACGTTGGTAAATCCGGTTTGTAGCAAACGACTTAACAGATTCATCTCGATCCCTTTGCAGTAGTGAGGGTGGGAGGGAACCGAGGGAATGAATCTCACGTTGAGCAGGTCGAAGCAGTAGGCATCGTTCATCCCATCGGTATGGGGGAAAAACCCCAAGTGGATGGAGAGTCGGCACATGAAAAGCAGATGAAAGTTGGCAATCCCCTCTTCGCTGAGATCGAGCAGCTCTATGCTTCGTTGCAGAAAGGAGAAGAGTTGTTGATCCGGCTCTCGTTGTTGCACTGTCTTTGTGACCAGTTCAGACATGAAAAGAGAGATCGCGAGCTTTCCCGGATGAGTCATGATGGTATGCGAAACAGTTGCCACATGCGCCTCAACTACCCGTTGTATCTCTTTATTTTCCCTGAACTCAATCTCCATTTCAAGAAGCGAAAAGGGTTGAAAGATCGATTTACGTACGGCTCCCTTACTTTTGTTTCCGGGCAGTGAAACGGTCATGATCCCCCGCCTTTCGGTATAGAGTCGTGCCAACGTCGAACCGGTGGCGCAACGAACAGTATGTAAAACGATGGCTTGGGATTTCTCTATCATATACAGTGATACTCCTATGCGGGTCAAACAACCAACGAAGGGCTTTTGTTTTTCGGGAATCACATTCTCCGCCATTCCTATTGTAGGAATGGTATATCTTACAAAGATAATTCCTTTGGGAGGATGTCAAAAAGGAACGGGGCATAAATGGTCTATAATCAGAAAAATCACGTCTAATCAACCCCACATTCATACCGTTTCACAGCTTGGTTTAGTTCCATTTTTCTTTATCGGTTAAATAATCTCAAAAAAGGAACAATCTGTTTGTTCTATTGGAATTTAATCTTCTAATTTGTCGTTTATTTAATCGGTTAAGTATTCTCCTTTTTCTGTAAAGGAATGGTGGGATTGGGTTGCAGAAGCAGTCGTATTACTTCTTCTTTTCTCTCTATTTAGCCGATGGAATATATGAGTAGATCAATAGGAATGAGAAAGGTATCATTGAAAGACATCGCGGACGAGTTGAACCTCTCCAAGACCACCATCTCATGGATTCTTACCGGCAAGGGCGAGGAGCGGGGATTTAGTCCGTCCACCATCGAGCTGGTCAAGCGACATGCTCGAGAGGTCAACTATCAGCCCAACTTGGTTGCCCGCAGTCTTTACACCGGAAAGACCAATACAATCGGACTGATTATCCCTGCCATCGGCGACACCTTCTACGCCCAAATGGCCCATGCGGTCGAGCAGGAGGCATATAAATATAAAAATGTATTGACAATCAGCAGTTCGGAAGGCGACGGTCAACGCGAAGATTTGATTATCGACAACCTGATCAACAAGCAGGTCGATGGGATCATTCTGGCTCCTTCCAAGCGCACCAACAGAGGAATCAGTCGCTTGATCGAGAACAATTATCCGTTTGTGTTGATCGATCGTTATTTCCCGGAGTTTACTACCCGTTACATAATAGTGAACAACGACGAGAGCAGTTTCGACTTGGTACACCGCCTCTCCCTTCGTGGCGCGCGAAAGATCGCCCTCTTGTTCACCGAAGAACATACCCGTGTCATGCAGATGCGTTTTGACGGGTACCGAAGAGCGCTTACCACATTCGATCTGCCTTACTCCGATTCGTTGCGACTCAGTGTCGATAAAGGCCGATGGAAGGAGCATACCCACGAGTTGCTCGACCAGTTGTTTCTGGAGATTCCCGACGTAGATGGCTTTTATTTTGCCAACCATTTTCTGGCTATGGAAGCGATCCGTTACTTCATTCAGCGTAGAATTGATTACAACCACTGTTTCCAAATGGCTTGTTTCCACGAAACCGAGGGATTGGATATGCTGGCTCCTGACATGCTTATCTCTCGTATGCCGATTGAAGAGATGGGGAGTATGTCTGTAAAATTACTGCTGGATCCCGATTACAACCAGAAGCCGATCGAACAGCAGCAGATCGTATTACCAAACAAATTAGTCGTATACAACGAAAACCAATGATCGGGATGGGTGGAGCGATTGTTTCAACTCCACCTATGATTCCCGGTTTGCAGCATACTTAATACCATGAAAACACCTATTCTTTTAATTCTTTTCTCTCTATTCACGGCCACCTCGCACGGCCAAATCCTCCAACAGTCGGAAGTCAACCCCGTAACTCCGTTTACCTACGAAAAGCAGGGAGGCAAACTTCGGTTGCTCTCCTATATTAAATGGAATCATCCCTCTATCTCTCCTCTTCGGGCCGTTGTGAATGGAGAAATCTCCGAAATGATTCGAACCTCCCGGGCCGATAGTCTGTTGCTGTGGCTCCCTTTGATAGGAGAGCCCTATACACTTGAATTGCGTGATGCGAAGGGAAAGCCACTCTCTGTACAACGAATCACTCCAATGATTCCTGCCGACTGGGGTTACTTTCAACAAGGAGTGATTCATATTCTCCAATCGTCCCATCAGGACATCGCTTGGATGGATACACCCGACTATTGCCGCCATGAGCGTATCCACGACATCATCATCCCCGCCTTGGAGATGATGAAGGAGGACTCGGCGTTTACTTTCGAGATGGAACAGACCTTGAACCTGATGGAGTTTCTTGATGCCTTTCCCGACCGCAAAGAAGAGGTGATACAACGCTACAAAGAGAACCGATTCAATTGGGGTGCTACTTATAACCAACCCTACGAAGGGCTCTCTTCGGGCGAACAACTCGTCAGGCAGGCCTACTACGGACGGAAGTGGATTCTGGAAAATCTCCCCGGATGCGACGATCAAACCGCCGCTAACATAGACGTGCCCGGGCGCACATGGCAGTTTCCTCAAATCATGGCTAAGAGTGGAATCAAGAATCTTTTTGTGAGCCGTATGCGCGAGGGACTCTACAACTGGTATGCTCCCGACGGATCAAAACTTTTCACCTTCACTCCGGGAAACTACGGATGGGCTTCCATGATCTGGAAATTCTTTGATGCCGACGCGATTACCGCGTTCAATAAGATTCATCACCGATCAGTGCTTTGGAGCGACTATTTCAAACGACACGCCATCCCTCCCCATTACGCGATTTTGATGAGTTGCGATGCCACCAAACCCCGCAACTTCAAACCGATTGTCGATGAGTGGAACAAAATAGTGGAGATGGCGGAGATTCCTCTTCCCCGCTTGGTTAATTCCACCGCCGAGCAATATTTCAATGCCGTACAAAGAGGAACTCCCGACTTTGAACGGGTGGATGGTGAGCGTCCAAACCTATGGCTCTATATTCATGGACCAGCCCACTATCAGGCGCATGTGTTCAAACGTGAGGCCGCCAATTATCTACCCGCCGCCGAGAGTTTTACCACCTTCAACGGACTGATGATCGGAACGTTGAGCAACTATCCCCGTGCCCTTTTCGACCGCGCGTGGAAGGCCTCTATCTATCCCGATCATGGATTGGGAGGAAAGAACGGTGAGATCACTGATCGAATTTTCCAAGACAGTCTGGAGGTTGGCTATCGGTTGGGTAAAGAGCAGCTCTACGCTACTCTTGGTCAGATAACCGCCAACGTGAAGGGAGATGAACGCACCATTACGGTGTTCAACGACCTCACGTGGAACCGCGATGATCTGGTGTCGATCGAAGTGCCGTCAGGGAATTGGATTATACGGGAAAACAGTGGTGCGATTGTTCCTTCCCAACAGAAAGGCTCGGAATTGATTTTCCACGCTACGAACATACCTTCCATGGGATACCGCACCTTTAGATTGGAAAAAGGAAAGAAGGAGCAGACCCTTCCTTCCGGAATTACGGTGATGAGCAATTACTATGAGAACCATTACTACAAAGCCCTGCTGGGCGATGGGGGATTGATTTCACTGATCGACAAGGAGCTGAACAGAGAGTTGCTCGAAACCTCCAAGTTCAGAGGGGGCGATGTGATTCATGCCGGATATACAGGCAACGGAGCCGGAGAGTTTGTTGAGATCACCCCGTTGACTCCCGGAGACATCTCTTCGCTCGCTTCTCGGAAAACAAATTGGACCGTTACCGAATCGGGACCTCTTTACACGCTCTTTGAGAATGTGCAAAGCGACACCATGTTGACCACCGTACAACAGATTAAATTCTACCATACGTTGAAGAAAATAGATGTAAACATCTCTCTTGTAAATTTCAGCGGAACCCATAATCGACAGTTTCGCATGGCTCTGCCGCTTAATATGAAAAACGGAGTGGTCAACTACGAGGTGCCGATGGGAGTTCTTCAAGTCGGACGTGACGAGATGCAGACCATTCCCGGAGGTTGGGCATGGGGAGGCACCTACACCCATCCCGCCGTTGAGGCGCACCCCCGAGAGGTACAAAACTTCATCTCGGCGCATGGAAATGGATTTGGGGTGACTCTCTCTTCGTGTGTAGCTGTAATGGATTGGATTGATCCGTCTCGCGAGCAGGCCGACTATACCGTCTTGCAGGGAATCTTACTCTCAAGTCATAAGAGTTGTCACGGATTGGGCAATTGGTATCACCAAACCGGCACTCACCACTATTCGTTCTCTCTTACATCGCATCCAGAAGGATGGAAAAACGGCTATCAATTCGGATTAGCGGCCAACCGTCCCCTAAAGGCGGTACTGAAACAATCCAAAGGGGGTACACTTGCCTCATCACACTCGTTTATGACCCTCTCCGATCCGTTCGTTCAGTTGAGTTTGGTGAAAAAGGCCGATGCAGACAACGGCGTCATTCTCCGTGTTACCGAGATGGAGGGCAAAGACAAAACGGTAACCGTTACCTTCCCTCAAGCAGTGAAACGTGTGGTACGCACCAATCTGATTGAGCAGAATATTGAGGAGATGGATCTGAAAGGAACATCCCTTTCCCTTCCCTTGGGACACCATGCGATCGAGACTTTTAAACTCTATTTCTAAACCATTCGAACCATGAATAAAAACAGTTTATCCACGTTGCTCCCCATTCTGTTCAGCTTCTTTGTTATGGGTTTCGTCGATATTGTAGGGATATCGGTCAGTTACGTAAAACCCGATTTCGGGTTGAATGATTCAATGGTGAATCTTCTTCCCATGATGGTATTTCTGTGGTTCGGACTCTGCTCAATCCCTGTGGGTATGTTGATGCGTCGTATCGGACGAAAGAATACAGTGCTGATCAGTGCCGTGGTCACCTTTCCGGCGATGTTGCTTCCGTTGATTAGCTACACCTTTCCCTCTGTGTTGCTTGCTTTCGCCTTGTTGGGCATTGGAAATACCATTTTGCAGGTGTCGCTCAATCCGTTGGTCTCCAATGTGGTTTCCAGCAATCGACTCACATCCACCCTTACATTCGGACAGTTCGTTAAAGCCATCTGCTCCGCTTCGGGTCCTGTACTCGTAGCTTTCTTCGCCTTCCGATTCAGCGATTGGAAATTAATCTTCGCCCTTTACGCGGTTATTCTTGTTCTCTCCTTTCTCTGGTTGTGGCTGATCCCTATTGAAGAGGATCGGGAACGCAACCATTCAAAAGGAGGAATAGGGGTTGTATTGTCGTTGTTGAGAGACAAAAAGATACTCATTCTTTGGTCTATCATCGTGTTGATTGTGGGGTTTGAAGTGGGATTGATGACTACTACTCCGAAATACTTTATAGAGAGAGGCCTGTCGCTCGAGGAGGGAAGTTACGCCAATACACTCTATTTCATCGCGCGGACTACCGGCACATTTCTCGGTTCCTTTCTCCTGTCGCGTGTCAACCAGCGTGGTTTTTCCATTGTCACCTTAGTGGGGGGAGTCTCTTCATTGGCTCTTTTCATCCTTTTCTCTGATCTGACGGGGCTGTATGTCTCCCTCTTTTTTGTCGGATTGTTTTGTGCCAACGTCTTCCCCATCGCCTTTTCTCAAGCCATTCAATACCGTCCCGATGTGGCCGATGAAATCTCCTCACTGATGATTGTCGGGGTGGCGGGTGGTGCACTTATCCCTCCTGTAATGGGAGTGCTGTCCGATCTCTCCAACCAGCAGACCGGACTGATTATTCCTCTGGTGGCCCTTGTTTATATCCTGATAGCGGCGATTGCAACCTCCAAGTCCGATCGTGAGAAATCACCCGTCGGATAATGAATATTTATGTATGTGCGAACCCAACAATTGTATTAGATAGATCAATAATAGACGAAATAACTCGAATACCATGAAAGAGATGAGTTCCCTTGAACGCTGCCTGGCGACCCTCAGAGGGGAGGCGGTTGATTACCTTCCGGTAATCCCCCAATGTTTTATGTTTGCGCTTGAAACCGCCGGAATGAAGATGTCCGATGTGACCTACAGCGGTAAAAAGATGGCAGAGGCGCATATCCTCTCCCGTGAGAAGTATGGATACGACGGATGTGTGATCGATTTTGACGATGCCACCATTGCTGAGGCGTGTGGTGCCAAAGTGATTTTCCGTGACGACGAGCCCGCCGTAGTCAATGAAGAGGAACCGGTGCTGAAAGACCTTCGGCAGGTGTATGACATGGAGGTACCCGATCCGATGCGGGCCGGCCGACTTCCCGTTTGGCTTGAAGCCACCGCCCGTTTGCGTGAGGCCATCGGCAACGAGGTTTGGATCATGGGGCGTGCCGATCAGGGGCCGTTCGATATTGCCTGTCTGCTGCGCGGTTCAGTGCAGTTTATGATGGATATAATGATGGAGGAGGAGCAGTTGATTCACGACGTGCTCGACTATTGCCGTAAGGTGAGTGTTGCTTTTTCCCTTGCGCAACAGCAGGCCGGAGCCCATGCCACCTCCATCGGAGAGGCTTTCGCCGGACCCAATCTGATTTCTCCCGAGATGTATCGCCAATTCGCGTTCAATCCTCAGCGCAGGGTAGTGAAAGAGGTGCAAAGCGAGGAGTTTCCGTTTTCACTCCATATTTGCGGAAATACCAACACCATTATAGAGGATATGGGGCGCACCAACGCCCGAATTATCGAGATCGATTGGCAGTTGGATATGGAGGAGGCTCACCGAGTGCTTCCCCCCTCTACCATTCTGATGGGAAATGTCGATCCGAGTCATCCATTGGTATTTGGCACTCCCGAAGAGGTCGATGCGGCGGTGAAGCGTGTCGTTGAGGCGACCAAGGGACAAGGACTGTTTATCAGTTCGGGTTGCGCGATGGGGCGCAACACTCCGGAGGCCAACATGAAAGCCTTCGTGGCTGCCGCCCGCAAATACGGAGCAAACGACTGGATAAGTCAGTTGCAAAAGTAGAGAGGAATCCATTCATCTTAATCGGACAGTTGTGAGTTGTATCTTTCGCAACTGAGGCGTTGAATTGCTCCTGTCGAGGGGTGATATTCTTAAAACCGAGTGATTGAACTAATCCATCGGTTCTCTCCCATTGAGGTGGCCGTGTAAAGCGCGATCGATCACGGTGTACACCGCGCCGAGCTGCCCTGTACACCGCGACGGCTTCCCCTGTACAGGGAAATTCCAAAACCAATATTCGTTTTGGTGAATGGAAGCCGACGATGCAAGCAATGGATAGAGTCTGTTGGTCGAATGGTTCCAAATGTTTGAGTAAAGAAATAAGTGAAAAAGGTCTTTTGTTTAATGTACGGACAAGATCGTTTGAATGTTTAAAAATAGATGTACTATGACTCTGAAGATAAAAATGGTATTGTTGTTGTTAGTTCTGACTATGCCCTTCTCGGCGCAGGTAAACAACGGAGTATTGACGATTGACCAAGAGGGTTTTCGTTTGTTGAAACAGTTGTCCGACTCCCGATTGAGAGGAGGCGACATCTTGGTTTTTACCACCACTCACCAAGATTTGGGATGGTTGAATCACATCGACGCCTGTGTGATTGACCGGGATACCTTGTGGCTGACTCCCTTTATTGATCGTTTGGAACGGGAAAAGGAGTTTAAGATGGACATCGAGCAGACCTCCATTGTGATGGAGTATGTCAAACGCCATCCCGAGAAGAAAGAGTTGATATCCCGCTACCTGAAAGAGGGGCGAATTTGTGTAGGCGCCTCCTACATTCAGCCCTATGAGGAGATGTACGCGGGCGAGTCGCTCGCGCGGCAGTTTTATCTGGGAAGTCGATACATGAAAAAAGAGTTTGGAGGATATACCCCTCTCTCCTATTTCAACGTGGATGTCCCCGGTCGCACTATGCAGATGCCTCAGATCATGCGAAAGGCGGGAGTGGAAAACCTCATTATCAGTCGTCATCAACGGGGATTGGGTTATTGGCAGTCGCCCGACGGGTCGAATGTGCGTACCTATTCGCCCGGACACTACATCTACTTCTACAACGTGCTTGGAATGAGCGATACCGCTGCCATCAAGGAGATGGCACGTGAAGCCGAGATGTGGTACACCCAGTTCAACGACGTGAAGGGAAAACGGGCGGTAATGCCTGCCATGCTCAACTACGAGTTTATTTGGGATCAGAAACCGGTGGCCAACTGTGCCCCGTTTATGGAGAAGTGGAATAGCATTAAGGCCATTCAGACGCCCGGAGGAAAGGCGGTGAAGGTGGATTTGCCAAAATTCAAATATGCCATTGCCGACGATTTCTTCCGCATGTTGGATGAATCGACCACCAACCTGTCAACCATCCAAGGAGAGCGTCCCAATGTATGGATCTATATTCATGGCGCCTCTCACGAACAGGCGTTGACCGCCAGTAGAGAGGCGGATAATCTATTGCCTGCCGCGGAGAAGGTGGCTTCGATGGCAACGGCATTGACGGAAAAGAATCTCAATCACTATCCCGTGGACCGAATCAACGAGGCATGGGCGGCTAAAATCTATCCGGATCACGGATGGGGAGGAAAGAACGGTGTGCAGACCGATGCCCGATTCTTGGAGAAGTTTCGGTTTTCGCTCACCGAATCAAAGGGTGTGATGAGTGAGGTGGCCACCAGATTGGCCTCCCATGTGGAAACAAACTCCACCAAAGGGATTCCCATAGTTGTAATCAACCCCTTGTCGTGGCAGCGGGAAGAGATGGTGTCGAAGCCGATTCGATTGTCCCAGGGGTATGCACAACGATTGGAGGTAGTCCATTCGGACGGACGGGTTGTTGACTCCCAACTGACCGATGAAGAGTGGTATGCGGATGGATCTGTTCGTTCGGCTACTCTCCACTTTATCGCCGCCGGATTGCCTTCAATGGGATTGACAACCTTCTACCTGCGTCCTTCCGCGCAAAGTCCCTCTTTTTCGCCGTGTGTTTTGCGCGATGGAGTGGACAATCAATTTTATAAAGTGGAGCTTGCCGACGGAGGCATTCGTCAGATTACCGATCATGAGTTGGGGGTGGATCTGTTGGAGACTTCGAAGTTCCTCGGCGGAGAAATCATCACCATGCGTTCGATAGGAAACGGCGCGGGAGAGTTTGACGCGGTACAACAGCCCGATATGGAGGGTTTTGATAAGACTACCCGCCATTCCCCTCGCTGGAGAGTGGTGGAAGATGGCGCTCTTTTCACCTCATTCCAATACCGTTCGCCCATCCGACACGCGGTGATCGAACAGACCATGCGGGTGTTTCATACCATCAAGCGGATCGATTTCGAGGTATCGATTCTGAATTGGGAAGAGGTGTTGTATCGGGAGTTTAGGATGATGTTCCCGTTGGCGATGCCCCAAGCGCAGGTACGTTACGAAGTGCCGTACGGAATTCTTCAGGTGGGAAAAGACGAGATGGAGGGTGTGGCAGGAGAGCGTTATCAGGTTCCCAATAAGGAGATTCGTCCGCGTGGCATAGGAAATTGGATTTCAGCCGAAAAAGGAGAGGTAGCGGTAACGATCGGTTCTTCGGTGGTCACTGCCGATTATGTGGACCCGACTCCAGATCCGTTGTCTTCGTCCACCGTCATACAACCGATTCTGATGGCTTCGCGCAAGAGTTGCCATGGGGAGGGAAATGAATACCTGCAACCGGGCGATCACCATTTCCGCTTTTCGTTGACTTCACACCGTCCCGATCCTATTCGAAGCCATCAATTTGGCTCAGGGACGCTTCATATGCCCGTTGTTGTGGTCGATCCGGGGCGGTTTACGCACGCTTCTCTGACTGAAACCCTCTCTTTTGTGGAGGTGAATAATCCCAATCTGGTAGTCTCCGCACTCAAGAAATGCGAGGACGACAACAATCTTATTCTTCGACTGTACAACCTGAGCGATCAGCCGCAAAAGGCGGATCTAATGATGAACAGACCTCCCAAAAGCATTCGAAGAGTCAATCTGATTGAGGAGGAGATTGAGGAAGTACAGGCCATTGAGCTCGGTGGATATGCGATAGAGACCTTCAAACTGATATATGAATAGTAGGTAAAACAAAAACTCCGGATTGACCAATGGGAAGGCAATCCGGAGTTTTGTGTATTAATGCACCGTGTTATTGGTTATTCTCCGCGAACAGCGCGAGTCGTTTGTCGAGCAGTTCGTATTGGTGAGGCTTGATGAATGAGGTGCAGGCACGAAGTCCCTGCTGAGCGCTTCCGGTGGTAGAGAGGCTTATTGCGCTTACTCCATAATATACCAGGGCCTTCATCAACTCTGATCCGGTCATCTGTTTGTATCCGATGGTGAAATAAAAACCGTTTGCCAGCGGATCACCCAAGTCTTCATCATATACGAGGTGGAATCCGTATTTGAGGAAGATCGATTTCAGCCTATCGGCACGTCGGCCATACTCTTTTACCTCGTCGAGAAAGTTGTAGGATTCGTCGCACGCGGCTTTCATCATGGCGGCCATGGCATATTGAGCGGAGTGGCTTACCCCTGAAGAGAGGGCGTAAAGGGCTCGGTGAACAAAGACTGTTCCGAAGGTGCCTCCTCCGTAACGAGCCGTTAGTCCCTCATAGGAACGGTGGTATAGTTTGTCGGAGATGCAGACAACACCGATGCGCTGTCCGGCATAGCTGAATGCTTTAGAGGCCGAGATCAGCAGGACCCAGTTGTCGGTGTATTTAGCCACAGAAGCTTGAAAGGGAGCTTGGAAGGGTTTGCTGAGGTCTTTGCGGAAGTCCATCGCGAAATAGGCAAGGTCTTCCAACACGATGGTGTCGTATGTGGTGGCCAGCCGTCCGATAATTTGTAACTCTTCGTCGTTCAAACAGATCCACGAGGGATTGTTGGGGTTGGAGTAAATAATGGCAGCGATGTTTCCTTGTGAAAGGTAACTCTCCAGCTTGGCTTCCAGCGCTTCGCCACGATAGTCGTACACATCGAACGAGGCGTACTTATAACCCATTACAGTTATTTGTTGCTTTTGAACCGGGAATCCGGGATCGATAAAGAGGATGGTATCTTTGGCTTTTTCACACTGTCCGGCAACCAAAAACGAGGCGTAGGTTCCCTGCATGGATCCGACTACCGGAACGCATCCGAGCGGATCTACATCCACATTGATATATGCCTTGACAAAGCGAGACGCTTCCGTTTTTAGTTGGGGAAGCCCGTCGATGATCGGATAGATGGAGGCCACGCCGTTTTGAAGGGCTTTGATCTCAGCTTCGACGCCAACTTTGGCGGGAGGAAGTCCGGGAACTCCCATCTCCATGCGGATAAATTCTTCTCCACTCTCTTTCTCGAGTCGTGAAGCGATAGCCACCATTTCGCGGATGGTTGCGCGCCCGAAATCGGGAAGATTCATGTCGGCAATGGCCCGATCAACTAATTGTTGAGGAATAGGGGTATTCATGTTTATCATTTAATGTGTTTATCTTGGGTTGTGTCTTATTCTGTTGTTCGTATGTTTGAATCGATCTGTTTAAAAGCTGAAAGTGGTTCCCAGTTTCAGCTCGTAAGAGGAGTAAATATGTGTGGGATAATCCCGGTAAGTAGTGCTTCGAAGAAAGAAGTCGGCTCCGAAGGCGACGCCGATGTTATTATTCAGTCGCAGCATAAAATGGGGAGAAAAGATCATCATGGAGGTATTGCTTATGTCGCCCTGCGCATTTAGATAATACTCATCCACGTTTCCCCAGTCAATATCTTTGGGATATCCTTTCCATGTAAAGAGACGATAGAATTCCGCGGAGATATTGAAGCATCCCACCTTATCGAGCGTTACCAAGCTGAAAATCTTCGAACTGAACCCGCTACCCATGTTGTAGTTTCGTCCCCCCGCGTGGTAATAGTCGGAAAGAGACCCACCAAGTAAAATACCACTCAGATGGACTCCCACAGTCGCAGTAGCTCTTTTATTCAGACTTTGAAGTTTATAGATCGTTCCTACCCCGAAAGAGGCTGTTTCGGCCAGTTTATAGGGAATAATATCCGAATCCCTTACGGTTGTTTTCGAATCGTAGTAGTTGAAGTGTTGAAAGATCCCTACCAACATTTCCTGCTGATCGTGGGTTTCGAAGTTCTTTCCCCACAAGAGTCCCGTGGCACTAATTTGACTAAATACAGGCTGTTTGGACGATGCGTTGATCAGTGCGCTTACGGTAAAATAGTCGTAGGGTTTGTGGTTGTCATTGTCGAACGGATCACCGTAAGTAAGAGATAATTTGGCGTATGGAGCGAGTCCACCTTTAAAGACAGACTTTCCCTCCGAAACAAATCGCATTCCGGGGGTGAGGGATACATTGATGGGAAATTCCCGGCTTCCAGCCTGTTGTCGTGGTTTTACCTCCCACATGCTGCCATCAATGAGTCTGTTGATAGCCGAAACGGGAGAAAGAACGGCTCCAAGGAATTCGCGCCCTACGCGCTCTATCCCGATAGCAGAGCCGTCGAGTATGGCACTTGACAGACGATAGGTGATCTCTCCGCCGATCATTCCTCCAACAGGAGTAGCGATGATGTCGTTGATAGAGGGAGGTTGGTTTTCCATAAACATCTCCCACATGAAACTGCCTCCTACTGCCAGTGGAATACTTTGCCAGAAGTTGAGACCATTGGTACGTCCCGCGTTGAAATAGATACTCCCATGGTAGGGGTGAAGGAAGAGGTTTGTGTTAAACTGATCGTTATCCCAAAGAAATCCGGTTTTGAAATTGTGTCCGATGGACTGCCATCCGATACGGGCGAAGTCGGCGTTGAGCGCATAGCGGTCGAATGCCCATACTCCCATATTTACTCCGAAGACTGTGCCAACGGCTCGCCATACACGAGGCTTGGAATGGAGTATTGAGTCGTTGTAATACCCCTTCAGATACGGATGGCCTTCGCGCGTTTGAGCGGAGCAAATCAACGTATTGAGTATGGCTGTCAGTATGATCAGGGTGATCTGTTTCATCCCTGCAAAAGTAGTCAATAATCCATACACAAAAAAACAGGCGTCCGGAAGCAGTCTTAAACTGTCATTCCGGAACCGCCTGTTTATGTGTTAAGAAGGGGGAGTAGAATATCTACTTATTTCCAGTCGTTGCTGAAGTAATCAGAGATTTCCATTTTGGCGAGTCCCTCACGAATCATATCGGTGCGGAAAACCATTATGTCGGGGAATCCGGTAATACCGGAAATGTAGTTGTTGCTACCTGTGGCACGCATACCCTTCTCTCCTGTTCCGGCTACTACACCTACTAGCCCGATTTCAGAGTCGGGACGCGGATAGACGAAATAGGCTCCCAGATCATCGCCTGAATAAGCTTTTCCACGGAAGAAGACCGCCTTTTCAGTGATCTGAATAGGAGAGTTCTTCAGCAGTTTGCGCCATGCACGGTTGTTGGAAGCATTTCCGTAAAGCATTACGTTGCGGTCTTTGTAGTTGGCCGGATCGAATGAAATGTCAGAGACTACGTCGATTGATCCGTTTCCGCGGTAGTAGAATGTTTCGGCATCAAAACGGGCTTTGTTCTTATACCATTCGTTTTCGGTTTTTGTTCCTCCGGTCGCATACACAAAGACAACGCGGTTGTCAATGGCTTGCTTGAATCCTCCATAGCGAAGAGCATTTTTTTCAGTTGGATTAAGGTTTTCCAGCGTACTCCATTTTCCCTCGAAATATCGAAGGATCGCTTTACGATCGGCAGGGAGGGCTAGGGTTTGATCGCCTGCTTTTAGTTCCACGTTTCCGGTCAGTCTCAACGAAGGAAGATCGAGGGTCATAGTAGCTACATTGACCGTGGTGTCGATCGTGATCACGTTTCCATTCCGCTGAATTTTCACATTGGTGAAATCGTACGCTTGAAGTTGTTGTTCGACAGTGAGCCAGTAATCTTTTGCTGAGATGGCAGGAGAAGCGGTATGAAAATCGATGGTCAATACCTCCGCGTTGGTAGGGATGGTTTGACGTTTGAAAAACTCGAAGATAGGGAACCAATCCACACTGTGGTCGCCATACCAATGGGAGCCCCCGGGATATTCGTAGTAGCAGAAGTTGGGGTGGAAGGTGCCAAGCAGCTCACGCATTTGTCGTACTTGAGCGATGGGAACAACGTTGTCCGAATCTCCGTGCAAAATATATACCCCACTTTGCTTAAGGTTGTGAATCAAACTTTTGATTCTTCCGGCGTTGGCACCCTTTCGAATGGCTTCGTAGGCGGGATATTTGTTGTTAACCGGATCAACCGATCCTCTACCGTATCCGATGATGTCGGGATAGGAGGCACAAGGGGCAATGGCCGCGAAACGGTCGGGATAGGTGGTACCGAGGTACCATGTGCCGTGACCTCCCATGGAGTGTCCGGTGAGGTAGGTCTGTTCGGGAATGGTGTTGAATACCCGCTTGGCTTCGGCCATTACTTCGAGCGCGTCAATGCGGCCCCACTCTTCCCAGTTGAACCCGAAAGGACGACGGTTGGTAGCTGCCACTACGTGGGTCCAATCCTTTTGTTTGTAGGCACGAGCCTGGTTGCGTGCTTCGACAGATGCTCCGTGAACACTCAACACAAGGGCCTTTTGTCCACTTCCGGTCGCGGGGGCTACACTGTAGTATTGCACCGATCCGTCGATGTTGCTGATGAAGGTGCGTTCGTGATGCACATCCCCGGGAACCACTCGAACAGTGATTTCTGTGTTATCGATCACTTTTCCTTTGTTGTCGATCAATTCGAGGGCTACCGCCATTTTCTCTTCTGCTTTGGAAGAGGTGGCGGGCAGACGGAATTTTACCTTACGAACGGAAAGAGACATTACGTCGTCAGTGGGAATGAGCGCACTTTCTCCCGAAGGTAGTGTGGCACGGATAGAGAGCCCGCTCAGATCGGTCTCGGTGGCATTGATCACTCGGATAGCTGCCCATTTCTCGTCAACTTCACCGACAATCAAATCAGGAAGGGTCATGTCACGTTGCGTAAATAATACAGGCTTGCGGGGTTTGATTAATTTCGCGTTTACCCGTCCGAAACGTCCCGGTGTATGGATAATGTCGTTGGCTCCTTTCTTCAGACGGAAAGGAATCAAGGTGTAACCGAAATCGTAGTGGTCTCCTTCGTGGGGGAAGCCGTTGATGAAAGTGCGGGTTCCGCCTTTGGCATCCAACAGAACAATCTCTTCCTTCTTTGACTCGTATGAGGTGAAAAGATAGCCGCTTCGCATGGTCCGTCCGATAAAGGAGGCTGATGTGTCGGCTTGCACTTTTGTCCATTTCCAGAAATCAATGGGAGGCATGTTTCCAAAGCGGCCCGACATGGGAGGCATAGGTGCGTTCTCGGGGTAGATCAGTCCGGCTCTTTTACCTTCGGCGGGAGTAATTTTGAATCCGGACGCGATCATCCATTCAACCCATTCTTGTCCGGTAAATAGAACACCTCCGGTAGAGGTATAGGGGAGAACAAATCCTTCGGTAAACTTATGTGTAACCGTTCCTTCTTCGGTTGTTTCAATCTTTTCTTTGCCGAAATACTCCACCACATTCCCTTGTTGCTTGGTTTGTGCTCCGGCAGATGAAATGGAGAGAAGGAGTGACAAGATTAAAAGCGATTTCTTCATAATCGTATAGTTGTTAAATGTTTTGTCGATGGTACCCCTCTGCATCTATTCCATTGGAGAGGAGATGTTTATTTGGCTATTTGGTTTTGTCTTATTTGTTGCAACTGACTATTGGGGCGATTGAGTGATTATCTCTATTTCAGCGATACCGATCATTTGTGTTGAGTCGGTGGTTTGAACAGACGCGAACTTCACAAAACGGGCATTCAAAGGATCAAAGGTTTTGGTCTGTTCGATCGGATTGTTTTTGATATTGGAAAACTCTCCTTCGCTGGTTAATGTCCACTGTTTACCGTTTGTAGAGGTGTAAAAACGGTAATGGCTTACTATACCCTTGGGATAACGTGACTGATCGGGCAGGTAACGGAAGCCGCTTACGGAGTAGTCTTTTCTTAGGTCGAGGATTACTTCAGCAGGCGTTTTGTCTGTACAAACAATCGCGGAAGTAGCCGGATTGCCGTCAAGCATGCGGAGGCTTCGTTCCTCTTTGTTGTTGACAATGATCCAATCCTCGCGACTGATGTCGATGTTGCGACGAGCCGTTTCACTGTATTTTTCGGAGGAGGGATCGAATGTTACCGCTTGAAGCAGGCATGGTTCTTTCAGAATAAACGGTTCGCTGTAACGAGTAGATTGGTTGGTGGGAGTGGAGCCGTCGGTAGTGTAAAAACATTGCACGTCAGGATCGGCCACCACGAGCGCCACGAGACCATCTCTGTTTCGTTCCACCACCGGAGGAGCCATCAGTTTGGGAGCGTTGAACAATTCGATATTTGAAATCAACGGACAGGCTCTTGAGTCGAGAATATTTACTCGTACTTGAGACGCGTTAACACTAGGGAATCGGAGAATACGTTTGTAACCGATGGTGGTTTGCTGATCGATCATCTCCCATTTTCCTTCGGTAAACACCTCAACGGAGAACGATTTAACCCGTTGTCCCATTCGGATCGGTTCTTGCAGCAGGATTCGATTGATTGCGGTCGGTGTTCCGAGATCAATAGTGATCGAAGCAGTTGTTACGCTGTCGTCGGTTGTCCAATAGGTATCCTCTTTTCCGTCGAGTACTTTGGAGGCATTGAAGTGGCGGGAATTACCACGCACATGGGTGGCCTCCGCCTTTTTCCCTTTAGCCAGATTCTGTGCGAAGTCGGCTTGAAGTACCTCTGTGCGTTTCATCAGGGCCGCTGAATCGAGCGGATGAATCAATCCGCGTCGATCGATGGGGATGTTGAGGATGAGGTTTGCGTTTCGTCCTACGGAGGTGTAGTATATATCGACCAGTTTGTCGTAGCTTTTCACTTTATGATCTTCGTATTCGTGGTAGAACCATCCCGGACGGATGGATACATCCACCTCGGCAGGTACCCAATGGGTCCCGTTTTCGTGTCCGGTTTGCAGGTCGAGATAGTTGGGACAGCCGGGCCAGAACTCATCTCTTCTCAGCAAGCTCCAGTTGGTTTCTTTGACCCATCCTTCCTCATTGCCGCACCAACGTGTTCCCGGTCCGGCATCACTGAATAGAATGGCATTGGGCTGTAGCTCGTACACCAGTTTATAGGTGTTTGGCCAGTCGTAATAGGTTTTATTATCAATCTTACGGATTTCATTTGCTCCGCCGTAATAGCCATCTCCTCCGTTAGCTCCGTCAAACCACACCTCGAAAATCTCTCCGTAGTTGGTAAGGATCTCTTTCAGTTGATTGCGGAAATAGGTGATGTATTCAGGTCGTCCATATTCGGGATGGTTGCGGTCCCAGGGCGAAAGATAGAATCCCAGTTTCAGATCATACTCTTTGCAGGCCTCGGCCAACTCGGCCAAGAGATCTCCTTTTCCATCCTTCCAAGGAGAGGCTTTCACCGAATAGTCGGTGTATTTGGAAGGCCAAAGGCAAAATCCATCGTGATGTTTGGTGGTGAGAATAATACCTTTCATCCCTGCCGCCTTTATGATTCGCGCCCATTGACGACAATCCAGCTCTGTTGGATTGAAGAGTTTGGGGTCATTGTCTCCGAATCCCCATTCCATATCTGTGTAAGTATTCATACTGAAGTGTATGAAAGCATACTCTTCGAGAGTTTGCCAGCGTGCCTGACTTTCTGTGGGAAGTGGTTCCAGAGGAATAGGAGGATTAACTTGCGTGCATCCTGCAAACAGCAACAAGGTGGATGTTGCGAATAAAAGAGCAGATCGTTTCATACCTGATGATTGCTTGTGAATGGTGGGATTAGATTCAATATTTGTTATTGATGAGTACAAATATACACGAGATTTTTCTTATTATAATGTTAGCAAGGGCTATTTCCACTTTTTTTCTTCTGTTGGAATGGTTCTTTTTATTCTGAAGTTAGCATGTAGATGAACGAAAAAAGTATCGATTGGAAGATTTTCAGACCACGAATGAATGAATTTGATGTGTTGACAAAAGAACAAAAGAATATTGTACCTTTGTGTGCCAACACCTATATAGAAATGGGTGAGGAGAGATATCTCCGATTGGTGGCTGTTGAGACGAATGAAAAGAGAGGGTGTGCGGATGAAACGTTTTGTGGTAGGTTAACGTCATTAATTTAAATGATATGTAAGCGTTAACATCCAGATGTCGCATGCATTAACAATTAAAAAGAATAATCATATGAAAAAATCAATTGTAACGCTGCTGATTGCAGCTGCCATCGCGTTGCCTGCCATGGCTCAGGAATCGAAAGAAAACAGTAATTATATCGAAGTACAAGGACGAGCCGAAGAAGAGGTGGTTCCCGACGAAATCTATCTCCGCATCGTTATTGACGAGAAAGAGTTCAAGACATCTCTCGACGCGGTAGAAAAAGAGATGATCAAGAAGCTTGCTGCTATCGGTATTGATGTGGAGAAGGATCTGGAGGTGCAAAACATTTTCTCCTCTCTTCAAAAGAGATTTCTGAAAAGTGATAATGTGGTGGCGACAAAGACCTATGTATTGAAGGTGGCTACTGCGACACAAGCCGACAAAGCGTTCGGGGTTTTCGATCAGATGAAGATTGCGAATGTTCGTTTTGAACGTGCTCAGCTCTCTAAGAATCACCCCGTTTTCGTAGAATTATATACCAAGGCGGCCGTTAATGCCAAAGCCAATGCGGCAGCTATCGCGCAAGGATTGGATGTGAAGGCGGGACGGGCCATATATGCTCAAAGCAGTTACAACAATTATCCGGTGGTGTATGCCCAGCCTCGTATGATGCTCAGCAAAGCGATGGAGATGGATTCGATGGGAGCAAACGCAGAGGAGTCGCCCGAATTGAATTTTAAGAAAATAAAGGTGGAGTGTACTCTACAGGCTCGGTTTATCATCGAATAAGAGTAGAGCGGTTGACTGCACTTTCATTGTTAATCATATAATGAATTAAAATGGAGATAACAGACCCATTCAAACATCGTGTGCGGGTCAATGTTCGTTTCAACGACATCGACCTGCTGCACCATGTAAACAATTCTGCTTATTGCTCCATGCTTGACGAAGGGCGTGTGATCTACTTTAGGGACGTAGGACAGAACCGTTTTGACTGGAGTGAAATCAACTTTGTGTTGGTAAACCTCCATCTCAACTTCAAAGCATCGGCACATCTTTTCGATAAGGTAGAAGTCTTTACCCGGGTTGTTCGTATCGGCAACAAAAGTCTCACTATGGAGCAGGAGATTCGTCTTCGTCCCGAGGGTAAGTTGTTGGTAAACGCCACCTCTGTTGTATCTGGATACAATCGAAAAGCGGAAACCTCCGAGGTTATTACTTCCGAATGGATTAATGCATTCGAATCGTTCGAAGGAAAGATTTTGAAGGAAAGATAAGATTGAGAGAATGAAGCGAATGGAATTGTATATATAACGGAATCTTCGCATGCCCGTTACTGTTTCTCTTTTTCGAAATCAGGGAATAGGGGCATGGAATTAAAATAGAAAGATGTTTTCAGACGAACTACTACACTACGATTGGGAGGAAACCTCCCGTCGTATTTACTCGAGCACGACTTCCGATGTGGAGCGGGCAATCAACAAAGAGCGACTGAGTGTAGAGGATTATATGGCGTTGATATCGCCCGCCGCTGCCTCTTATCTCGAACCGATGGCAGCTAAGAGCCGTGCCTTAACGCGTAAGCGTTTTGGTAATACCATCGGATTCTATATTCCTCTTTATCTCACCAATTCGTGTACCAACTCCTGTGTCTATTGTGGATTCAACCACTCCAATCCAATGGAGCGTACCATCCTTACAGAAGAGGAGATGGTAGAGGAGTATAAAGCCATCAAACGGTTGGGTGATTTCGATAATCTGCTGCTTGTAACAGGAGAGAATCCAGCAAAAGCCGGAGTTGCCTATATTCAACGGGCGATTGAGTTGGCAAAGCCCTACTTCTCGAACATCAGTATCGAGGTGATGCCTTTGGGTGCCGATGATTATTATTTGCTCACACAGTCTGGATTGAATGGGGTGGTCTGTTTTCAGGAGACCTACCACCGCAGTCGATACAACGTCTATCATCCTCGGGGAATGAAATCAAAGTTCGAGTGGAGGGTAAACGGATACGACCGAATGGGACAAGCGGGAGTTCATAAAATAGGGATGGGAGTGTTGATCGGATTGGAAGATTGGCGCACCGATACCGTTATGATGGCTATCCACTTGCGGTATCTCCAGAAAAACTATTGGACTACTCGCTACAGTGTCAACTTCCCTCGAATGCGTAGGAGTGAAAGTGGCTTTCAACCCAATGTTGTGATGACCGATAAGGAATATGCCCAGCTGACCTTTGCCTTTCGACTCTTTGATCCCGATGTGGATATCTCAATGAGTACCCGCGAAGCTCCCTCTTTTAGAGATAATCTTTGTACATTGGGAGTGACATCGATGAGTGCCGGAAGCAAAACCGAACCAGGCGGATACAAAACCTATCCGCAAGCTCTTGAACAATTTGCTGTAAGTGATGAGCGCCTACCTGTTGAGGTGGAGCAGGCCGTTAAAGCACGTGGATACGAAGTGGTATGGAAAGATTGGGATAAGGTGTTGATGTGATTGTTGCCCAATTCCGAATAGAAAAGAGAGCTTAACATCTATCACTTTATTATTGGGAGGCAATTCGACATTTTATCGTCGGATCGCCTCCCAGTTTTCTTTTACGATGGAGCAATGTTGGTTATTTCACCTTTACCCGATAGGTGTGTATTCCATAAGGAGCGATCGGTTCTGAGAAGGTGAACCCTTCGTTGGTTTTGGAAAGAGCGACAGAGCGAACCACCTTACCTCGCAAATCAACCTCCACCACCTCTTCGACCGGAAAATTCAACCCGACAGTCAACGGACGCTCTCCTCCCTCCGCGTTGAATACACGAAACAGAATAGCATCTCCCGTATGTTGCACCGCCGACAACTCTACGCCTTTACTCAGCGTGATGAACGATCTTCCTTTGTCATCCGATCTGTCCTGCATAACCGCCCGTAGTGGTTCGTTCCAACGGACACTTTCATTCCACAATCCGGCCTTGTCCCATCTGTTCGAATGAGGTATTAGCGCAAAGCGAATGGCCGTTGGTTGTTCGATCTTGTAGTTTCTTCCCCACAGCCCTTTTCCTACGTATTGAATGGTAAGTCCCAATGTATTCGAGGTATCGTGGGAATAGGAGGTGGTATGGTCGCACAGCAAAGCCAGTCCCAAGTTGTTCGTTTCGTCCATCATATCCACCCAGTTCAGAATTACATTGTGCTTGATCGAATCCCATGTGTTGAAATAGCTGTCGGTGTCGTTGCTTAGGGCAACATCGAACGGGGCATTCTTATAGAGCCGTGTATTGCTCAGCTTGGTCGGAAAGAGCAGGCGCAGCTTGTAACGGTCATTAGTAAACGGGCGTCTGTTTGCTCGATAGTCCTCCATCTTGGCATACTCCCCAATCCCTGTTGATTTATTCCACTCAATCCGGAGGCATCCTTCTATTCTGGCATCGTCGCGCATCAGTCGCCAAGTCTGGGTGTAGGGTTGTCCGGCAATGGTTCCATTTACCTCAACGGTGACTGACTCCGATGTTTGCTCCATGATCGTGGCCTTTGCCGATTGTTCGGTTGAGGAGATAAAGCGGCTCTCTTCATAAAAGTATCCACAAAGTTCGCCAAACCCGCCACCTTCCGCTACATACTCGCGATTGTTCTCTTTCTTCGCGATAAGACTCTCCAATGCTCCTCCACGAGACAAATCAATTGTCATTCGATACAGATCATTCTCCATCACTACCCGATTGTGGTCCATTTGCAAACGACACCCTTCTGTGGAATGATTCGCCGCTTTTCCTTCCTCGATATGGAATAGAGAATATCCGAATGGAGCCACCTCCGCCCTGAATATACCTTTGATTCCCTCTTTTGTTTGGATTAAACGAAGAGGTTGTTTTTTATTATTCTCTCCGATCACCTGAAACGTCTCATCCATTGAGAGTCCGGGTTGAAGAGCCACTTCCACCAATTCGTTACGTCGCATGGCGGTGGTATTATAAACGATTATCTGCGGTAATCGGTCAGTGGAATAGAGCAGTCTTGTCCCGATAATACTGTCCGCGATCCGATTTGTAATCCCTGTCCATTCGGTTACGGTCTGCGCCCATGTTTTCCCACTATTCAACTTGTTGTAGGGAACGATCCAACAGTCGTGGTGTTGTGCCAGCATAAGTGTGCGCCACGCTTCATCGAATCGTCCACCGAGGACTCCCTCTTTTCCGGCAAGCACATTGATCGCATCGATTTTTTCAGCCATCACAATGTTATTTTCCGCTTGTCGAACCTCTTGTGCCAGACGTTGAAGAACCGAACTTCCCCACATCAGATTTACTTTGACAGCATTTTGTGTCATCCGATAATCTTCCTTCGACTGTTTGTATCCCAACGCGTCGAAGTAGTTGCTCCACGTAAT
Organism: Bacteroidales bacterium; assembly: GCA_047972845.1. Taxonomy (GTDB): domain Bacteria; phylum Bacteroidota; class Bacteroidia; order Bacteroidales; family JBKEBB01; genus JBKEBB01. Next base: position 24,231 of record JBKEBB010000119.1, read on the forward strand.
GTATTTTGTTTGCCCGGCGGTTGTCTCGGGTTTTCCTATCCAAGGGCCACCCTTCCATCCCGCATCCTGAAGACACATCCCGACGGGATTTTCTATTCCCGCCTCTCTACATGCTTTTCTAAACGACTCGTCGTTTCGCCATGCCGTTGTTTGCCAAGTGGAGTTTGGCTCAAGAGCTTCGCAGGCATAGCGGGGAACAGTTAGGATTGAGGTTCCGTCGGGACCAATCCAATTGACCGTCTCTCCTCCGAATCCCTCCATATATCCACCCCAACAGGTATTGGGACATTTCAGCGAAGCATGTTCAAATCCAAAACCACGAAGAATTCCCGGTAACGCCGAGGTGAAGCAGGGCTCTTCCGCCGAATAGGTACGAAAGACAGCATGGGGGAAATGTTCCCATGTCTTTTTCATTCCATAGTCGAGTTGGCGAATAATGCTCTCTCCCGATATGTTATACATGTAAGGCTGTCCGTAAGCCGGATTGACAATCTCCACACGGGGTGATTGGATCAACTGTTGCAACGCTCTGTAGTCTTCGGGCGTTTTGATTTGTGCCGAATCCCACGTCTCCGGTTCTATCTCCAGATTAATCTCCCATTCGGGGTTCGCTTTCATCTGATCCACGATGAAGCGAGTTTTCCACACCGGATAGTGTCCATACACCCCTCCGTGGTATCCGTCCACAAAATAGTTTTGTTGAGCATGTACAAAGCTGAACGAAAGCAGGAAAAAGGATAATACGAGGAGATGAGTTGACTTCATATAATGATTTATTCTTCGTTAGTTATAATTCTCAATCCGGTTGTTTTCCTCTATAATATCGATACACGCTTCATAAGCCGAACATGAAACCTCTTGACCGTACGAAGAGTTGACCTTAAAGAGATTGTTTGTAATAGATATTCCGGCTGTTGAACGAACCTCGATGGCCCGATGATCCTTAAGAATAAATCTATATGATTATCCGCAATTCTTCCTATTGTAAATTCTTGATTTGAAGTCAGGCGGATATCTGACAGCGGCGATTAATAATCTGTCAAACTGTTTTTCGCCAAAATATCGCCTGTTGAATTT
>JBKEBB010000122.1:0-10612 GCA_047972845.1 Bacteroidales bacterium
AGTAGCCATCAGTCCGTCTTGTCCATCGGCGGGAATCGATTTATTATTGGCAATCGCGTCCGCGAATATCTTCATTTCATTGGCATATGCCTCAATGTATCGATCCATGAAGAAGTTCAAAGGCAACGAACCTTCCACTCCTGCTGCATGAAAATACTTATGGTTATCAGGGAAGTTATTGTCCGCGCATACCATTCCTTTCGATCCGAACACCTCTACACGCTGATCGTATCCATACACCGCTTTACGACTATTATTGATCACGCCGATCGCCCCATTGGCAAAGGAAAGTGTCACTACCGCCGTATCCACATCGCCTGCCGCTCCAATCGCGGGATCTACCAAACAAGCCGATTTCACATACACCTCTGTCACTTCACTTCCTGCCATATACCGAGCCATATCGAAATCATGAATAGTCATATCCAGAAACATTCCGCCCGATACCGCCGAATATTCCGCTGGAGGAGGAGCCGGGTCGCGTGAGGTGATACAGATAATATGTGGATCGCCCACTTTACCCTCTTTCACCATGCTATGCAACTTCGAAAAATTGGGATCGAAACGACGGTTAAATCCCACCATCAGTTTCACGCCCGCTTTCTCTACAGCCTTCAACGCATTTTGAATCTTAGGAATGGTCAGATCGACCGGTTTCTCACAGAAAATATGTTTTCCGGCCTCGGCCGCTGCTATGATATAATCGGCATGCGTATCGGTCGATGAGCAGATAACCACCGCTTCTACCTCCGGATTCTTCAGGATGTCCTGAAAATTATCTGATACAGCCTTGATTCCAAACTTTGCAGCCAGTTCTTGCGCCGCGGGAAGATAGATATCAGCCAAAGCAACCACTTCCGCTTCAGGAACGCTTTGTACCAATGTAGAAACGTGCACCTTGCCAATACGGCCTGCACCGATAACGCCTAATTTTAGTGTCTTCATGTTTATTGTTATAATCCTAATGATTGAATATACTCTCTGTTTCGTTTGGCACACTCTTTCGGATTGCCCATTCCGGGAAGCACGTCCTGCTCCACCACAATCCAACCATCATATCCCATAGCCTTCAACTCGGCAGTAATCGCGGGAAAGTCAACCGACCCTTTTCCCAACTCACAAAACACTCCTGCCGACACACTCTGGAAATAGTCGAATTGTTTGGCACGCGACTCTGCCGCTATTTCATTCTGGCAATCTTTGAAATGCACATGCCAGATTCTTTCTCTGTAAATCTTCAACGCGGTCAACGGATCACCGCCACCAAACGTATAGTGTCCCATATCGAGCACAAGGCCGAGCAGCGAAGGATCGGTCCGCTTCATCAGTTGATCCAATTCGAATGGAGTCTCCACATATCCGCCGCAGTGATGATGAAACACGGTTCTGAGTCCGGTCTTCTCCTTCACTTCACGAGCCACATAATCGGCTCCTTCAGCATACACTTTCCACTCGTCAGAAGTCAACTCCATGTTCTGAGTCACTCGTCCGGCGTTCTTGGTACGCTGGGGAATCGATCCATTCTCATCGGCCAATACGATGAAGGCGTTCGGAAATCCCGCGTCGCGCATCAGCGAGGCGGTTCTGACAGCCACATCGGCTCCCGGTTTGTGCGCCTCCCTGTTCTTCAACGCAACAGGTACAAACGCTCCCAACAATTGAAAATCCCGCTTATCCATCTCAGCCCGCAGCGCCGTCGGATCGGTGGGCATGAATCCCCAGTCGCCCAACTCAGTACCGGCATAGCCACACTCTTTCATCTCGTTGAGCACCTGCTCAAAACCGGCAGCTTTCCCTTCGAGTTCAAATTCAAGAGCTCCCCACGAACAGGGAGCGTTTGCGATTTTAATCATAAATATTTGTTGTTGTTTCGTTGATTTGTCTCCTTTTCTGTCTGTTCATTGTCCTTTAGCTTCAACAAACCGAACAGATTAGAATTTACGAGTCCATTTATCGTTCCATCTCTCCACCACCACTTTGGTCTGGGTGTAAAACTCCACTACGTGAGCCGCCTGTCCGTGAAGATCGCCAAAGAAACTGTTCTTCCATCCACTAAAGGGGAAGAAAGCCATAGGCGCGGCAACCCCGATGTTTACACCAATGTTGCCCACCATCGCGTCGTGTCTGAACTTACGCGCGGCAGCACCGCTGGATGTGAATATACAGCCGGAGTTACCATAGAATGAATCGTTCACCAAATCGATGGCTTCATCCAAGTCTTCCACCTCCATCAGTCCAAGTACCGGACCAAAAATCTCGGTACGATGAACCGTACTGTTTCTTTTTACATTGTCCAAGATAGTAGGATTGAGGTAATACCCCCCTTCAAAGCCCTCTACCGAAGCACCGCGACCATCCAACACAAGCGTTGATCCCTCTTCCACTCCGCGTGCAATCAGACTCTCAATACGCTCCTTGCTCTGACGGGTAATCACCGGACCGAAGTCTGCTTTCGCGTCCATACCGCAGCCACATGATTTACTCTTTGCCGCTTCGATGAGTTTCTTTTTAAATTCTCCTCTAGCATCGCCCACAAGCACCACCAGCGACGCCGCCAAACAACGCTGTCCGGCACATCCCAACGCACTGTCGAGTATTATCTTAATCGTAGTATCAACGTCGGCATCCGGCATCACCACGATGGGGTTCTTCGCTCCGCCTTGCGCTTGCACTCTCTTTCCGTTTGCCGTACCTCGTGAATACACATAACGGGCAACATCGGTCGATCCCACAAAACTGATCGCATAGACTATCGGACTGTCGAGAATGGCATCAACCGTCTCTTTACCCCCATGAACCATATTGAGGACACCTGCCGGAAGTTCCAATTGCTCCAACAATTCGAAAATACGAGTCATCGTACGGGGCACTTTCTCCGAAGGCTTCACGATATAGCAATTACCACAAGCGATGGCGTAGGGCATAAACCAGAAAGGAATCATGATCGGGAAGTTGAACGGAGCTATACAAGCTCCCACTCCTATCGGTTGACGAATCATTAGCTCATCCACTCCCGTAGCGATATCTTCTGAAAACTGACTTTGCAAGAGGGTTGGAATACCACACGCCACCTCGATGTTTTCAATGGCACGTACCATTTCAGCTTTCGATTCGGCAAAAGTCTTTCCACTTTCGTTGGTACATATTTCGGCAATCTCATCCACATGGTCTTCCAACAGCTGCTTCATCTTGAACAAATACTGCACACGCCTCGTGGGTGGAGCATCCCTCCATGCTTTCGATACCGCGTGCGCGGCCTCGGCCGCGGTGTCAATATCCTCTTTCACTCCCGAAGGCACACCATACATTGCTTTTCCTGTGGCCGGATTGATCACTTCAAACAATCCGTCTCCCGCACTTTCAACCCACTGGCCGTTGATATAATTCTTCAATAATTCCATCTTTTATCCTAATTAAATATTGAACTTTCTTTTAAAACATCCCTCCTTTTCGGCTTACGAAAAAGGAATATACCTTTTTTACAGGGTATAACTGTCGTTACTTTTCCGTTAGAGATAATACCTCTGTTTCTTTTTCTTCTCCACGTATTGCTCATAGGCCGACTGTACGGTATCGACGGTCGATACTTGGGAGATCGCCACATCCCACCAGCCATATCCTTCCACTCCTTTGTACAAGTCGGTACGGATCGTGATAACAGTAACCCGATCCTGCTTTTTCGCCTCTTCCATAGCGGCAATCAGCGAAGGAATATCGGTAGCTTCGATCACATGGGCTCCCAAGCTGCGGGCATTGGCCGCGAAATCGACGGGAATAGGCTCTCCCGACAATTGGCCGGACGAACCGTCGCGATAACGATACTTCGTTCCGAAACGCTGCGATCCTACCGACTGAGAGAGTGCACCGATGCTTCCATATCCGCTGTTGTCGAGCAAAATAATGTTGTACTTCACCCCCTCTTGCACTGCAGTAACAATTTCGTTGTTCATCATCAGATAGTTTCCGTCGCCAACCATCACCCAAATCTGTCTGTCGGGGCATGCCATCGCGGCTCCGATACCGGCGGCCACTTCGTATCCCATAGTCGAGTATCCGTATTCGAGATGAAACCCTTTGTGATCGCGTGTGCGCCAAAGTTTGTGAAGATCGCCCGGAAGACTTCCGGCGGCGCACAACACCACATCTTCAGGAGCCGAATGCTCGTTCACCGCACCCACTACCTGACCTTGCGATACAGGAACCGTTCCATCGGGGGTATATACCTCCGACACCTTTTTGTCCCATGCCGTGGAGGTTGCTTTCACCTTTTCCTGATATGAGTTAGCGGTAGTGTAGCCTGCAAGTAACTCGGTCAACTCTTCCAGCGTAACCTTGGCATCCCCCGTGAGAGGGAGTGCTCCATGTTTGAACGAATCGAACTCTTCCACATTGATATTGATGAACTTCACATCGGGATGCTGGAAGGCCGACTTCGACTCGGTGGTGAAATCGCTGTAACGAGTTCCGATTCCGATCACCACGTCTGCCTCTTTGGAGAATGCCACCGCACCCGGAGTGCCGGTTGCACCGATCGCTCCCAAATTCATGGGGTGATTATACAGCAAGGATCCTTTGCCGGCAAATGTTTCGGTAACGGGGATTCCCGTTTGGGCTACCAATTGTTCCAATGCCGTGCTTGCTTCGCTGTACAACACACCTCCACCCGCAACGATCATGGGCGACTTCGATTGACGGATTAGTTCCGCCGCACGCTTCAACGCGTTTCGGTCGGCACGGGCACGGGCGATATGCCATACCCGTTTTTCAAATAACGCGACCGGAAAATCATACGCTTCGGCCTGTACATCCTGAGGGAGTGAAAGAGTGACAGCTCCCGTTTTGGCAGGAGAGGTAAGCACTCGCATCACCTCGGGAAGAGCTGTGATCAACTGCTCGGGGCGATTGATCCGATCCCAATATTTCGACACCGGTTTGAAACAGTCGTTCACCGAGATATCTTGCGATTGGTCGCTCTCCAACTGCTGCAACACAGGAGCTACCTGTCGGGTAGCAAAGATATCACCGGGCAACAAGAGTACGGGTAGTCGGTTGATAGTGGCACACGCCGCACCGGTCAACATATTAGTGGCTCCGGGGCCAATAGACGAGAGGCAGGCAAATGTGGATTTGCGGTTTTTCATCTTGGCGTATGCCATGGCAATATGTACGGATGCCTGCTCGTTGCGCGTCATGATATATTTGAAGTCGGGAGATTCGAGAAGACCCTCTCCCACACCTGCTACACAGCCGTGGCCGAAAATACCCAGAACGCCCTCAAAGAAACGGTTCTCAACACCGTCTCTCTCCACATACTGTTGTTTAAGAAACTCAACTACAGCTTGTCCGACCGTTAAACGAATGGTTTTCATGTTCTATTGTTGAATGATTAAATGGCTAATTAAAAGATTGATTACTGAATAATGAATTACGAGATAGGGTTAAAAACCACCTCGACTTTCAATAAACGTGAGCGCCTCTTCGAGAGTAGGATTGAAGTTCGAACATCCCTCCTTGGTAACAAGAATAGCCCCGCAGGCATTACCCATTCGGGCACACTTGTACCAATCCCAACCGTTGAGATACCCAAAAATGAATCCGGCAGCGAATGCGTCGCCTGCTCCCAATACATTGACCACCTCTACGTTGAAGGTAGGTACATCGATCACGGTTCCATCCTTAAGAAATATCGAAGAACCCTTCTCTCCCCGTTTAACGATCAACACCTCGAGACCGAGTGCCATGATGTTTCGAATGGCTTTATTCACATCTCCTCTGATCTCAGGAGCTGATATCTGTTGATTCTTTATGCGGATGTCATTAGGGTCCTGCAACATGGTGGCAAGAATCTCCTCCTCCGTACCCAACGCAATTTGGCAACTGCGCAAATAGGCACGGGCGGTCACTCCATACGAACGGGGATCGTGCCATTGGTCGGCTCTAAAGTCAAGGTCGATCAAGATAGGTACATTATTCTTTCTGGCCTCTTCAGCAGCGAAAAAGGCAGCCGAACGGGAAGGTTCGACATTCAACGCGGTGGCAGAGATTTCAAACAAACGACACTCACCTACATTGGCCGCGATCACATCGTCGATAGTCACCTTCGAATCGGCACAGTTGTCGCGGTAATAGACCAGTGGGAAGTTGTTAGGAGGTTCGATTCCCAATACCACAGCACTGGTGCGTGCTCCCTCTTTACGAGGTATAAATTTGGTCTCAACTCCCTCTTTCTTTAGAAAATTGAGAAGGAAGTCGGCTATTTGGTCATTGCCGACAGCGGTAAGCAGAGCCGAATTAAGTCCGAGACGCTTAGCTCCGACCGCTATATTGAGGGGAGACCCTCCGACATAGGCATTGAACGCTTTTATATCGACAAACTTAGAGCCTACATTGGCCGAATAAAGATCGATGGAGGATCGACCGTACGTGATAAGATCGTATTTCATATTTTTCTGAATATATAGAAGATCGGGTTATTTCGGGTGAACCGAGAAGTTTAAAAATTAGATTACTACGGGACTATCCATTCATCTCTCTTGTGACCATCGGAACACGCTCGTCCATACGTTTCCATTGGTTGTAATACCATTTATGGTCAGGATCGTCAGAGGCATTGAGCGCTTGGTCGGTTCCGGCAAGAAAGTTCAGGTAATAGCAATTGTATCCCGGCGCCGCCGAAACAGGATGGTACCCACGCGGAACCAATACAATGTCGTTGTTGTGAGGCTCGGCAATCTCGTCAAGACTGCGATCGTCGGTATATACTTTTTGTAGGGCAAACCCCGTAGGCTTATCAATCTTATAGAAATAAACCTCCTCTAAATCGACCTCGATTAATGTTCCTTCAGGCGTAACTCTTCTGACATCGTGCTTGTGGGCAGGAAACGAACTCCAGTTTCCTTCCGGAGTATATACCTCCACACACACGATCCTTTGGCAAGGAGATCCGGGAGGAAGCATCCGATTAATCTGACGGCTGGCATTATCGCCTCCTCGATGTTCGATGCCCATTTCAACCACATCGTCGGGAGTGATGAAACGGGTGGGATAATCCATCTCTGTCGGACATTCACACACAGCGATATCAAGCACATCGCTTTCGGCTGTAAGTGTGAACGATTTATTGCGCGATAGGTAAATGCAGTGCGGAAGTCCTGAGAAGACATCCTTTCGGCCGTTTTCGGTACGATAGGTCACCCCTTCGCTTTCGCATACAAAGTTTCCTCCGAGCAATACGATCGCGATCTCATTATCTCCTGTATGGTGACCCCAAGTTTCACCTTTATCCATTATTCTCGCATGGAAGTTGATAAACTCCCAACCCGCCTCTTGAGCGGTTACGCTTTGATAGATTCTCTCCCCTTTTATCTCTTTTCCCAGAAGGGGACACCGTTTATCTCGTTTCATATCTTCAGTGTTTTAAATTCATAATAGGAAGCCGTTTCGCACAGCTCTTGTCATAACTCAACATGTAGATAACCAATCAATCCACTCTCAACCCTTCGCATTTCTGTTTGACAAACTGCTCCAATTCGTTCATATAGGTAGCACCACTGATTATTGGATCAAACTTATCGGGTTCGTTGGCAAAGAATTCACGAGTGATTCCACACCATAACAGACGCATATCCGTCGCAATGTTTATTTTGCACACTCCACGGGCAATCGCTCCCTTGAGGTCTTGGGGCGACACTCCTTTCGCATCTTGTTTTAGTTTACCTCCATATTGATTGATTCGTTCGACCAATTCTTCAGGAACAGCCGAAGCTCCGTGTAATACCAATGGAAATTTCTTGGGCAACGAGGCTGCTATTCGTTCCAAGATATCGAGCCTCAGCGAAGCTTCACCGCTGAATTTGTAGGCTCCGTGGGATGTGCCGATAGCAACGGCGAGGGAGTCGCATCCGGTTCGTTCAACAAATTCGCGTGCTTCGTCAGGATGGGTGTAACGAGCGGACTCTTCGTCCACCGACAAATCATCCTCCACTCCGGCCAATACTCCCAATTCGGCCTCTACAAGAATTCCTTTCGCATGTGCTTTTTGTACAATCGCACTCGTTATTCGAATATTTTCTTCAAACGATTCGTGGGAAGCGTCGATCATAATCGAGTCATACCCTCCCGATTCTATTGCATCCAAGCAGTGAGCCTCGGTTCCATGGTCCAGATGAATCGCGTATTTCACCTCGGGATAAAGCGATGCGGCAGCGGAAATAATCGATTCGAGCATACGGGTGTGCATATAGTTGCGAGCCACCGGAGTGATCTGTATCAACACTGGCAATCCGGCCGCCTTTGCGCCACGAAATACGCCATGCACCTGTTCAGCGTTGAATACGTTGAACGCGCCGATTCCGTATTGACGGTAACATGTATCGTACAGTATCGAAGGAGATATTCTCATCGTATCTTGAATTACTTATCAAATCAACAAAGGATTACCAAAAAATGTAGTAAAGCGTACACAAAGATATAACCAATGCGGCGGACGCAATGTTAAATAGTATGTCCGTATGCATGATTCCTTTACTTTCAATAATGGCACTCTTATTCATCGTAGTACAAATCGCATTTGAAATAAGTACAAAACCAAGCAATCCGAATCCGGTAACCAATACATACACCGAATCAAGCGCCAAGTATTCGTATTCTCTTACATACAGAGAGGCGGCAATACCGACTAGGGCGGTGAAGAAAATCAAAAGTGATCCGCGAAGAATCTCCTGATTCCGTATCTTCCCTTGTCCCATCATTGCAACCGATTCGTTGCTCTTCTTATCCGTAAGACTTACGCCCACCATGATAATAGTCAAAATAATAAATACATATCCGATTCTGACAATAAACGGCATGTCGGGGGTATAAAACTTAAACACAATTCCGAGTGGAATAGTTAGAAGGGCAGTCCAAAGAGCCGCCCGTGAGGTAGCCTTCTTCCAGAAGAGTCCGAGGAAGAATATTAAGAACACCCCGGGATAGATAAATCCGGTGTACTCCTGTACATATTGATACGCCTGATCGAGTGAACGCAATTGAGGAGCTACACTGGTAGCCAATGCCAAAGCCACGAACGCGACAATTCGCCCCACCATCACCAACTGCTTGTCCGAAGCATCCTTCTTTATATATGTTTTATAGATGTCCATAGTAAAAATAGTAGACGTACTATTAATTAATGAACTGAGCGAACTCACCACCGCAGCAACGATAGCAGCAAATGCCAATCCGGTGATTCCTGGAGGAACAATATTGTTGAGCAACCATGGATATGCTTCGTCCGATTTGTTCAGATTGGCACCCAAGGCGAAAGCCGCGATACCCGGTATTACAACCAAAAGAGGAACAAGCAACTTGAGAAAACCGGCAAAAGCTAATCCCAACTGCGCTTCCGCAGTACTCTTAGCGGCCAATCCACGCTGGATGATGTATTGATTGAAGCCCCAGAAGCAAATGTTGGTCAACCACATTGATCCGATAATTACCGCCAATCCGGGCAGATCTTTGAATGCGTCTTTGGTTCCGCCCTCGCCGTCGGGTATCATCATTGCTCCCTTTTCGATAATCATATGGAATTTTTGTGGTACCTGCTCTATCATCTGCTGTGCCCCGGCAATGAATCCTTCACCACTTCCCAACGCCGAAACAGCCAGAAAGGTGGTAATCAATCCTCCCATAATCAAAACCACAACTTGGAATACATCGGTCCAAGCTACCGCCTTCAATCCTCCGTATAGAGAATAAAGCGCAGAAAAAGCCGACAAGCCGATGATACCATAAATGAGAGGAATTCCCAATATATTTTCCATAGCTAAGGCTCCCAAATAGCTCACCGAGGTTATGTTTACAAATACATAGACAAAAAGCCAGAACACAGCCAACGTGGAACTCACTCGCTGATCGTACCGACGTTTGAGAAACTCGGGCATGGTGTATATTCCGGTCTTAATAAATACCGGCAAAAAGAACTTAGCAACAATCAACAAGACCACTGCCGCCACCCATTCGTATGCCGCGATAGCAAGACCGATGGCATAGCCCGATCCAGACATCGCTATAAAATGTTCGGCTGATATGTTTGCTGCTAATAAGGAAGATCCAATCGCCCACCAAGGCAATAATCGGTTTGCCAGAAAATAGTCTTTGGCAGTTCGTTCAGTCCCTTTCTTAAGCCGGGACACCCAAAGTCCGATAAAAATTATACATACAAGATAAATGACAAAGACTACATAGTCAAGGGTGGCAAAATGGTTCATAAGATGTGTTTTCTATTTAAGTCGATTAAGGAGGCACAATACTACTTGTTTTTTTTCGCATATGCAACATTTATACCGTTTCCAATCGAACGGCTTGTATGTAAAATAAGACGATTAATCGACAAAATGCCACAACGACACCTTACTAATAAGCTGATTATTATTAAAATAAATATATGGATAGAAATGATTAATTGCCCAATACGAGGATACGTATGGCGTAGAAATGGAATAAAAATAGTATATGATTATCCGCAATTCTTCCTATTGTAAATTCTTGATTTGAAGTCAGGCGGATATCTGACAGCGGCGATTAATAATCTGTCAAACTGTTTTTCGCCAAAATATCGCCTGTTGAATTT
>JBKEBB010000047.1:0-1508 GCA_047972845.1 Bacteroidales bacterium
GAAATTTCATTGGAAAACGAAATTGCGAAGGTCAATCAATGGTCTGGTATTGCTGCCAGTGGAATAGTCACGCAAGTCATCGGACTCTTAATCGAATCTATCGGACCCAAAGTGCATCTCGGAGAACTTTGTCATATTTATAATGGCAACGGCCATCTTATCCCATGCGAAGTCGTCGGTTTTAGAAATAATCGTGTTTTGCTCATGTCCCTTGGGGAAATGACTCATATCGCCCCAGGGTCTGAAGTATGTCCTACCGGGAAGGTTCAATTGGTCGGTGTGACGGAAGAGCTGTGCGGCAGAGTGATAGATGCTCTAGGTAATCCAATCGACGGTAAAGGGCCGCTCAAAGCAGAGAAATTTTACCCGGTCATGGCTCCGCCGCCGCCATCGTTAAAAAGACAGTTAATCAAAGACGTGTTGTCCACAGGGGTCAAGGCCATCGATGCAACATGTACAACTGGGCAAGGACAGCGTATCGGTATATTTTCCGGTGCGGGATTAGGAAAATCGACATTGATTAGCATGATTGCGAAAATGTCGACAGCGGATATCAACGTCATCGCGTTGATTGGTGAACGTGGTCGCGAAGTGCGTGAATTTATCGAAAGAGATCTTGGTAAACATGGATTAGCAAAATCCGTGGTCATTGTGGCCACATCAGACCAGGCGGCGCTGCTTCGTACAAAAGGGGCTTATACGGCCACCGCGATAGCCGAATACTTCCGCGATAAAGGGCGTAATGTGGTCTTTATGATGGATTCCATTACCCGATATGCGATGGCTCTCAGAGAAATTGGATTGGCGGTTGGTGAACCACCTACGACGCGTGGGTATACACCTTCGGTTTTTGCGATGCTTCCAAAGCTATTGGAACGAACAGGAAATTCATTTAATGGGATTATTACAGGAATTTATACCATATTGGTTGAAGGCGACGATTTAAACGATCCTGTCGCTGATACTGTAAGAGCTATCTTAGATGGACATATTGTGTTGTCTCGTAAACTTGCGACAGCAAACCAGTATCCGGCTATCGATGTGTTGGATAGCTTATCGCGATTGATGCTAGCCATAACAACTCCGGAACATTATGCCCGTGCCGGACGGTTACGCGATATTCTGCAAGTTTACAAAGAAGCAGAAGATCTCATCAACATTGGCGCTTATGTATCAGGATCAAATCCCAAAATTGATGAAGCGATCGCTCTAATAGGTCGTGTGCGGAAATTTCTTAAGCAGGAAGCAAACGAATCATTTACCTTTGAAGAAACTCAAAAGCTTCTGATGGAACTTGTGGGATGAAAAAATTTGAGTTTCCTCTTACCACCCTTTTGATGGTCAGGAAACTCAAAGAAGAAATTGCTCATAGAAATCTTCTCGAAGCAGAAATTGTTCTCATTAAACATCGAAACGATCTTAATCAACTCTTTCAGCAATTGGAATCTGTTCTCGATGAGATCAGACATTCACAAGAGGGAACTTTTGCAGTATCACGTCTGAACGAA
>JBKEBB010000159.1:0-4225 GCA_047972845.1 Bacteroidales bacterium
AAAATCAGCGGTGATTGAAGATGGCAAATCGAGCCAGCCTAGAAAGTCGCTACCCTTACCATCACCCTTGTGTAAAGAGGTGATCGCTTTTTTCACTTTATCTTCGTAGTTGTAGATTTTCTCTTTTGATACAAAACAAAGTACTTTGTCTATATTCAAACTGATGTTTTCCATTGTGTCTGAAATTAATTATATATTATTTGTTATGAAAATTGTTCGGTTAAGTCCTTGATACGAGCCCTAACATCATTTCTGTTGTATAGCATTTTGAAAACCGCATCAAGAATAGGCATATCAACACCATACTGTTGGTTGATTTCATGCATACATTTCGTGGCGTAGTATCCTTCAGCAATCATCTCCATTTCGATTTGAGCGGCCTTTACCGAATAGCCTCTACCAATCATAGTTCCAAACATATGATTACGACTGAACTTCGAATAGGCCGTTACAAGCAAATCACCCAAATAGGCCGACTGACAGATGTTTCTTTCAATTGGGTTTGCCGCCTGAACAAACCGTTCCATCTCTTGAATGGCATTGGACACAAGAACCGCTTGGAAATTATCACCGTATTTCAAACCGGAACACATTCCTGCAGCAATGGCATAGACATTCTTCAGTATAGCTCCGTATTCAATTCCAACCAAATCTTTAGAGAATCCGGTTTTGAGTTTTCGTGTTGAAATAACATCGCTGACTGCCTTGGCCACCTCATCGTTCTGACATGCGACCGTGAGATAAGACAAACGATCAAGTGCTACCTCCTCTGCATGGCAAGGACCGCTTACAACGACCATATTCTCTTCCTCAACTCCGTATTTATTAATGAACAAATCGGAAATTAACTGGTTATTTTCCGGAATGATTCCTTTCACCGCCGATACAACCACCTTGTTCTTCAATGACTCTTTCAGTGGCTCAAAATCAGATAGAATATAGGGAGAAGGAATAACCAATATCAATACCTCAGAATCGCGCACCACTTCGTTGATATCAGACGAAAAGTTGATGCGACTTACATCAAAACTAGCTCCAGTCAAAAACCAAGGATTATGACCAACCCGTTGAAACTCCTCTATTTGTTCAGGAAAACGGATATACCAATTAATCTTATCCATATTATTGAGTGCGAGTTTTGCTAAAGCGGTTGCCCAGCTACCTCCACCCAAAATGGCTACTTTATTGAAATTCATTTGATCTGTAGTGATTGAAATCTATGAAACAACAGCGTCAATCCAAGCCTTCACCACATCGATTGTGGGATTTTCCAATTCGAGCTTGTACTTTTTATTCAGTCCACAGAGTTCCTGATGGAGTTTGCCCGGATTAGCATCTTTCAACATCTCTACCATAAAGAATCCTGCTTTCTGGATTACTGGAACCCATTCGGACGGAATGCCTATGGCTTCGTATTTAGAAGCCGGATCTTTCTTCTGTGATTTCTCAGGACGCATTTGAGGGAAGAACAGGACCTCTTGAATCGTTGTCTGGTTGGTCATCAACATAACCAATCGATCCATACCAATTCCGATTCCACTCATAGGAGGCATACCATATTCCATGGCACGCAAAAAGTCCTGATCAATAAACATTGCCTCATCATCCCCCTTCTCGGAAAGACGAAGTTGCTCTTCAAAACGTTCACGTTGGTCGATCGGATCATTTAATTCGGAATAGGCATTGGCAATCTCCTTACCATTCACCATCAACTCAAAACGCTCGGTAAGCATAGGGTTCTCGCGGTGTTTTTTGGTAAGAGGAGACATCTCAATCGGATAGTCGATAATAAAGGTCGGCTGAATATAATTACCTTCACATTTCTCACCAAAGATCTCGTCAATGAGCTTGCCTTTACCCATAGTGAAATCTACCTCAATGTCCAATTTTTTGCAAACTTCAAACAGTTGAGTCTCATCCATACCATTGATATCTATTCCGGTAAACTCTTTTATAGCGTCAATCATGGATATTCTTTTAAACGGAGCCTTAAAGCTGATTAGGTTTTCACCCACTTTCACTTCAGTGGTTCCGTTCACCGCTAGGCAAATTTTCTCAATCATCCTTTCGGTGAAGTCCATCATCCAACGGTAATCTTTGTACGACACATACAACTCCATGACCGTGAACTCAGGATTATGGGTTCGGTCCATTCCTTCATTGCGGAAGTTACGTGAAAATTCATATACCCCTTCAAAACCTCCAACGATAAGTCTCTTCAAATACAGTTCGTTGGCAATACGAAGATATAGAGGCATGTCTAACGTATTGTGGTGAGTGATAAACGGACGTGCCGACGCACCACCGGGAATTGGTTGAAGCACCGGAGTATCCACCTCAATATATCCGGACTCATTCATGAAATCACGCATGGTATTGAATACCTTCGTGCGCTTAAGGAAAATATCTTTTACCTGATCATTTACTATCAAATCAACATATCGTTGTCTATAGCGCAATTCAGGATCACTAAACGCATCATAGGTCACGCCGTCTTTTTCTTTAACCACAGGAAGCGGACGAAGAGATTTAGACAGAAGAGTCAACGATTCGGCATGTACTGAGATTTCTCCCATTTGGGTTCTAAACACATTTCCTTTAATTCCGACAAAGTCACCGATATCCAACAGACGTTTAAATACGGTATTATATAACTCTTTATCCTCTCCCGGACAAATCTCATCACGATTCACATACACCTGAATACGTCCTTCAGAATCCTGTAACTCCATGAATGACGCTTTACCCATAATACGGCGTCCCATCACACGTCCCGCGATACTGACTTCTCGACGTGGGGCATCATCATTGAAATTTTCCTTTATTTCGTTTGAATAACCTGTTACATCAAAAGCAGAAGCAGGATAAGCCTCAATGCCCATTTTTTTTAATTCTTCCAAACTATTGCGACGGATGATTTCCTGTTCGCTCAACTCCAATATATTCATATATAAAATGTTTTCCTAAAAGGGGTAAAATCAGTTCCTATATTCTGACAACTAACATCATTGCTGTCGAAAAATGAGATGCAAAGTTACGAAATCATACCAATAATGAAAAAAAAAGAGTCAAAACTACAAACATGGACCCTCTTATGGCTATAACTATATGTTGTAGAGCAAACTCTGTAATCAATTGATTTAACTACCCTAGCCCCCTAAATGATAAATTCCACTCATTGATATATCATATAAGATTCATTCAACAGTGAAATAATCCAAGTTATGGGCCAAACTACGGACTATTTGAATATATTTGTATTCAGAGAACCCAATATCAAACGATTAATTGAAAGAATATGCTGAACCCAATTAAGAAAGTTGTTCGTTTCTACGTAACCGGATTCAGAGAAATGACCTTAGGAAAAACTCTTTGGTTGTTGATAATTATAAAAATTATTATCATATTTGCCGTTATAAAATGGATCTTCTTCCCAAAAGTGCTGAATCAATACGATCATGAGAGCAAAAAGGCGGATCATGTTTGGAACGAACTCGTAAAAGACAGTTCCGAATAGTCAAAGATCTATTTGCACAGATAACAGACAAATAACTTGTATCAATAATAAATCGCTTAACTCTAAATTAATTCATGAATCCGGATCTATCGCTTGTAGATTGGTCGAGAGCACAATTTGCACTCACCGCCATGTATCATTGGCTATTTGTACCTCTTACATTGGGGTTGGGACTAATAATGGCTATCGTTGAAACCGCCTATTATCGAACGGGAGAAGAGCAGTGGAAGCATTTTGCTAAATTCTGGCAACGTCTCTTCGGAATAAACTTTGCCATCGGCGTAGCAACAGGAATAATCCTTGAATTTCAGTTTGGCACCAACTGGTCTAACTACAGTTGGTTTGTTGGAGACATATTCGGCGCTCCGTTAGCCATCGAAGGAATCTTTGCCTTTTTTATGGAGGCTACATTCATTGCGGTAATGTTCTTCGGATGGGGAAAAGTAAGTAAAGGATTCCACCTTACCTCCACGTGGCTCACATGGGTTGGCGCATCGCTTTCCGCCCTATGGATACTTGTCGCGGGGGCTTGGATGCAAAACCCAGTTGGAATGGAGTTTAATCCCGATACGGTTCGTCACGAAATGATTAGTTTCGCCGAAGTTGTCTCTCCAAGAGCCATCAATAAGTTTCTACATACAACTATGTCTGGATGGGTGGTAGGCGCCGCATTCGTTATCGGAGTGTGTTGCTGGTATCTGATCAAGG
>JBKEBB010000178.1:0-8592 GCA_047972845.1 Bacteroidales bacterium
ATATGAAGTAAAAGATTTCGACAGCCTTTCCCTGCAACAAAAAGAGTTGATCTACTATCTTAGTGAAGCCGCTATGTGGGGACGTGATATCTATTACGATCAAAACAGCCGTGTGAATTTGGCGGTTAAACGTACGCTCGAATCAATATACACTACCTATAACGGAGACAAAAACAGCGATGACTTCAAAGCACTCGAAACCTACTTGAAACAAGTGTGGGCGGCAAATGGAATTCATCACGATTATAGCTCGGACAAGCTTCAGCCTAATTTTTCACAACCATTCTTCGAAGCTGAGTTAGCGAAAATAGACCTCAACGCCATCGGAACAACTGCTGATGTTGTGATTACAGCTATTTTCGATCCTACCTTCATGCCCAAGCGTGTGAACCAAGCATCGGGAGAAGATCTTCTGACTACGTCTGCCATGAACTATTACAGTGGGGTGACTCAGACGGAGGCCGAAGAGTTTTACAACAAATTGAAGAATCCGAACGACCAAACTCCTCCTTCATATGGTTTGAACAGTCGCTTGGTTAAGCGTGACGGAAAGATTTACGAAGAGGTATGGAAAGTAGGCGGCCGTTACTCGGAAGCGATCGAAAAGATTGTCTTCTGGCTTGAGAAGGCGGAAAAGGTAGCTGAAACTGAAATCCAGCGTTCTTCAATTGAAAGTCTGATCAGTTATTACAAATCAGGTGATCTGAGAACCTTCGATGAATATACAATCAAGTGGGTACAAGACACCGCGTCTGTGGTTGACTTTGTGAATGGATTCACCGAATCTTACGGTGATCCTCTCGGAATGAAGGCCAGCTGGGAATCTATCGTTAACTTCAAAAACATCGAAGCGACAAAACATACCTCCATTATTTCGGACAATGCACAGTGGTTCGAAGATCATTCCCCAATAGACAATCGCTTCAAAAAAGAAGAAGTCAAAGGAGTTTCCGCAAAAGTAATCACGGCAGCCATGTTGGGTGGTGACTGTTATCCGGCTACTCCTATCGGAATCAATCTTCCCAACTCCAATTGGGTACGCAGAGATCATGGATCAAAATCGGTTACAATCACCAATATTACCGAAGCATATGACAAAGCTTCTCAAGGAAGTGGATTTGCCGAAGAGTTTATGATTGGACAAGCAGAGATAGAGCTGTCAAAGAAGTATGGATCGATGACCGACAATCTTCACACAGACTTACACGAATGTCTCGGACACGGATCAGGCAAACTTCTTCCCGGTGTTGACAGCGAAGCGTTGAAAGCATACGGTGCTCCACTTGAAGAGGCCAGAGCAGACCTATTCGCTCTTTACTACATGGCCGATCCGAAGATGGTAGAGCTTGGATTGCTGCCCGACAGCGACGCGTACAAAGCAGAGTACTATAAGTATATCATGAATGGAGCCATCACTCAACTTACCCGAATCAAACCGGGCAAATCAATCGAGCAGGCGCACATGCGCAACCGTGCTACCATTTCTCGTTGGGTGCTGGAAAAGGGAGCTGAAGAAAAGAGTGTGGAAATGGTTGTAAGAGATGGCAAGACATACATCGCCGTAAATGATTACGACAAACTTCGCGCTCTATTCGGCACTCTGCTCGCAGAGATTCAACGAATCAAATCGGAAGGCGATTTCAATGCAGGAAAAGAGTTGATCGAAAAATATGGTATCACTGTAGATACTACTCTTCACGCCGAAGTACTCGAACGCTACAACAAATTGAATCTGGCGCCATACAAAGGATTTGTGAATCCAATATATGAACCGATCATGGACGGTGATAAAATGGCAGATGTGAAGGTTCGTTACGATGAAGACTACGTTACTCAACAACTTCGCTACTCGAAACAATACTCCACGTTGCCTACCGACAATAAATAATCAATGAGAGAAATTGTTTTAGACATAAAAAAGCGGCTCCGTTTGTCAATGAACGGGGCCGTTTCCTCAAACATGCGTACAAGAGGAATGGACTACCGGGTTAACTTCGGAGTGTCCATCCCCACCCTACGCGCCATTGCATCCAACTACACACCTTCCGCGGAATTGGCGTGGCTATTAATGGGTGAAAACAGCAGAGAGTGTAAACTACTTGCGATCTTTCTCTACCCAGTCAACGAATGCACACAGCAGACAATCGATCGGTTCATTCAGGAGTCCACCACCAATGAGATGGTTGATCTCTGGGTTCAGCGGTTTATAGATTTTATCCCATCACCCTGCCGTCTGATCCAAAATCTCTTGGCGGAAGATAACACCGAACATATCTATACCGGTATCCAACTCCTTACCCGTATTGCCGGAAAACAGATTGTGGAGTCAGAACTGAATGCCCTCATACCCTCTCTTTTGTCGGTACTCACACGAGAGAAGAGCGCCTATCTCTCGGGAGCACTCTTCAATTGCCTCGAGAAATGCCTCTCCACTTTCCCTTCCCTGTCCGAAAGTGTAAACGTTGAAACCAATAAATTAACGATTGCGGCCCATTTAAGAGAGGAGATTCAGTCAATAACAGGCTATTTCACACTCCTTAAATAGCAACCGAACCGAATTATTCCTACATTTGCGGTTTCATTGTTTTTATCAATATAAGCAGACGCAGTTCAATCATAATGGCGAAAAAAAGCAGACATCTCGGTTCAAAATCATTTTGGAACAAACTACGGTTTCGGTACAAGATATCGATTCTCAACGAGAAAACGCTTGAGGAAAATTTCTCTTTGCGCCTCTCTCCTCTATCCGGAATACTATTCTTTGCTGCTCTATTTGTCTTTATCGTTGTTCTCACCTCTACATTAATTATCCAAACTCCTATAAAGAATTTCCTTCCGGGCTATCTTGACATCAATATGCGTCAAGACATCATACGAAATGTCTTTACCATCGACTCACTCCAACAAAAGTTGCAGCGTCAAGAGCTATTCTTAGCAGGAATCAAAGATATTATTCGTGGCAACATTCAATCCGACACCATTACTACAGCCGACACGCTGGCCATAATCGTTGACAACATCGCGTTGGAGAAATCAAAAGAAGAGGCTGCATTCGGCAAACAATACGAGGAGGATGAGAAATACAACTTGGCCACCGTAGCCTACAACGGAAGCGAAAGCAACGTAATCTTTTTCCGTCCCTGTAGAGGCACCGTAGTGAATCACTTCAACGAAGCTACCAAAAACTATTCGGTAAAAATCAATGTGACTCCCTCTTCCCCTGTCTCATCGGTTATGGATGGAACGGTTATCTATGTGGATCTCACGTTGAATAGCGGATACACCGTCCATATACAACATCACAGCAATTACACCTCCGTATATCAAAATATCGCTTCATTAACTCACAACACAGGAGACACCGTTCGATCGGGTGAAGTGATCGGTTTTACCCGAAAGGCCGAAACAGAGACCTTCATACTTTTCGGATTATGGAGCAACGGAAAAGCAGTTAATCCTGAAAGATACATCCAGTTTAGGGAATGAAACGAAAATTAGCTATACTTGGTTCAACAGGTTCCATAGGCACCCAGGCCCTCGAGGTGGTTGCTCAATACCGTGATCAGTTTGAGGTATATGCTCTAACAGCCAACAACAACGTGGATCTTCTGATTCGTCAAGCGGTCGAATTCGAGCCCGAAGTGGTTGTTATCGGTAACGAGACACATTATCCACTCCTCAAAGAGTCGCTCAAAGAACTCCCCATAAAGGTTTATGCCGGACAAGAGGCGATTGCCCAAGTGGTTCAAGCAGGACCAATCGATATGGTATTAACCGCGATGGTCGGTTATGCCGGTCTCGCCCCCACAATCAACGCGATCAAAGCGAAGAAAACAATCGCACTGGCCAACAAAGAGACCCTTGTTGTGGCAGGTGAGTTGATCGTTTCGCTCGTCAATCAATATGAAGCACCCATTCTTCCGGTCGATTCAGAACATTCAGCCATCTTTCAATGCCTGATGGGTGAGCAGAACAATTCGGTTGAAAAGATAATTCTCACCGCCTCGGGAGGCCCTTTTCGCACATACAGCTACGATCAACTGCGTAAAGTGACAAAAAAAGAGGCGCTCAAACATCCCAACTGGGAAATGGGAGCTAAGATCACGATCGATTCCGCCACCTTAATGAATAAAGGGTTTGAAGTGATCGAAGGAAAATGGCTGTTCGGACTCAAAGGAGATCAGATAGATGTGGTTATCCATCCTCAATCCATTATCCATTCGATGGTTCAGTTCACCGATGGATCAATCAAGGCACAGATGGGACTACCCGATATGAAACTTCCAATAGCCTACGCGTTGTCATTCCCCAATCGGCTGTCATTTCCCAACAATCGTATGAATTTCGCGATGTATCCATCGCTCACGTTCGAAACTCCCGATCCCGAGCGATTCCCCTGCCTATCACTTGCCTACCAGGCAATGCGACAAGGAGGTGTTGCCGCTTGTGCCATGAACGCGGCCAACGAGATTGTTGTGGAGGCGTTTCTCAACGACAAAATTCCATTCCTATCAATCCCCTCTGTGATTGAAACAATGATGGAAAAAGCTCCAACTATCACCACTCCCTCGTATGAGGATTATGTGGAAACAAACAAAATGATTCGTATCCTCACAAAAGAGCATATCGGCAACGGGTTATCGTAAAGAGACCACGCCGATCCTCGCCAAATGACTAACGACAATTAATAATGGAAACATTCTTTATCCGAGCAATTCAACTTATTCTAAGTTTATCAATCCTTGTAATCGTTCACGAATTCGGGCATTTCCTTTTCGCACGTATATTTAAGATCAAGGTTGAAAAGTTTTACCTCTTTTTCAATCCATGGTTCTCCCTTTTCAAGTTCAAGCCCAAAAACAGCGACACGGAATACGGTGTCGGATGGTTGCCCCTTGGTGGCTATGTGAAGATAGCGGGGATGATTGACGAATCGATGGATAAGGAGCAGATGGCTCTCCCTCCTCAACCATGGGAGTTTCGCTCCAAGCCAGCGTGGCAGCGTCTATTGGTGATGGTTGCCGGAGTGTTGTTCAATTTCATTCTCGCACTCTGTATCTACTCTATGGTGCTGTTTACATGGGGCACCTCCTATATTCCACTTCAAAACGTAAGTCTTGGAATGGATTTCAGCGAAACAGCCAAAGAGATCGGATTTCAAGACGGAGACATCCTGTGGTCTGCCGACAACAAACCATTCGAGGCCCTGGATAAAAACATCCTGATCACGGTAGCAGATGCTAAAACGGTAACTGTGAAACGAAACAACGAAATGGTGCAGATTGATATTCCTTCCGACTTCATGCAGCGACTGATGCGCGAGAAGAAAGGGTTTACCAACTACCGTTTCCCAATGGTTGTCGAGGAGGCTGTAAGTAAAGAGTCTATAAATGCGGGATTACTCCCCGGCGACAGCCTGGTATCGGTAAATGGTCAAACTACTGTCACAGCCGTGGATGTTGCCATCGCCCTCAATGAAAACAAAAGCAAAACAATCGAACTGGGATACTACCGCCAAGGCACTGCACAAACAGTCTCTATTCCGGTGGATGAAAACGGTAAATTGGGTATTCGAATGAAAAGCATCACCCAAATTTACGAATCACGCACTCAAACCTACTCCATTTTCGAATCCATTCCTGCGGGAATACGATTGGGGGTGAACACGCTCACCGGATACGTCAACAGTATGAAATTTGTCTTCACCAAAGAAGGAGCATCAAGTTTGGGTGGATTCGGTACAATCGGCACACTCTTTCCTCCTTTCTTGGAGTGGGAGCTATTCTGGATGACTACGGCATTCCTGTCGATCATACTTGCGTTTATGAATATCCTTCCCATTCCCGCGCTCGACGGAGGCCATGTGCTCTTCCTGCTGGTTGAAGTGATCACAAGACGCAAACCCAACGAGAAGTTTCTCGAATATGCTCAAATGGCAGGTATGATTATCCTCTTCACCCTGCTGATCTACGCCAACGGAAACGACCTGGTGCGCCTCTTCTTTAAATAAGAAGCTATCCTCGTCCCAAAAAAAAGGGGCAGTTAAACAATAGGAACAACCTGCACTGCAGGATTGCCCAATGGGCATATAAAAAGGAATATACCTTTTGAATAAAACGATTAAACGTATTACTCAAAAGGTATATTCCTTTTATATGAAAGGTATGCTCCTTTTATCGCTTGCCGTACGCGAACGCGGCAATACTCTCGTGACCTTCCCCATCCACGCTTTGAACGGCGAACAGATAGTTATCCTTGCTATAAGGCAATTCGACCGATGTCCCCTTCACAAATATCTTCTTTTGCCACATGGATTGATCGGTTTCTCGGATCAACACATAATAACCCGAAGGGCGATTGCCTTGGCGGGGGGCTTCCCACGATATATGAACTTGATTGGTCAGCTTTGATGCATCCAACCGAACATTCTCAGGCACAGAGGGAGCCATTGCCATATTGGCCACCACGGAGAGATTGACCGCTGTGTTCTTGCGCAGGTATTCAAAGTCGATTCCCTCAATGACGTCTCCATACTTCTTTCCGTTCGACTCATACACATCCACATGTGTCCGGTCGTAATTTTCGTTTACCTCGCATAGTCTGACCGCGGTGAATCCTCGTCTGCTAAACGGAGTATGGTCACCACCTCTACCATATCGATCATTACGGTAGATCAACTTTACAGTCATGTTGTCCACATACCGTTCGCCTACCTCTTTGATGTAACGAGCCAACTGACGTGAAGGACTGTCGTTTTCGGCCGCGCTGAACTGGCGCAAACGCGTCATCTCTTCACTCTCCGATAAAGGGATTGTCTCGGAAAAAACTCTCAAGGTGGTATTGTCATGTGTGTGAGTTTCACTGGCATCGGAGTTGCCTATCATATCGTTGTTCAACACAGCGATGAGATTCATATTACTCTCTTTCGCCCTCTTAGCCATATAATCCGCACCATACAATCCATGTTCCTCGCCCGAAAGAAACATCAGTTTGACCGTGATCGACAACTCCATTTGCGACAACAACCGGGCCATCTCCATCAATGCCGCCACACCACTTCCATTGTCGTTGGCCCCGGGCACGAAAGAGAGCGAGTCACTCCCCTCTTTTCCACGGTTATCAAAATGAGCCAGCACGGCGATTACCCTGTTATCGGTCACATTGGTTCCTTTGATAGTAGCTACAATGTTTGTCAGGATCAATGGTCGGGAGATACGATTGTTGTCCGCCTCCACCCGATAAAAGATCTTCTCTACCGAAAGACGTCCGGACGAACGGGGAATATAGGCGGACACTCGTTTGTAAAGATAATCGGCCGCGGCACCGATTCCTCGATTGGCTTCGGAAAGGCTGCTGTAATTGTTTCGGTTATGAAACGCCACAAGATCATTGACCAATAAGCGTTGATCGCTCACCGAAACGGCATTCACCGCCTCTGCTATCTGTGAATCGCGTTGAACAATGTTCTGCGCACCGGCTGTCAGACCTGCGCATGCAAGGAGACTCACACTTACAAACCGTATAAACGATTGATTGATCTTCATGTTTTATACTAATTAAGTTGGTTTATTAATTCGACTTAGAAACAAGGAGGCCTCGTGGGCGTGAGTCATCTTACCCACATCCATCACTTCAAGAGGAGTATAATCACACAGGTATATGGAGGCATTCACACACTCCGAAAGATAAAAGTCCATGATCGGAAACACCTCTTCTCTCTTATCCATTCGCTTGTACATAGATGGATGAATGAGGTGAATGCCCGAAAAGGAGTAACGGTTCAGTCCCTTCAATTGACTGTGATCAAGGGGCGATTTGATCTCTCCGCTTTTCTGATTCATCCATCCACGCAGACGCATCTGTGGATCGGACAGCAATTTTCTATCCGAGGGTCTGTCGCTAACCAGCAACATGGCCTCTGCATTCGATTGGTAAAACTGATTGTAAAACCAGTTGATGTCAAGATTACTCAGTATATCTACATTATGAATCAGTACCGGCTCATCGTCGCGCAACAAGGGAATTGCCTTTCGAATGCCACCCCCCGTTTCGAGAAGTCGGGAACGCTCGTCAGAAAAAAGAATCTCCAACCCAAATGAATCGTTCGCCTCCACATACTCTATGATCTGATCCGCAAAATGGTGAACATTAATCACAACCCGAGTTATCCCCGCTTCCTTCAACTTCATGATGCAATGATACAAAAGAGGCTTCCCAGCTACAGGATAGAGTGCCTTGGGATGGTTTTCGGTATATGGATGCAATCGAGTTCCGAGGCCCGCTGCAAATATCATGGCTTGCATATTCTTAGCTTTGAAAAAGTGATTGAGACTGAAAATCTACCCTCCGTACATCACTTCGATGCCCTGCTCTCTGTGAATCAATCTGGTTCTAACTTTAAAACGGTCATATATGTGTTTGGACAACCGCTCGGCACAATAGACCGAACGATGTTGCCCTCCGGTACAACCAAATGCAAACTGGAGATGGGTAAATCCTCTCTCTATGTATCGGTCAACAGAACTGTCCGCCAACTTAAATACCGATCGCAAGAATTCGTGTACCTCCTCTTCCTCCTCAAGAAAGCGAATC
>JBKEBB010000188.1:0-3719 GCA_047972845.1 Bacteroidales bacterium
GGAGATAAAACGCTCTTTCGGGGGGATGAATCAGTAACTCTATCCCTCTCTTGATTGACAATGGATTGTATAATACACCATAGGGATTACAGTCTGCCTCAAATTTATTATTTCGGAGTAATTCGCCGATGTGCTCTGCAAAGCATGAGCCAAATACCTGAATTCGATCTGCATGTGAGATTGAAAATGAAGCAGGCGGTATCTCTATTGTCGTTCTGAAATTCATACTTCTCAAAATTTCGAAAAACAATTTATGCGAATATACAAAAAGAAAACGATTTATGGAAATAATCAGAACGCCTGCATGTCACAAAGCCTTTTGTAAGCTCCATTGAGTGCCAACAGTTCGTCATGTGTGCCACGTTCGATAATCTCACCTTCGTGTAATACACATATCAAATCGGCATTTCGAATCGTCGAAAGGCGATGCGCAACAACAATAGTGGTTCTGTTCTTCATCAGTTTCTCGATTGCCTCCTGGACCAAACGTTCCGATTCGGTATCCAACGCAGAAGTAGCCTCGTCAAGAATAAGGATAGGAGGATTCTTAAGGATTGCTCTTGCGATGCTTAGACGTTGTCTTTGTCCACCCGACAGTTTGCAACCACGATCACCGATATTATTCTCATACCCCTCTTCGGTAGCCATTATAAAATCATGGGCATTGGCTATTTTAGCCGCGGCAATCACATCCTCTTTGGTAGCGTTTTCCACTCCGAAAGCGATATTATTATAGAAAGTATCGTTGAATAATATGGGTTCCTGGTTTACGTTTCCTATCAACTTTCTCAACGATGTGAGTTTGATTGATCGAATGTCATGTCCGTCAATCTCAATGGCGCCTTCCTGCACATCATAAAAGCGTGGAATCAGATCAAGCATCGTTGATTTCCCCGAACCCGACTGCCCGACTAAAGCAACCGACGAACCTTTAGGAATGGTTAAGTTTACATCTCTCAACACCCATTCGTTCTGGTACTTGAAGTAAACATGATTGAATGCGATCTCAGAGTCTATATTCTTGAGCTCTCCGGCTCCTTGAGTGTCTGCTATCGGATTATTAGCTCCAAGGATTACTTCAATACGCATCATCGAAGCAAGCCCCTTTTGAACGGCATAATAGGCTTTGGATAGATCTTTGGCAGGGTTGATTATGCTGTAAAAGATAACCAGGTAATAGATGAACATAGCCGCGGAAATAGAGCTTTGATTCATTAAAATCAAGGTACCTCCAAACCACAAAACCACCACAATGGTCAATGTTCCAATCAACTCACTCAACGGATGCGCAAGCGAATAACGAATATGAATCCGATTGGATGTACGTGTATAGGTCTCATTTTGTACATTAAATCGGGCTTTCATCTTTTTCTCCGCCAAAAAAGCTTTGATGATACGCAACCCACCCAATGTCTCCTCAATATTCGACAACAACACTCCCCATTGGCTCTGTGCTTCGAATGAGGTCTGTTTAAGCTTCTTTCCGATCGACCCCATCACATAGCCTGCAAACGGGAGTAAAAGCAATACAAACAAGGTCAGTTGCCAGCTTATTATAAGCATCGTTACCAGATATACAGACACTAAAATCGGGTTCTTGGTGATCATCTCAAGGGAGCTCATCACCGAGTTCTCAACCTCTGTCAC
Organism: Bacteroidales bacterium; assembly: GCA_047972845.1. GTDB lineage: Bacteria > Bacteroidota > Bacteroidia > Bacteroidales > JBKEBB01 > JBKEBB01. Next base: position 1,648 of record JBKEBB010000188.1, read on the forward strand.
GTCTCCGGTCATCCGTGCCATTATGTCCCCTTTTCGTTCCTCAGAAAAGAATCCGATGGGTAGCGAAAGAACTTTTTCATAAATCTGACGGCGAATATCACGAACAACTCCCGTACGGACGGGCACCAGATAGTAGAGTGCAAAGAATGAAGTCACTACCTTAAAGAAGGTAAGAACAACCATCAGCAAACCAACCATCAGTAAAGCCGATCCCGCACCATAATTCTCCACCATCTGGGTGATGTACCAGTAGAAATTATTGATCACAAAGTCTTTCAGACTCTCTATCCCGGCATATGGGAAGTATTCGTAACTCGCCTCACTCACTTTAAAGAGAATCTGCAGAATAGGAACGATCATTCCAAATGCAAACAGGCTCAGTATTGCCGAAAGAATGTTGAAAAAGACATTTAAAACTATCTTTGTTTTGTAAGGGGGAATATATCGGGCAAGAATAAGATAAAACTCTTTCATCACACTGTTTTTAATTATCTACAAATATCGGGCCAATCGTTTAGTGGTCGAAAACCTCACAAGGCCTGACCGTAGATGTACACATACTCATTTTGATCCGCAAAGTAACGGATAAATCGGCATAAATTACTATTTTTGTCTGTTCAATTTAATCTATTTAAGGCTATTTCTCTCGTAAAAAAAATAATCACAGCTCTTATACAAACCATTATCTTATTAGTGGTTGTTATAAACGTGTTGTTACTCTTACCTCCGATTCAAGAGATTATTCGCTCAAAACTGGAGAAAGAGGTGGGCTTGCTATTCGGTTCCGAGGTCTCGATCGGTCATATCAATAATATGATTTTCTCCAATTTCGACATCCGAAATATCACCCTCTACGATTTGAATAACGACACTCTTTTAAAGGCCAATAAAATAGCGGTCGTACTGGAACCTCTCTCTCTACTTAAGGGGAAGATTGAGATTTCAAACTGTCAGTTAATTGGTACTCAAATCCATATTTCTAAAGACAGTGTTGAAGGTCCTTTAAACTTTCAATTTCTGATCGATCGGTTCAAAAGTAAAGACAGTATAAAAAAATCGTTCAACTATACGCTTGCACTCAACAACATCGTTATTCGCAACGGACAGTTGTCATACAACGTCAATGGAACGGAAATAAGTGATCACCTCTTCTCCCCTAACCACATTAATCTCACCAATCTGAACGCCAGTATCGCCCTCAAAGAGATATCGAGCGATTCATTGAACGTTCACATTAAGCGATTCAGTTTCAAGGAACATTCAGGAATAACACTCAACAACCTTACGATTAATGCCGTTGCAGGTAATCAGTCGGCTAAAATTTCCAATTTCACATTGGATTTCAACCGAAGTAAACTGGTAATTGATTCAATGCTTGTCTCCTATCAACGAAACGATAGTTTGCCTAAATTCATCAACACAATACAAATTGAAACGGAGATACGTGCTGAACAAATCCACCTTGACGACCTATCCCCCTTCCTCCCGGCCATGAGGCATTTGAATGCTCCTCTCAGCCTCTCCGCTTCACTTTCCGGAGGTGTTGGAAATATCAATATCAACCGTTTGAGGCTCTATTCTCCGGGAATGATTGATTTCAACTCAGACATTCAATTATTTAATATCAAAGACATCAGTCAGGGATACGTGTATGCCAAGGTGAACACCCTGCATGTATCAAAAACCGCTGTTCACGACCTCTTCCGTACATTCGCCGCCAAGGATGCGCCTTATCCTCACGCGCTCAGTGGACTGGGAAATATCCGATTCAACGGCGAATTATCGGGGTATATTAACAACTTTATCTCTTACGGACATCTGAACACAGACGTTGGGTCTCTCTTTGTCGATCTTCAAACAAGCATCAACGATCCTACTCAAGCCGTCGCTTACAGCGGTTCGATTCGATCCTCCAAACTGCAGTTGAATAAACTCATTGCCAAAGATGGTTTACTTGGCGAAGCCTCCTTCTCTCTCGACATTAAGGGAACTATTACGAAAGGGAAGAAACCCACCGGAGTGGTTGACGGATTGATCTCACAGTTCGATTTGATGAAATACTCGTATAAAGA
>JBKEBB010000211.1:0-3877 GCA_047972845.1 Bacteroidales bacterium
TTCTCTTTTTCACCCCTTAAGTAATACAAAATGGGCAGGCATCGATCTCGAGTCCCCAGCAATCTTCTATCACGATCCACTAATCGCTTAAAATATTGCTCTTCGTCATTTATGGAATCTAAATAGGGGAAACCATACTGCTCTATGGAGAAGAAAAAATCCTCATACTCTTTTTCATTATCGTCGAAAAGAGAGAATTCCCACTCCTTATATGTCTGATTAGGAAGTAAATAACCTAATTGAGAACCCATATGCCCTTGAACCCGATATCCGACTAACTTCAAGAAAACATCATCTATATCAGAGAAGGTTAACCCTAATGTTGCATTAACGTAATATCTTTTATTATAAGCCCTCATTCCCAAAACCATTGAGAATGTAACCTTATTCTCTATTACTCTAAAATATCCATACCCCCTCTTTTTATATCCGTTGCTCTTACAAAATGCAGCAAATCGATTTTGAATCTCTTTCTTTAGTTCTTTCATATTCTTTTATTACATTGAATTAGCTTCTTATCATTCAGTAATTGTAAGGTTGTTTTGTAGTAGGACTTGGATGCTTTAGGTAGATCTACGATTTTTCCCTATCGTCATAAATTGGAGATTATCGGCTGTTGTTGATTGTTTTTACATAGATGTGCTTGATCCGTTTACTTTCCACATCCCTCTCCTCTATTTGAAAATCTTTATTCAGCGATTTAATCAAAGGGGTGAGTTTTTGAAATCCATAGTTACGGGAGTCAAAATCAGGTTTCTTTTTCATGATCAGATTACCTACATCTCCAAGAAAAGCCCATCCGTTATCATCAGCCAGATCATCGATGGTTGTTTTGATCAATTTGATCAGATCTTTTCCTATCACTTCGTTGTCAGGTTGTTTTGGATTTTTCCCTCCGCTCGACTCTTTGGTCACATTCGTCGATTCGTCGTTTTTCTCTAATATTTCGATATAGATAAACTTATCGCACGACACAATGAATGGATTGGGAGTCTTCTTTTCCCCTATTCCTATCACCAGCATCCCCGACTCTCTCAATCTGGTTGCCAGTCGAGTGAAATCACTGTCGCTCGAAACAATGCAAAATCCATCCACTTTGTCACTGTGCAATATATCCATCGCATCAATGATCATCGCCGAGTCGGTCGCATTCTTTCCGGTAGTGTAACTGTATTGTTGAATCGGGGTAATCGCATTCTCAAGAAGAGCGGGTTTCCATCCCGCCACCGTTGGTTTAGTCCAATCGCCATAAATTCGCTTGATGGTTGGAACTCCAAACTTCGCGATTTCATTCAGCATCCCCTTTACATTCGAATAGGGTATATTATCCGCGTCTATCAAGACGGCTAATTTCATCTCTTTATTCTCTTTCATATCTTTCTCTATTTTATGGGTAATAACGTCTAATGGAATCGGTTCGCATAGCATCAACAGTGAATCCCCTTCATTCCTATTCACCTGCACAATTGAGTGTACCCCCAAAAGTAATGATTAATTTTCAAACCATATCAATGTATATTTCTTCTCCTACCTCCCGTTTCAATTCCTACTAAAAAAGAGATAAATGATAATTATCCTATTCAACGTAAAAGAAGAAAAACACACCTCTCCTTTCTTCCAAAAAAAGAAATATACCTTTTACGCAAAAGGAGCATTCCTTTACAGAAAAAGGACAAGACCTTTTGAGTAATAGGTCCTGTCCTTTTTTCAATAAGACGATTCGTTTATTTTTTACTGAATCGATTTACTTGCTGGCGTTAGTATTCCGAGGGGTTAGCGCGGAAAGATTGGCTGCATGTATTGACTCTGGATTTATTTCAACAGTGAAGTGGGTTCGAGGTTGTTTTTCTCAATGTCCAAGAAATATTTATAGGTTCCCACCTTCAACTCGGCGGTAGCGGCTTCGTCGCATACGATTATCCCTTTGGGGTGGAGTTGCAGCGCGCTGATTGTCCAAATGTGGTTGATACTTCCTTCCACGGCATGGTAGAGCGCACGGGCCTTGTTGTGCCCATTTACAACGATCAACACCTCTTTCGAATCGAGCACGGTACCAATTCCTACCGTCAACGCGGTTTTTGGCACTTGATTCTCATCGTTGTTGAAGAAACGCGAGTTGGCGATGATGGTATCTGTAGTGAGTGATTTCACACGAGTACGCGAACTCAGCGAAGAGCCGGGTTCGTTAAACGCCAAGTGTCCGTCGGGTCCTATACCTCCCAAGAAAAGATTGATTCCTCCCAACGATTTGATCTTCGCCTCATATCTGGCACACTCCTCTTCCAAACAGGGAGCATTTCCATTCAATATATTGGCATTTTCAGGATTAATATCGATATGGCTGAAGAAATTATCCCACATAAAGGTGTAATAACTTTGCGGATGATCCTGCGGCAGACCCACATACTCATCCATATTGAAAGTAACTACATGCTTGAATGATACCACCCCTTTTTTATTCAACTCTATAAGCTGTTTATAGGTGCCGAGAGGGGATGACCCTGTTGGTAAACCAAGTACAAAAGGACGTTCTTCGGATGGGTCGAACGCGTTTATCTTTGCTGCAATGTAATTAGCCGCCCATGCTGAAAGGCGCGCGTAATCGGGTTGAATAATTAGTCGCATAAATAAATGATTTAGTGAATTATCAGGATCAACAAAAGTACACAAAAAAACAGGATAAAAAAACCTCAAATAATCGAGCTGCGAACAAAAGCGACAGTTGGATTGTAGAATATAGAGAGAAATAAAAAAATAACCGATTGAACAGGTGAATTCTACCCACATGACACATATGGCTATGCCTTACAAAACCATATTTCACAAGAGTTTGTCCTAAATTCCATTATTTCCCTTATTTTTGTAGTAGAAATAGATGGCAGTGCCACAATATATAATATAAACACGTAGATCAGATTCAACAAAAAGCCACTAAACGGCTGATTGATTGATTTAAGAATCCCATACTACCGTTGAAACAGAATAGATAAACGTATGAAAACAGATTTAAGCTCCGCAATCCGACTGACGAACATTCCGCAGCGATTTCTTCGTCCGGAAAATGCCTTTGAACGGACAGTGATGTCGCGTTATGAAAGAATCCATACCGATATTTTCGAAACCAGCAACGAAGCATCCGTTGAAGTGGCGACAATGATCGCACAGACAATTCGCAACAAGCAGGCTCAGGGGCGATATTGCATCTTAGGACTTATCGGAGGACACTCACCCAGAAAAGTATATGACGAACTGATTCGGCTTCACAAAGAAGAGGGATTGAGTTTCCGTAACGTGATCGCATTCAACGTGTCGGAATATTATCCGTTGCCTAAAGAAGATCCCCACAGCAGTATATCCGAACTACGCAAATATCTGTTTGACCATGTGGATATCGATTTTAGAAATATATTCACCCCCGATAGCAACATTAAAGCAGAAGAAGTAGTTGAGTTTTGTCGACTCTACGAGCAGCGAATTGAAAGTTTCGGTGGGATGGATTTTGTACTGATCGGAGTGGGACTATTAGGCAATATCGGATCGAATGAACCCGGATCAAATATCAACTCCACTACCCGTTTGATGATTTTGGAAGGGGAAAGCAGAAAAGACGCCTCTAAGCTGTTCGGAAACATCAATTCGGTTCCGGCAGGAGTAATTACCATGGGGGTATCGACCATTCTGAAAGCGAAACAGATTGTACTACTCGCTTTCGGAGAGGGGAAATCGTCTGTAATTTATCAAGCGGTAGAGAATAAGATGAACGACACCATTACCGCTTCATATCTACAGTCACACCCCAATGCCAAGGTCATTCTGGATGTTCACGCGGCGGAGCATCTCACCCGAATCAGTCACCCGTGGCTGGTAGCTCCGTGCG
>JBKEBB010000217.1:0-2949 GCA_047972845.1 Bacteroidales bacterium
CTCAAATTATTCTTGCCGACGAACCAACAGGCGCTTTGGACAGTACGACCTCTGTTGAAGTAATGAATCTAATCAGAGAGGTGAACAACGATGGTATGACTATGATTATTGTTACCCATGCGCCCGAAGTAGCAGAACAGACTCGACGGATTATCCGCCTACGCGATGGTATTATTGAACATGACGAAAGACTCATCTGATGGAACTGCTACTTGAAATATTCGACACAATCAAGAAAAACAAGCTCCGTACATTTCTGACGAGCTTTTCAGTAGCTTGGGGTATATTCATGTTGATTATCTTATTGGGAGCCGGGAATGGACTTAAAAACGGTGTAAACTCTAACTTTTCCTGGAGAGCTATTAACTCAATGACCATTCAAGGTGGAAGAACGAGTTTGGTGCATGCTGGAATACAAAAAGGAAGAGTCATCAAATTGGATTATCGAGATGTCGATATGCTTTCCACTGTTTTCACTGATAATATCTATAATTTGAGTCCCACAGTTCGTTCGGCCTCAAAGATTATCTCATTCGGAAAGGAGTATGGCAATTACAGTGTGACTGGTGTGTTTCCAAACATTCCAACCATCATTAGTATGTATATTAAGCAGGGAAACGGACGATTTATCAACAACATAGATATCCTTCAAAAGAGAAAGGTAATTGTAATTCATGAATCACATGCGAAAGTACTTTTCAGGAATGGGTCTCCCATCGGTAAGTACGTTAATGTAGATAAGATTCCATTTATGATTGTAGGAGTATATTCCGACAACAATGAACGTTTCTCAAACGACGCCTATGCTCCATTCAGTACCATTGCCACAATCTACAACAAAAGCATGGATTACGGTCAGATTCAAATGTTGAATAACAACATCGCCACCGTTGAAGAGGCTCGAAAACTGAAAGATCTGATCTATGAAGCTATGGGACGATTACACTATTTTGATCCTAAGGATAGAAATGCAATCTATTGTTGGGATAGTACGGAAGATTTCATTCAAACCAATAAAATATTTACGGCAATAAGTCTGTTTGTATGGATTGTTGGGATAGGAACACTGATAGCAGGAATCGTGGGTGTCAGTAATATAATGCTTATTACTGTAAAAGAACGGACCAAAGAATTTGGAATTCGTAAAGCCATTGGAGCTTCGCCTGCATCAATTCTTCGCTTAATAATTGTCGAATCAGTAATTATCACCGCATTATTTGGATACGTCGGGATGGTCGCCGGGATAGGATTGACCGAAGGTATCAATTTCATTATGGAATCGATGGCAGCAGCACAACAAGGAGCTGGTGGCTCTGGTGGAATGAATGTATCGGTCTTTAAGAATCCGACCGTCGGTCTTGGAATTGTTTCTGCAGCAACCTCTATCATTGTATTAGCCGGTGTCATTGCCGGATATTACCCTGCAAAAAAGGCGGTAAGTGTTAAACCAATTGAAGCATTGCACTATGAGTAATATATTCGACTTAGATCGCCTACACGAGATATGGTACACGATCTCGCGGAATAAATCCCGAAGTATGCTCACCGCATTTGGTGTATTCTGGGGAATCACAATGCTTGTCATTATGGCTGGTTCCGGTAAAGGTCTCTCCAACGGTATAATGTCAGGAACGGAGGGTTTTGATATGAACTCCTGTTTTATGTTTTCAAATCGAACTGCCGAGCCTTATAAAGGATTTCAAAAGGGACGTTATTGGGAAATGACCATTGACGATGTCAATGCTATCAAATCACAAGTCAAAAGTGTTGGGGTAGTAGGACCTATGATATTTGGGCGCCAAAGCGACAACAATGTTTCATATAACGACAATTACGGCACCTTTAGTACCAAAGGAATCTCATCGGATCAAATTAGAATTGAACCGATGCAGGTCCTCAAGGGCCGATACATTAATCTTATTGATGAAAAAGAGCGGCGCAAGGTATGTGTAGTAGGTACACGAGTGCAAGAGGTCTTACTTCCCAGAGGTGAAGATCCGATTGGAAAGTATATCAAAGTGAACGGAATCTATTTTCAGATTGCCGGAGTGTTCAAAGCCAAAAGCCAAATCAACTTCGGAGGACGATCTGAAGAGATGATAGTAATGCCTTATACCACCATGCAGCAAGCATACAATATGGGTAAGGAAATTCACCTAATATCTCTTACTGCGAAAGAAGGAGTGCGTGTTGAAACGGTCGAAAAGGAAACTATCGACTTGATTAAGCGCAGACACAGCATTTCTCCAACAGATCCTCAAGCACTTCGTAGCATAAATCTGGCTCAACAGTTCAATACATTCCGAATGCTGTTTTTGGGCATCGACTCCTTAATCTGGATTGTTGGATTAGGAACACTCTTTGCCGGAATCATTGGTGTAAGTAACATTATGATGGTTACCGTTCGTGAACGCACCAAAGAGATCGGAATACGTCGTGCTTTGGGTGCTCATCCATCGTCTATAATCGGACAAATCATCAGTGAAAGCGTTCTACTCACCACTATGGCAGGAATAATCGGTTTATCAATAGGTGTAGGAATTCTTTATGCGGCAAATGTTATTCTCGATTCAATGCCTAAAGTCGATAATGAGCCCATGTTCTTCCAAGACCCTAATATTAGTTTTAGTATTGGTATTTCTGTACTTATCGTACTTGTTGTTTCAGGAGCGTTAGCAGGTATGATTCCTGCGATGCGCGCCATGCAAATTAAAGCTATAGATGCAATACGGGAAGAATAACCCAAGATTCATTATGCGTTCAATTACAAAATAAAAAGCAAATCAATAAACCACGAAATAGATATGAAAAAGATCTTCAAAATCATTCTTCTCTCCATCATCGGTGCCATGTTCATCGGGACATTTGTATTTCTTTGGATAAAATCCCGTCCTAAAGAGGTTGTTTACGAAGTTGTAAGCCCTTCTGTCAACACAATTGAAAAAAAGA
>JBKEBB010000334.1:0-1726 GCA_047972845.1 Bacteroidales bacterium
GACTCACGTACCGAGGTGTATGTAGATAAATTGGTACAGATGATCGACGATGCCCGAATCAATACCCTCACTGTATTAATCATGGAAGTACCCTGTTGCGGAGGTTTGGTTCGTTTCGCCGAAATGGCTCGCCAACAAGCACAGCGGAATATTCCTGTGAAACTGGCCGTTCTTTCGGTACAGGGCGAAGTGTTGAGCGAAGAGTGGATTTAAATATAAACCAATAAAATAGTATATTATGGAGATGTTTTGTTATCAGTGTCAAGAAGCAGCCGGAGGTAAAGGCTGCGTTGTAAAGGGGGTTTGCGGAAAAGAACCTGAAACCTCCGCGTTAATGGACATATTGCTGCATATTGTCAAAGGAACTGCCATCGTAAATAGAGCGTTGCGCCAAAAAGGATTGGCTGATAAAGCGGCCAGCCACTTCATGCTCGATGCCATCTTCTCAACCATCACCAATGCAAATTTTGACGACAATGCCATCATTGAGCGTATTGAAAAAGGATTCAAGGTGAAGAGCGGTCTTATCGAGAAAGCTAAAAGCAATGGAATAGAGATTCCCGCGTTTCCCGAAGTGGATTTCTACGTTGCTCCGGAAAATTATTTCGCAGAAGCGGAACGAATCGGTGTATTGAGTGAAACAAACGAAGACATCCGCTCACTCAAACAGCTCGCTATCTACGGAGTGAAAGGTGCTGCCGCTTATGCGGACCACGCCCTCAATCTGGGTTATGAGGACGATGCTGTTATCGAGATGCTTGAAAACGCGATGGCCGAAGTGTCACGCGAAAACGCCTCTGCCGACGAATTGACCTCACTAGTACTTAACGTGGGCGAATGTGGCGTGAAAGCGATGGCCTTGCTTGATAAAGCCAACACCTCATCATACGGTAACCCTGAGATTTCAAAAGTAAACATCGGAGTAGGCACACGTCCCGGTATCCTGGTAAGTGGCCACGACCTCAAAGACCTCGAAGAACTGCTTGAGCAAACCGACGGAACCGGTGTGGATGTATATACTCACAGTGAGATGCTTCCCGCGCACTACTATCCTGCGTTCAAGAAGTACACACATTTCATCGGAAACTACGGCAACTCATGGTGGAAGCAAAAAGAGGAGTTCGAGACCTTCAACGGTGTGTTCCTCTTTACCACCAACTGTATCGTTCCTCCCTCCAAGAAAGCGACATACGCCGACCGCATTTACACCACCGGATCATCGGGTTTGCCCGGAGCTATCCATATTCCGAACCGTGCCGAAGGGGGCAAAAAGGATTTCTCTCAACTGATCGAGCACGCTAAAAAGTGTCAGCCTCCTACAGAGATTGAAACAGGTGAAATCATAGGTGGTTTCGCGCACAATCAGGTGATCGCGTTGGCCGACAAAGTGGTAAATGCCGTTAAATCGGGAGCAATCAAACAATTCGTGGTAATGGCCGGATGTGACGGACGTATGAAATCACGCGATTACTACACCAATTTCGCCGCCGAACTTCCTAAGGACAATGTGATTCTGACTGCCGGATGCGCGAAATACCGTTACAACAAACTCCCATTGGGTGACATCGATGGTATTCCACGCATACTCGATGCAGGACAGTGTAACGACAGTTACTCCCTTGTGAAGATCGCGCTGACTCTTCGCGACGCGTTCGGACTGAAAGATGTAAACGACCTTCCTATCGTCTATAACATTGCGTGGTACGAACAGAAAGCGGTGATCGTT
>JBKEBB010000348.1:0-4047 GCA_047972845.1 Bacteroidales bacterium
AAAATCAACTCCTCAATTCTACAGGAATCCTCGCTTTGAGGATGTCACACCTCTCTATTCCGAGAAACAACCGTTAACCGTAACACTATCCGAAGATGCATGGTACGACAAAAAAGTTCCAAACGTTGTCTATCTGTGCGTTTCTAAATTTCAGGAATGGGAACCAATCAGTTGGACAACCACCAATAACAAACAAGCTACATTCGGCGGAATCAAGTCTGAATATTCACCCACCGACACTATGAATCATGGATTCTCAAAACAGGTTTTCTCTATTTTACCTAAACCTATGCAAACCTATTTTGAAAACGTAGTGTTCCGTGTAGCCGAATGGAAAGAAGAATCGTTGAATCCACTTACAGATCCCTTCGTCGTTCATCAGAACGGAGACATCGAGTTCTTTACACCTCGGGAAGAGAAAGAACAGATCACTGTTTTCTCAAAATTCGGCCCATTCACCGATGGTTTTGTCCAACACCTACCCGGAGGAGTATTTGAAGGAAGCAACGATAAAACCTTTAATAAGGCCGACACACTTCACATGATCGCCACTGTTCCCACCCGATTAAAGAACGTGGTTCCGATCAACAAGAATAAAAAATACAGATATGCGCGATATAAAGGAGCCAAAGGTACCTCATGCGGAATAGCAGAGATTCAACTTCTCGACTCAAACGGGAATTCCATCAATGGAAGTGTGATCAGCAGCATCCAAGGAAGTGAGATCCCAAAACACGAAAGTAGCAACGCGTTTGACGGAGATCCCTACACTTCATTCTACAGTCCGAACCTTTCGGACGATTGGATTGGCTTAGATTTCGGTCAACCTGTCGAAATAGCTACCATTGTTTACTCCCCTCGAAACAGAGACAATTTTATTCGCCAAGGAGACCAATACCAACTCTTCTATCTCAACAAAGAGGGATGGCTGCCATTGGGAAGGCAAACGGCTACGTCAGATTCCCTCAACTTCGAAGAAACACCATCCAATACCCTATTATATCTCAAAAATTATACGCGTGGCAATGATGAACGAATTTTTATATTTAAAGATAGAACTCAGGTATTTTTTTAAGAAAGATACACTAAGAAATCTCGTATGGTGGGGGATGGATTGGTTGTGTAATTTTATCACGATCTCTACCCTATTAGTATGCTGTTACTTTTTGGTCAGAATCTTTCTCATCGAAAGCTATGTTGTTCCCTCATCATCCATGGAACCTACTCTTTTGGCAGGGGACCAAGTTTGTGTGTTCAAACCCATCTACGGACCTCGTATTTTTGAAGATTGGGAAGTTTTTGAAACAGGTGAATTCAGATACAGTCGATTATCAGGGTTAAGAACTGTCCAACATAACGACGTAGTTGTTATCAATCGCTTCTCCAAACATCAAAACGTAAAACACAACGGGATTGGCGTATTCTACATCAAACGCTGTATCGGATTGCCCGGAGATACGCTACGAATAGAAAACGGACTTTACAAGTCGAGTGGCACCAATGAACCCCTGGGAGTAATTGAAAAACAACAAGAGCTCTCTCGAACTCCCGCGGAAGAACTCGATGAATACAACTGCTATGCAGGAACATGGAATATACACAATTTCGGACCTCTGTATATCCCAAAAGCAGGAGACACCGTTCCTATCGACAGCCTCACCGCTTTTTACTACCGCGAAGCAATCGAAGCGGAGGTTAAACAGGTCATCGAGGTCCGCGATGGTGAAGTGTTCTTAGGAGATACCCCCTGTCGTCAATACACCTTTCGAGAAAACTGTTATTTCTTTGCCGGTGACAATGTAGTAGATTCCAATGATGGACGCTATTGGGGAGTAATCTCCGAGTTGGAAATTGTAGCTAAAGCGTTTATGATATGGAATTCATCCAATCCAGCCACAGGAAAGACCCGATGGGATCGATTATTCAAACTAATATATTAAGATCTTTCCACTCCAATCGTTCATTTATTGATTAAGAAATCCGGATTTGTCTTCTTCTAAGAAAACCTATCCGGATTTCTCTTTTATGCCTCCCTTCGTTTGCATCATCCATGTTAAGCGTTATCCTTTCGTATTGAACAAATAAGATAGAAAAAGTATATCTTTGCAATAGAAAGTACACCTGAATATCTCTATAACCATAAAAACACCTTCAAATGCAACCTATGTATGTGATTGGTCTTGATTACGGCACCGATTCATGCCGAGCCATCATCGTCAACGCTCAAAACGGAGATGAAATTTCAACAGCGGTAAAACACTACCCACGCTGGCGAGAGGGAAAATATTGCAATCCCATTGAAAACAGATATCGTCAACATCCGCTTGACTACATCGAAACAATGGAGGAAGCTGTCAGGGAAGCACTCCAAAAAGCACCTGAAGGAACCCCCGAACGGGTTGTCGGGCTATCGTTCGATACAACGGGATCAACGCCCGTTATAACCGATAAAAACGGAACTCCTTTGGCTCTTCTTCCTCAGTTCTCAGAGAATCCAAACGCCATGTTTATCCTTTGGAAAGATCATACCGCAGTAGCAGAAGCGGAAGAGATTAACCAGTTAGCCCGTCAATGGGAGATCGATTTCACCCGATATGAAGGGGGCATCTACTCCTCCGAATGGTTTTGGGCTAAGGCACTACATGTGCTGCGAGCTGATCCAACGATTCGCGATGAGGCCTACGCCATCACCGAACATTGCGATTGGATGACAGCCTTAGTAACCGGAAATCTCCGTCCGGAATCGATGTTCAGAAGTCGCTGCGCCGCGGGACACAAAGCCATGTGGCACGCCTCATGGGAAGGACTCCCCTCCGATGAGTTTCTTACCCGACTGGATCCTCTTCTTAGCGGGTTCCGCCAACGGATGTTTTCCCACACCTACACCTGCGACAAAGCAGCGGGGACACTTACTACGGAATGGGCCGAACGATTGGGGCTTCATCCGAACGTAATAGTAGGGGTATCTGCCATCGATGCCCATACGGGAGCCGTAGGAGCGGGAATTAGAGCGAATACAATGGTGCGAATCATGGGAACATCCACCTGCGACATCATCGTTGCCCCAAACGAAGCGATGGAGGAGAAACTTATCCCGGGCATTTGCGGACAAGTTGATGGTTCAGTCATTCCCAATGCCATCGGGCTCGAAGCCGGTCAATCAGCCTTCGGAGATCTGTATGCCTGGTTTAAACAGGTTATCGCATGGGGGTTTGACAATGTTCTATCCCAAACTACTCTTATTGACGACGCAACCAAGAAACAACTCATTCAGGAGTCGTCCGACAGAATCTTGATTCAGCTCGATAAAGAGGCCTCCGCACTACCTCTATCCATCCATTCGATCGTATCAACAGACTGGATGAACGGTCGTCGCACTCCCGATGCAAACCAATGGCTTAAGGGTACAATTAGCGGACTTACCTTGGGTAGCAACGCTCCAATGATCTATCGATCGTTAGTAGAGGCAACCGCCTTCGGTTCAAAGGCCATTTTAGAACGTTTTATAGAAAATGGCGTGCGGATTGATGAGATCATAGCCATTGGAGGAGTCTCTCTTAAATCTCCGTTTGTGATGCAAACACTGGCCAATGTACTGGAACGTCCCATCAAGGTGGCCCGGGTAGAGCAGGCTTGCGCGTTTGGTACTGCCATTCTCGCCGCGGTTGCCGCAGGTATATATTCCACTGTCGAAGAAGCACAGCAGGCAATGGGCCAAGGTTATTCCATCACATACCATCCACAGCTGGAAACCTTCGAAACGTATCGGATTCTCTATCGGAAATACCTACAATTGGGAGCTTTTTCGGAGACTCAAATCAAGGAAGAGTAGTTTATTCCTTCTCTCTACTCAAAAGAAAGGAGTTCTGACACGAAAGAAAAACCCCGGTGTACCCTCTCGATTGAATGCATAATCGAACATCAGAATGATATCATAGAAGGTCACAATATCCAACCCCACTCCACCGCTTATCAGAAAGCGGTTGGAGAGGTGGTTGTGCACGGTTGGATAATCATGGTACGCGTAGCCCATATCACAGTAGGCCC
>JBKEBB010000063.1:0-1829 GCA_047972845.1 Bacteroidales bacterium
CACTTGTTGAACTCATAGCGATTGACAAAATCCAAAACTTGAGAGAAAACATATTTGCCCGTATTCATATAATGCTTTTTTCGGGCAAAAGTACGTCAATTCAAATCGAAAAATCAAAAAAACGCATTTATTTATCTATATATCATATAGTTATAACAAAATTTTAAAAGTTAACGCAACACTACTAATCCCACAATAACAATATTCCCAAGTAAACTAAGTGGGACTATCCGCAAGTAACATGATCCTGGCAAGTAATAGACTTTGTAAGTATTACTATCAGAAAGAACTGGCTGAATTGGCAGAGATAAACGAACCTATTCGAGAAACCCAATACAAAGGGAGTCAACGAATAGATGAAGTAACACCTAAATATGCGTTTGGGAACTCATGCCGGATGAAGGACATTTATCTGCAATGCTCTCTCTTTAGGAATGCCAGCGCAGCTTGTTATGAAGTGGACAGGACATAGCGACACAAAGCCATGAAACCCTATATTGATATTGCAGACGAGATTAAAGCCAATGCAATGGACAAATTCAACCAGTTATGATTTATTATCAGTACCTTTGTTGCACATTAAGATTAAGTTTCTACAATGAATAAACCGGAAAAGAATACAGAACGACAAGAATTTGATAAATATATCCATGCCATCAGCGTGGAAATTGAACAGGCACAGGTGAAACTTATTTCTGCTGCCAATGTTCAGATGTTATTGCACTACTGGAAGATTGGTCATTTCATCCTATTCAATCAGAAAAAATTAGGATGGGGCAGCAAATTTATTGAACGCACTTCGGAAGCTCTCAAAAAATTGCATCCTGAAAAGAAAGGTTATTCTCCGAGAAATCTCAAATATATGTGCCAGTTTGCCAAATTGTATCCGATAGGAATAGTTGAACAACTAATCAGGGCAGACCAAGAATTAGACAAGCCTACATTGGAGAAAGTTCTTTCTGTAACAGAAGTTTTAAATGAATACAAATTTGGGCAGGAGCCTCCTGCCCAAATACAAACAACTATAAATGAGGAAAATATGATTGCGCAGGAAGTTCCTGCCCAAATTGAAGATGTTGGTAAAGCATTGGTAATAATTACCCAACACCCAATTCCACAAATAGAAAACGGTTTTATATGCTCTCCTGTTTCCAAAATAAATTGGGCAAGCCACATGGTGTTGATGGATAGCAAACTACCATTAGGTAATCGATACTGGTATATGAAACAATCTGTTGAGTTTGGATGGAGCAGTACCATTCTTAAAATACAGATTGAAAGTGATTTATTTCAACGACAGATAGAGAAGCAAAAAGTGAATAATTTCACGGCGACATTGCCAAAACCTCAAAGTGATTTGGCAAACTATCTGTTAAAAGACCCGTATATATTTGATTTAGCCGGAGCAAAGGAGCGTGCCGATGAACGAGATATTGAAGAGCAATTGGTAAGTCACGTTACCAAATATCTATTGGAAATGGGAAACAGTTTTGCATTTGTGGCTCGTCAGAAACACTTCCAAATAGGGAATAGTGATTTTTACGCCGATCTTATCCTTTATAATATCAAACTTCATGCATACGTGGTTGTAGAACTTAAAGCGACTCCATTCAAGCCGGAATATGCTGGGCAACTCAATTTCTACATCAATGTTGTTGATGATAAACTAAGAGGAGAAAACGACAATAAAACTATCGGATTGCTGCTCTGTAAAGGGAAAGACGAAGTTATGGCTCAATATGCTCTATCTGGTTACAATCAGCCCATAGGGGTAAGTGATTATCAGTTAAGTAAAGCTATACCGGAAGAATTAAAATCAGCGTTACCCA
>JBKEBB010000191.1:0-7196 GCA_047972845.1 Bacteroidales bacterium
CCGGGAACAAACGAAGAGATTATGGAGTTTTGCTCCACCAACTATGGGGTAACGTTCCCTATCATGTCGAAGATATCGGTAAAAGGCGAGGATATTCACCCACTCTACACGTGGCTCACCCGCAAGAGTGAGAACGGTAAAGAGGATGCCGAGGTGACTTGGAACTTCCAAAAGTTTATGATCGATGAAGAGGGAAATTGGGCCGGATTTGTCTCTCCCAGAACATTGCCAACCGACGAAAAGATCACTTCGTGGATTGAGAAGTAACTCTTCAGCAAAGAGATCTTTCACTCAACAATAATCTAACCAAGCGATACAATGAACAAATTGACAGCCATGCGCCAAGAGTATTCCGGAGCCGAGCTACGGGAGGAGATGATGGAGCAAAATCCGATTGATCAGTTCCACCATTGGTTTAATCTTGCCTCTAAAAGCAATATTTCGGAACCCAACGCTATGCTGTTAGCTACCGCCTCCGCCGATGGGAAACCATCGGTGAGGGTGGTATTATTGAAAGAGGTGAATGAACGTGGATTCGTTTTCTTCACCAACTATGAGAGTCGGAAGGGACAGGAACTGCTCTCCAACCCCCACGCCGCCCTCGTGTTCGACTGGCACATGATCGGGCTACAAGTGCGTATCGAAGGGACGGTGGAAAGGATCTCCGACAATGAATCCGACGAATACTTTCTCTCCCGTCCGCTCCAAAGTCAATTGGGCGCGTGGATCTCCCCCCAGAGTCAAGTAATCAACGGACGCGAAGAGTTGGAAGGCCTTAAAGCGCAATACGAAGAAATATTCGCCACAACCTCTCCTACCCGTCCTCCTCATTGGGGAGGATTGATTGTCATCCCCTCCTCCATCGAATTCTGGTTGGGACGCGAGGGACGCCTCCACGACCGTATTCTTTACCGGAAAATAGATTCCGCGTGGACTCTTCAACGCTTAGCCCCCTAATCACTCAACGACTCAACAGATCTTCATCTTCTATCTACAATCACCAATACGCTGAACTTACACATTGCAACACTGTCACCACAAGTAGTACATGTATCGGGATTGACAACAACAATCTTCCTATTTTCTTTTACGACGAGGTTTAACGCCTTCCGTCGGCATCTCTTCACTTAAGCATTGGTATTCTGTACAATTGGAATCAACAAAACCATATATTCTCGACTCTCCTCTGTTATTTTGCTAATACACCCTTTCTCGCCTTGCGAGCAAATGGTGAATGATATAAAAATAGAGGAAAGCAACCATTTGAATATATTATTCAGTAATTTTGAACCACCAAGACATAATATTGGGATTTTCTAATATCTCATTGGCTGTTGAATTCGAATATGATAATCTATAATAATCGCATGAAACGGAATCTTCTTCTATCGGCCTTCCTGTTGATCCTATTTAATGGCGGCCTTCTTGCACAAACGCCAAAGTGCACCCATCCACTTCCGGATAAAGAAAACTTGAATTTCATCGTAGCCTCCGACATGGGGCGTCGTGGCGAGTCGGAACAGCAAAACATCGCTAACATTATCGGGCAGGTGGTCACCGATGCGAATATACAGTTCATTGCCGTTGCCGGCGACCCAATCCACGATCACGGAGTAAAAAGCACCACCGACCCCGAGTGGCAACTTAAATTCGAGAATATCTATACTGCTCCCTCATTGCAACAACTTCCTTTCTATGTTGTTTCCGGCAACCACGAATACAAAGGCAGTGTGCAGGCAATTTTGGATTATAGTTCTGTGAGCAAAAGATGGAATGCCCCCGCACGCTATTTCTCAATCCACCAACCCGTCGGCACAACTGGACAAACAGCTCTTTTGGTATTTATCGACACCGCGCCACTGATCAATAAATACCGAGAAAGCGACAGCTCCTCGGACGCGGGCCTACAGAGCATTGAAAAGCAACTTACGTGGTTAGATTCAGTACTTGTTGTATCAAAAGACCGCTGGAAAATAGTGATAGGCCACCATCCGGTATATGCATCTACCGAAAAAGACGAAGACGAACGAATCGATATGCAAAGCCGCATTGCTCCAATCCTTGAAAAGAGAGGAGCAGATCTCTATATATGCGGACATATTCATAACTTCCAACACATCAAGCATGCCTCTCAACGGGTAAATTATGTTGTAAATTCGTCTGCTTCACAATCTCGCGCAGCAAACCCGATAGAAGGCACGTTGTTTTGCAGCGGAGATCCCGGATTTACTGTTTGTTCACTCTCCAAAACCGATGCTACCATCTATTTTGTAAATCATAAAAGAGAAACCATCTACCAATATACTATCAAAAGGTAGAATGATGTTTATCTCGACTACACACACCTAATTAACCAAAACCTACTAACCATGAATTCCCGAACTGTTATCTCACTGCTGACACTTTTTCTCGCACTTGTATCATGCGACTCCAAACCCCAACATTTTATTGTCTTGGGCGATATGCACTACGACTTGATTGAAGATCACGATATGGAGTGGCTGGCCACAAAGCCGGGCGATCTCATTCAAGTAACCGAGGGTTATACCCTTTACACCGCTCAAAACTGGGAGGCGTTTTGTGATGTATTAGCTGCGCGGGCTATAAAAACCACTCCACCAGTAACTGCCGTCATTCAATTAGGCGATCTATCCGAAGGTCTGGCTGGCAATCCTGAGAAAGCCAAACAAATGGCATCGAACACCATGAAAGCCGTTCGCGAGTCGGGGATTCCTGCTCCTTGGGTAATCACTAAGGGCAACCACGACATAACAGGTCCGAGAGCAGTGGAGGCTTTCAATGAAATCTATCTGCCCGAATTCAGAAGTCAACTCAAAGACAACTCGATTACCTCTGCCAATTATGTATATCAAAGTGGAGATGTCGCATTTGTATGTTTTGATCCGTGGGAGAAAAGCGGTGATCCCATTCAAATACTCGAAGAGAACCTTCGGAAAATAGATGCCAAATATAAATTCGTCTCTGTTCACGAACCGGTTATACCCGTAAACGAAAGATGCTGGCATCTGTATCGAAAAGACAATGAAAAACGCGAAGAACTTCTCCGCGTTATCGCTCAAAACAAAGCGGTTGTTCTATGCGCCCACCTGCATCTCTACTCTGTAGTTAAACGCGACACACAATATGGCCCCATTGTACAAATTCTGGTAAACAGCGTAATCAAGGACCGCAGTCACACCCGTCCCGCTCAACTCATTACCGAATATGGCCCTTCGTTGGCAATCAATGTTCCCGAATGGGAACCGCAATCATTGGAACAACGCGTTGCATGGCTTGAAGCTGAAACTCCTCATGTCTCCTATTTCAAACAGATGGATCTACCCGGCTACGGTATCCTAAGTGTGGACGACAAAAAAGACGAAGTCACCTTTTCATTCTACCCGGCTTTTAGCGATAAACCCTACGACATTATTTCAATATCCGATCTTACGAGATAAACCGACAACTCACTAGATTACTCTTCTCTGTAGGGTTTGTTATTGGAAAACAATGTCGGGTGGTTGGCTGATTCCACCCGACAACTGTTTACTCTATATTCTCATTTCTTGTATTCATGACTCTTTAGCGTCACAAACCTACAATATGACAACATCATAAACACTACGATGTAACACATATTTATGATCTCCACCTTCCCAACAAGATCAGCATCTCCTTTGAAGTACTTACTAATCGAAGCAATAACTGAATAAAAAGGAGAGTAAATGACAAAGTCAGTTCCTTGAGTTATAAACGTGAAAAGGGCTCCCGCTACCGCTATGCCGATCGGCACCACATACGTTTTAAACGAAGTACTCAGCAGCAGCTGAAAACTGGCAATGGATAGAATGGAAAAGAAAAGCCGTACAAACAATAAAAAATTATGAAAGCTGTAATCATACTCACTAAACGGATAGACAAAATACACCTTTTCCAACACAAAGGCCGAAACCAGCATCAACATCCATGTGGTCAATGCCGATACAAAAGCAATGGCTACAACATACAACACCTTCGCGCCAAAAATAGCCGAGCTACTTACAGGTAGGGTAAACAACTTCTTCAGATAATCATTCTTATACTCCACGTCGAACAGGGAATAGCAAAACATCGCTATTACCATCGGAAATAGCGTGACATAGAAAATCCAGAGGTACCGTTCATACATCACAATCCACGGATTATGCGAATAGTACTCACTCAGGTCTGTCGAGCCAAACAACAAGGAATGACCAATCGCAAAAAGAAAAATAGCCACTGGAAAGAACAGCATAAAATACAATCCAAGCTCTCTTTTTGTTTTGAATACCTCTCCCCTAAACAGCCCATATAATGATGTGCTCATAGTTATCTTTGTCTTATTAGATTCAAATATACCTCTTCCAGATTCTTCGCTACACTCTCGGATCTCAACACCGTAACACCCTGAGTAGCCAACCTACCCATAAAACCATCATGATCACTCTTGTTAATCGTTATCGAGATGCGATCACCCACAACATTGATCACTTCAATACCATCTTCTTGACAAATTTGTTCAATGACATACGTATGGTTCGATTGGATATTCACTTCAAGAGGCACATTATTTAAAAGGTCGGACAACAGACCTTGATACCGCAATTGTCCGTCTTGCAATATTCCCACATGGGTACATGTCTTTTGTACCTCACTCAGAATATGACTCGACAACAAGATTGTTTTACCTTCATTCTTCAGATTGGTGATCAATTCTCTCATCTCAAACACACCTTCGGGATCCAATCCATTCAGTGGTTCATCCAAGATAAGAATATCCGGATCGTTCAACAACGCCATTGCAATCCCTAATCGCTGTTTCATTCCGGTAGAGTAGCTCTTCGCCTTCTTGTCCTTGTCGGACAATAGATTCACCTTCTGCAAAACGTCAAGGATGTTCTGATGACTGCATCCATAAATATTCTTCAAGTAAAGAAGGTTCTCATACCCGGTTAGGTTCCCATAATAGGCAGGCGATTCAATCAAACTCCCCACACGATTTAAAATCTCCCGTTTGTGTTGACTCAACTCCAATCCATTGTGAAAAATAGTTCCTTTGGGAGAGGGCAATAATCCCAGCATCAGTTTGATGGTTGTACTTTTTCCTGCTCCGTTCCTCGCTAAATATCCGTAGATACTACCGGACGGAATCAACAAATCGATACCCTTCAAGAGAGGGTTATTCCTATAACTGAATGATAAATTCTTTGTTTCTATAGCATACATACTTTCGCGGGGAGTTACATGATATATAATAGGATTAATTTCTACGTGACATTGGGTTGTGACGTAAGGGATTAACATCCACTTAAAAAAGCGATGATCCGTGAAGCTACATGCTGTCGCCTCATACAAAACAGACTACAAATATAAAATGGAGAAAGAAAAACAGATTGATATGGTACGAGGAATACTCTTAATTTCATAGCCTATTGTTTTCTGCGTCAAAGATATATTGATATTATGAATCTCACAACAAAAATTAGTTAATAAGCAGATCATTTAAAGAAAGAATGGCCATTTCTCCTCATAAAACGGAATTAGATGCGACGAATTCTCTTTTCGATCAGAAGAATAACAGATCTCCATACAAAAAATAGAGGAGAAACCGTGCTTGTTCAGCGTTCGGATTCTCCTCACATGAGGTCGTATGGTAAAAGAAGGGTCAATCGGTATCTGGATTGTTAGTGGATAGAGTTTTTTTAGGTTTGGGCAATCGTTTATTTTTCTTAAGTGCTTCGGAAAGTATATAGAGAATCTGGCCATTGACGCTTCGGAACTCATCTTCCGCCCACTTTTCAATAGCCTCCATCGTTTGAGAATCAATCCTCAGCACAAAGTTTTTGGTCTCTTTTGCCATTAATGATGTAGGGTTCCTGTGTTAACAATCGGTTGTGCCTGCTCATCAGAACACAACACCACCAGCAGATTGCTCACCATCGCTGCTTTTTTCTCCTCGTCCAACTCCACAATCTTTTCGTCATGCAGTTTCTCCAATGCCATACGAACCATCGAAACCGCTCCTTCCACAATCTTTTCGCGCGCCGAAATAATCGCCGCTGCCTGCTGACGACGCAGCATCACCGCCGCGATCTCAGGTGCATATGCCAAATAGTTGATTCTCGCCTCTACCACCTCGATTCCGGCAATCGACAAGCGCGAGTTAAGCTCATCTTCGAGCTTATCGGCAACTTCTTCACTTCCCGAACGCAATGTCACATCATCATGGTTTTCATTGTTGTCGTAGGCGTACTCACCTGCTATATTCCGCAGCGCGGAGTCACTTTGGATCGCCACAAAGTCCTGAAGTGAGTTCATCCGCATCTGCTTGGCCGATTCCAAAACACCCGGTTTTGAAGCAGTGGCGTGTGAGCAATCCACGTCAAACATCGCCTTGTAGGTATCTTTAATTCTCCATACCAACACCAATCCAATCATCACCGGATTTCCCGCCTTGTCATTTACCTTGATTGGTTCCACATCAAGATTTCGGGCCCGCTGTGTCAATTTTGCTTTTACAAAGAAGGGATTAACCCAGAAAAAACCGTTCTCCTTGATTGATCCGGAATACTTTCCGAAAAAGATCAATACCCGTGCGTCGTTAGGCTCAATCTGCATGTAGCCTACTGTCAAACCCGCATTGATAATTAGTCCAAAGATTCCGAGGGCAATGGGTATAATGCTCACCGTTGAAAAGGCATAAAGAGATGCCGCCAGCATCAAGAACTGGATAAAAATCATCGTAAAGCCGGACAGTTTGAGTCCAGGATAAAGGAACTCCTGTGCGTTTGGTAATTCTGTTTTCATAATTCGTTGTTTTATTGAGTATAGTAAGGTAATACATATAAAAGCATCACAATCATCCGAATCTCCATTATTGATAAATCATTTCAAATTATGTGATATCATAATGATATCATATCAATAGTGCAAATATAGATACATTTTGCAAACAAACAACTATTTATATTGTTTGGCGATAAAATAATCATCCAACGAATAAAAGATTGTTGAGGCGAAAAGAAAAGTGAATAGTGAGTGGTGAGTTGTGAATAGTGGGAAATCTTAATGCCTGAATGGCGTTGACCGTTTTGTTACTTATTTTGACTTTCTTCTTTGTATTGAATATAACAACAATGAGGATGATGATGTGCCATTGTTGATTACGGGTAATAACT
>JBKEBB010000206.1:0-4570 GCA_047972845.1 Bacteroidales bacterium
CGGATGTTGAAGCGGAGCATCTATTTCAACTGACACAGGGCTGGTATTGTCCTTTCCAAGGAAATATTGAACAGGGTCGATGTAATGCTGTCCCATATCGCCAAGTCCACCTCCATCATAGTCCCAATATCCACGGAAGGTATTGTGAGTACGATGCACATTATAGGGCTTCATCGGTGCGGGTCCCAACCACATGTCATAATCCAATTCGGCAGGTATCGGTTGTGGGGGCAAATTTGTTTTTCCTACCCAATAAAACTTCCAGTCAAATCCGGTATGTCTTCCAATAGTTACCTTCAGAGGCCATCCCAACAATCCACTGTCAACCAGTTTCTTAATGGGGGTTACGGTAGTTCCCATTCCATAAAAACTACCTTCAAAACGGAACCAAGTGTTCAAACGGAAAATGGTACCGTTCTGTTTACACATCTCCATCACACGTTTCCCCTCCCAGATAGTTCGTGTCATGGGCTTTTCACACCACACGTCTTTACCTGCCTTAGCCGCCTCAAAAGCCATAATCCCATGCCAGTGAGGAGGCGTCGCGATGTGAACGATATCCACATCACCGTCCAGAATCAAATCACGGTAATCGTGGTAGGTTTTCACCTTCTCGCCCGCTTGATCCACTCCTTTTTGCAGATTCTTTTTATCCACATCACACAACGCTACCAAGCGTGTACCCGCGTATTTAAAGTGACCTCTACCCATTCCTCCCGTACCAATTACCCCTTTAGTAATCTGGTCACTGGGGGCAACATGTCCTTTACCAAGCACATGACGGGGTACAATTGTAAGTCCAGCCATTATTAATCCCATTTTTTTTAATGCTTCACGTCTGTTTGTGTTCATACTTATATTTTTTCCCATTAATGGATTGGTTAAGATCAATTCGCAAATGTAGCCCATACGTGCAACATTTACAAACATTTTATATGACAAAACGTAAGTAACCAACAATAGAAAGAATACATTGGTAAAATATAACTCAATTCTGATAGGATTTTGCTCAAACTGAACATATAGCGAATATATAATTTAGAATGACAACTAATGCTTTTAATATACAAAACGATATTGCTTTAATGGGAAAACTAATTTATATTTGCGAAATAATTTTAATTTCAAATCATTATGTACATACTATTATTACTGAGCTTACTGAGCATCGCGCAACCAAGTGGCGCAAATGCAGTCGATACGGTTAAATCCGGAATCGTTGATGAAGCCAAACAAGCTGGTCAAACAGATACAGCGACAGCTTTAGCGGAAAAGGGAGGTGCGGTTGTTAATACTGTGATTGAAACGGGAATTGAGACCACTAAAAGTATTTCTGAAACCTTGACCAAGATGAAGGATGATGCCATCAACGATCTTCTTTCAACCGGAATTAAAGCGATAATCGACTTATCGCTGAAATTGGTTATTGGTATTCTGATCATCATTATTGGCATGTGGGTTATCAAACGAATTGTAAAAGCGAATCGAATAATATTTGAACGACGAAACTTCGACCCTACTTTCGCCAGTTTCTTAGCCAACTTCGTAAATGTAGCTCTCTATATCGGACTCATCTTGCTGGTGATAAGTGTTATCGGATTTGAATCCACTTCGTTGGTTGCCATTCTGGCTTCAACCGGTGTGGGTATCGGTATGGCAATGAGCGGCACTCTTCAAAATTTCGCTGGCGGAATCATTATTTTATTCCTTCGCCCATATCGTGTGGGAGATGTGATCAATGTGGTGAATACAACCGGAACGGTTCGCGAAATTCAGATATTCCATACCGTAATTACAACTGTTGATAATCGAGTTATCATGATTCCCAATGGAAGCATTTCATCGAGTGTAATCGACAACTATTCAAAAGAAGATACTCGACGGGCAGAATGGAAATTCGGAATCGCATATGGAAATGATTATGAAGATGCCAAACGTCTGATCAATGATCTTTTGGACAATGACCCGCGCGTAATTCAAACTGAAGACCGCCTTATCGTACTTGATTCAATGGCAGACAGCTCAGTAGTAATCATGGCAAGAGCATGGGTAAAAGCATCTGATTTCTGGCCGGTAAAATGGGATATCAATGAGAAATTTTATAAGCAACATGCGAAGTACAATCTATCTATTCCATTTCCACAAATGGATGTTCATCTGAAAAAAGAGGAAAACTAATATCTCATAAAGTAAAAAGCATCGTTGATTACTTCATCAAAATGACATAAAGAGGCTGTCCATACTACGTGACAGTCTCTTTTTTTGTTCTCCACGAAACAGACTTTTGAACTACAGAATCTATCTCTTCGATTGAGTATAAAAAAAGAAGCAGCCCTTTTATTCAAAACGTTTACTCGTGTTAGTCAAAAGGAGCAAACCTTTTGTTCAAAAGGTATATTCCTTTTTTTCGCCACAAATAATCGCCGTGTAGATCGGTTTCATATTATCGAATTATTATCAACCGATGCATAGAGCAAACAGTCTTCTACATTCGGTAGGGAGTAAGAATAGAGCTTTTAGGAAAAGAAAACGGCTATCAGCAACCACTATTCAAAAAGAATTACTTACTTTGCGTTCCGAATTTTAACTTCTTAATCACACAATCTAATTATCAAAACATGAAAAAGGAAGATTTTTCACTGGCCAAACTACTGCCGGTAATGTTTGGATTTTTCATCATGGGTTTCATCGACCTGGTTGGAATATCAACAAGTTACGCCAAAGACGAATACCAATTAAGCGATACGCTTGCCAACCTATTACCGATGTCGGGGTTGTTCTGGTTTTTGATTCTCTCTATCCCTACAGGCATCTTGATGAACAAGATCGGACGTAAAAACACCGTATTGGCAAGTTTTGTTGTATCAGGTGTCGCAATGCTGATTCCCATTTTCGCCGCCAATTTTCAGATGATGTTGATTGCTTTTGCCCTCTTGGGTATTGGTAATACATTACTTCAAGTTTCGCTCAACCCCCTTGTTTCAAACGTTGTTCCGACCGAAAGACTGACCAGTAGTCTGACTGCAGGACAATTTATCAAAGCTATCTGTTCGATGCAGGGTCCGATTCTTGCTGCATGGGCGGCAGGCCTTTCCTTCGGATGGAAATTGATTTTTCCCATATATGCTGCAGTAACCGTATTAAGTACGATCTGGCTTGTTTTCACTAACATTAAAGAAGAAAAGGTGGATATGGCTCAATCGTCTTTCGGCGCGGCTTTTTCACTTTTGAAAGATAAGGTTATTCTATTGTTCTTTATCGGAATTCTTGTTTTAGTAGGAGTTGACGTTGGCTACAACACCACATTCCCCAAATACTTGATGGAACGTTGCGGTCTTCCCTTAGCTGAAGCAGGCCTTGGTAATACCGTCTATTTTGCAGCACGTATGATCGGCGCGTTTCTTGGAGCGATTCTGTTAATGAAACTTCCTACCGCGAAATTCTTCATGTACAGTGTATTTCTGGCAATCTTAGGTGGTGTTATGATGATCACGGTCACTGATTATACCATAATCCTTGTAGGCGTTACTCTCTTCGGATTGGGTTATGCCAACCTGTTTGGAATCATCTTCTCATTAGCTCTTCAACGTGTGCCTGCTAAAGGAAACGAAGTATCCGCCCTATTGATTATGGGTGTATCGGGAGGAGCAATACTACCTCCGATTCTGGGAGTAGTGTCTGACGCTACCAACAGTCAATTTGCGGCCATGTTGGTTATCATGGTTGTATGGTGCTACATGGCACTGTTGATCCCGACCATCAATAAAGAATGTAAATAATATATAGGACAAGTCGTTCGCCTTTTTGTCTCTTCGGTCTGCAAACTTACTATTACACAGATGAGAGATAAAAGGACGAACGACTCAATTTTTTCTCCATGAAACGCTACTCATCCCTACTCCTACTGTTTTTTCTCTTTTTCTTACCCACACAAGCTCAAACCCAAAATGGCACTCTATTCAGAGGCCGTGTGATCGATAATCAAACAAAGCTTCCGGTCGAATATGCCGATGTATATATTGTAGAAGGAGTTGATAACAAACCGACGGCACACGCGTTGACAAACGAAAAAGGAGTGTTTGAGATTGCTTCGAACAAATCCGGAACAGTCAAACTCCTTATTCACTATTTAGGATACAAAGACCACTTCTCTAATGAATTCAATCTTAACAAATCCAATCAAACAATCACCCTCAATGAGATCTTGTTGCAACCCGACAGTGAAAGTCTATCGGAAGTAGAGGTCACGGGACGCAGAAAACAAGTGGTGTATAAACTGGACAAACGGGTGGTCGAAGCCGGAAGCAACGCGAACAACGCGGGTGGAACCGCGGTAGATGTATTGAGAAACGCACCTTCTATCTCGATCGATGTTGAAGGCAATGTAAAGTTCCGGGGAAGCAGCGGTTTCAAAGTTTATATCAACGGACGTCCTTCATTGTTTGAAGGAACACAAGCATTGGAACAGATTCCCGCGGGACAAATTGATAACATCGAAATTATAACCACTCCGTCGGCCAAATATGAAACGGATGGTTCTGTGGGAATTCTCAACATCATTACCAAAAAG
>JBKEBB010000248.1:0-3074 GCA_047972845.1 Bacteroidales bacterium
CTAAAAAATTAATTTATGTTAGTTGCAACTCTTCAATGTTAGGTAAAGATTTACATGTTTTACTAGAATATTATGATATTGAAAAAGTGGCACTAGTTGATATGTTTCCTAATACAATGCATGTTGAGTGCGTAGTATTGATGTCAAGAGTTGAGAAATAAGGGTGTAAAAAGTTAAGTAAATAAAGACTTTCCGTGATTTGAGATCTGGTTTCAAGCCGGCAGGATAATCGCGGTTTTTTATTTTATGGGAACTTATCTAAGATAGGTAGGTTACAAGTTTGAGAAGTTGATATGGATATTGACGTAGTGAGTTGATAGGATTACTGGCAAAAACGTAGTGAGTTGATAAGTTTACTGTAAACATTCATACAACAAACAAATGTTCGAAAAACTTTCGAAAATTGGCGTCAAATACTTGACGCCTAAAATGGAAATGTGGTATACTTAGGAAACACTATCTTTTTGATGAAATGGGGATGTAGTATGATTGATTTAAGCAATTTTAAGCTATGGCTTACAGAAAATAAAGATTATTCTAGCAGAACTATTAGCAACTATGTTTCAAGATTTAAGAGAGCTGATCATATACTTCCTTGGTTCAATGATACGGTATACCAATTCCGTTTAGAGCAAACTAAGGCCTACCAAGAACTCTCTGGCGATATCCGTTCTCAAATAAAGAAAGCTGTAAAGTTGTATTTTGAGTTTATAAATTCCGATGAAACACTTCCCAACAGAATTGGAAGCGGAATGAATGTATTGTCTCTATTCGCCAATATAGGGGTTGCTGAAGCTTACCTGAAAGAAATAGGAGTTAATATTGTTATAGCCAATGAACTTATAGAAAGACGAGCTATATTGTATTCGAAGATTTACCCTGAAACTCATATGATTTGCGGCGATATTACAAACAAGGAAATATTTCAGAAAATTGTCAGTGAATCTATCGACAAAGGTGTAAATGTTATTATGGCTACACCACCCTGCCAAGGGATGAGTACCGTAGGTCCAAAGCTTTTAGATGATGAAAGAAATAGACTTGTCTGTCAAGTTATTGATGCTATAAAGGCAATTGAGCCGAAATATGCACTGATTGAAAATGTGCCCATGTTTTTTAATACTAAAATTATGGTTGATGACAAGGGAATTCTAATACCTGATCTTTTGGAAAAAGAGCTAGGCAACAAATACACAATCAATAATTATGTTATAGATACTAAAGACTATTCCGTTCCGCAATCAAGAGAACGTGCAATTGTGTTAATAACACGGAAAGGTCAAAAGAAAGAATGGGTTATCCCTCAAAGAGATGCAACAGTAAAGACGATGAGAGATGCGATAGGAGATTTACCCAAATTAGATCCCTATATTACTGATATCGATGAAAAAGAGCTTTTGGAGATATTTCCACATTTTTATGAGCGTAAAGAGAGAGCATTACAAATTTCTAAATGGCACAACCCACCACATCATGTAAAACGTCAAGTCGTAGCAATGCAGCATACACCTACTGGAAAGACAGCGTTTGACAATTCTAAATATTATCCAGTGAAAGAAAATGGAGAGGCAGTAAAAGGTTTTCGCAATACATATAAGCGTCAAAACTGGGATACACCTGCCTATACCGTGACTATGGATAATAGGAAGATTTCTTCTCAAGACAACGTTCATCCTGGAAGAAAAGAATACATTGATGAAAATGGTGAAGAAATCTATTCTGATGCAAGAGCATTAACATTGTATGAACTTATGAAGATAATGAGCATTCCACAGGATTGGCCTGTGCCAGAAAATACTTCGGAAGCCTTTTTAAGAAGGATTATCGGAGAAGGAATACCTCCATTATTCGTTAAAAAAGTCTTTGAAAAATTACTATAGGAGGTTGTTTATGGGAGAATTAAAAGGGCTTTCTCTTTTTGCCAATGTAGGTATTGCTGAAGCATATTTTGAAGATTTAGGGGTAGATATTTGTGTGGCAAATGAGATAGATATTGATAGGGCCCGTTTTTACCAAGAAATCTATAAAAACACAAACATGATTTGTGGGGATATAACTGTCGATACCATACGAGATACAATTGTAAAAGAATCAATCAAGCAAAACGTGGATTTTATTATCGCCACCCCTCCATGCCAAGGTATGAGTGAAGCGGGATTGAGATTAGAATTTGATCCAAGAAATCAGCTTATTTCATATGCTATTGATGTAATCAAACGCATAAAACCAAAATTTGTATTATTAGAAAATGTACCTAAACAGCTTACAACTAAAATACAATATGGAGACAAGATTGTTTTAATCCCTGAGTACATCAAGTCAGAATTAGGTAATGATTATAACTTTAACAAAGAAGATCTTGTGATGGCTAAAGACTATGGTGTCCCACAATTAAGGGAGCGTAACATATTTCTTTTAGTACGAAAAGATCAGCCTTATGTATGGGAGTTCCCAGAGAAACAACAAGAAATAACGTTAAAAGAAGCAATAGGTGATTTGCCTCCAGTAGATCCGTATTTAAGAGAAGGTTTAACAGAAACACTTACTAGGTTTCCTCAATACGAAGAAAAAAGGATAAAAGCATTGGCTGTATCAAAGTGGCATTATCCGCCAACGCATTCTTGGAAACAGGTTGAATGGATGATGCATACACCTTCTGGAAAATCGGCTATTTATAATGAAAAGTTCTATCCACAGAAGGCTGATGGAACTCCTGTAAAGGCACATCATAATCACTATAGGCGTCTGAAGTGGGATATGCCATGTAGAACAATAACACAAAACAATGGTGTTATTTCATCTTTGGCTTGTGTTCATCCAGGTAGACCATACAAGAATGATAATGGAGAAGTTATTTACTCAGATGCTAGAGTATTGACAATATATGAATTGCTAATTGTAATGTCGCTACCATTGAACTGGCCTATACCGGAATGGGCGAAAGAAACTTTTATACGTAAGTTTATTGGCGAAGGTATTCCTTCTCGACTTGTTCGAGAAATAAAGAAAGCCTTACTTGTACAAATATAAGGAGGTGAGCTATATGGGAAAGATAGTAATGCCTAAAAATAGTG
>JBKEBB010000283.1:0-1959 GCA_047972845.1 Bacteroidales bacterium
GGCACGAAGCGGAGGACGTTGGAAAAGGAAAAAAGGAAAACGGAAATCGAAGCAAGCGATGAAGAAAATCTGGAGCAGGAGGATGACCGGAGGAAAAACAAAAAACACTAAATTAGATAAAGACACCACAACAAATAATGCAGCAACAGAAAGAGAAGGGAGACAGACGACCAGGGATATCCGTTGGTTTTCACACCGTATGAGGATCGCTTTGTCGCACTCTTTCCGTTGATTACCGATGAAGGAGCGAAAAGACACTTTGGCAAGATGATGGCCGATTGGCTGACCTCACACAAGTTAGATAAAGTGACTACCGAAAAGATTGCTGAGGCAGCCGCATCGTGGATTATCGAACCGAAAGTAAGGGTGGCTGTCCAGATTTGGGCTATGGAGGTTTTTACTTTCACTAAGGAATCAGGTGGAGTGGATTCCGGATACAATTCACAACCTGATGGAGACCCTTACAGTTCATGCGACTCCGGCGATCAATGTCCGACTTAAAGAGTGGAATAAACGACTCAAATAGAGAATGGATTAGATCCGTCTCGATTCAAATTTCCTATAAATATCTTCTATGTACGCCCTTTGCGATTGCAATAATTTCTACGCCAGTTGTGAGCGGGTATTCAATCCCACGCTCGAAGGTGTTCCCGTGGTTGTGCTCAGCAACAATGACGGATGCATTATCGCGCGTAGCAACGAAGCAAAAGCGTTGGGAATAAAGATGGGACAACCTCTCTATCAGGTAAAAAAGCTGATTGAAGAAAAAGGAGTGCAGGTGTTCTCTTCCAACTATCAACTCTATGGCGACATGTCAAGGAGGGTGATGCAAACATTGCGTAGCCTTGTGCCCGCGGTAGAGGTGTATTCGATCGATGAAGCTTTTCTGGATCTGAAAGGAATTGACATAGATCGTTTGTATGAATACGGACGCTCGATTGTGAAGACAATACGGCACGACGTGGGAATTCCGGTGAGTGTAGGAATCGCTCCCACAAAAACACTGGCAAAGGTGGCGGCTAAGCTATGCAAGAAATACCCAAAACTGGAGGGAGCCTGTCTGATGTATCGCGAAGAGGATATTCAGAAGGTACTAAGCACCTTCCCGATTGATGATGTATGGGGAATAGGAAGACGTTATTCGAAGATGTTGAAACAAAGTGGAATTATTACCGCGCAACACTTTACCGCCATGTCGTCTCAATGGGTACGAAGCAGAATGGGAGTGGTGGGAGTTCGCACATGGAATGAGCTGAGAGGAGTACCAGCCGTGAGTATTGAACATCTGGATGAGACTAAATCGATATGCACATCCCGCTCTTTCGCCTCAGACATTGAAGAGTGGAATGAATTGCACCGTTCAGTTGTTACGTTTGCTTCTCTCGGAGCAGAAAAACTCAGAAATCAGAAATCTGTTTGCGGAATGGTTACAGTATTCATACTGACCAATCGTCATCGCCCGGATCAACCGCAATACAGCGAAAGCGCACAAGTCCACCTACGCATTGAAACAGATAGCACGATGGAAATTGTGGCTGCAGCGGTCGAAGGACTGAAACAGATATATCGAAAGGGTTACGGATATAAGAAAACAGGAGTGATTATCACCAATATTAAACCAGCACACACCATCCAGTCAGCTCTCTTTGAACCAATCAATCGGATTCAACATAGCAAATTAATGAAAGCGGTGGATGCCGTTAACAACAACTACGGGAGTAGTTCTCTCGTGCTTGCTACACAAGGAATGGAACCATTGACCATGAATCGGGTATATAGTTCGAAGCGATATACCACACAATGGGATGAGTTGCTAACCATCCATATTTGATCAACAAAAAAAAACGGTATATATGCCAAAAATGGTTGGTGAAATGTAGCTGAAACACCCGTACATACTTGATTTCAGAGAAGTTTATTGAAATTCGTTTCAATAAACTTTTTTGTTATGGGAAAAAT
>JBKEBB010000346.1:0-2885 GCA_047972845.1 Bacteroidales bacterium
GTTCAGCCCCTTGTATATAGCCCACTACAACATTGCTTCCGCCATATACTTGTCGAAGGCGGAGTGTCAGTTCGGAGCCGATTTGACCGGTTGCTCCGATTACCAGAATTTTTTTCATACGATTATTAACTCTATTATTTGGTAGTGTGTAGCGAGCATATATAAGGTTTTTATCCATTGATTCATATGCTTGTCGCACACAATTGTTATTCTCATATTCATGAAATGCGAAACACGGATGTCGTCGGTTTGTTCCGAAGGCGACAATCCTTTGCCGTCGCTACAGCAAAGAGGGGTTTCACAGTAGTAAGCCATTCAATGATAAATCCCGAAAGGAGAATGTAAACGAATCGGTTGATGATTCTTTACTTTATTGATATACAATTGAATAATGTAATATCAACGGATGTTTCCTTTCGGGAAGGCGGTCAAAATTACGCATTATTTCGCATTCGACCAATCCTTCCTTCTGTTGTGTTCAAATGGATAGGGAATGAGGGGCTTGATGGATGAAGGTTCGAGTGCTCTCAATCCTGAAATGGAGGAGCCAAACAGCCTCTTTGATTTCTATTTCTTGAACCATGTATAGTAAACGTATGCTACTTTTTAAACAAACGAGCCTTCCCCTTACCCAAACCGACCCGTTCGATTGATAAAAAGGAATATTCCTTTTCCGGTTGCGGTGTACACCACAGTCGATCTCGGTGTACACCGCAACCCATTCCCGTGTACAGCGCAATCTCGCCCCTATCCGTCCCCACACCTATTGTCATTCCTTTCTTTCCGTAATACCAAAGGTCGTTAGATCCAATAATATTAGTAGAGACGATCGTGTCGATCGTCTCAAGGATAGAAGGAGAGGGAGGCAGAGCGTGACCGTTGAAGAACAGTCGTTGCAAATCATTCAGATGGTGCGGAGCTCTAATTCTTCCTTAATATTTTCTTCTTTCATAAAAACATACGATTTGATGCGCTTTATTTTTGATTATTTACATGTATAATGGTGTGTAATATAAATATATCAATATATTTGCAGAATAATCAACTTTATTGAATCGTATTTCTTTTATTTTCAGATATCCACGCTTATTTCTTAACTTAAAACATAGTAGCCATGAATCTATTTGCTAACCTGTATCCTGTCCAGAAAACATTGCGTTTTGAACTTAGACCCGTTGGAGAAACCTTAGATCGAATCGTCAAGAGCGGACTTCTTGAAGAAGATGAGCAACGTGCCGAAGACTATAAAAAGGCCAAGAAAATCATTGATGAATACCACAAAGAGTTTATCAGCAAAGCCCTCAAAGAATTTAAACTAAACTATGCGGATAATGGAGGTAAAGACTCTTTGGAAGAATATTTTTTTTATTACAACCTTAAACAGCGAGGAAAAACAGAACGAGAGTCATTTGAGGCGATTCAGAAAAACCTTCGAAAACAGATTGCAGCCCGCTTCAAGCAGTTCGAAGAATTTAAACGGATTTTCAAAAAAGAGTTGATTGAGGATGACTTACCGAGTTTTGTAAAGAGTTCTGAAGAGCGGCTCTTAGTTGAAAAGTTCAAAGGTTTTACTACCTATTTCACAGGGTTTCATGAAAATCGAGAGAATATGTATTCTGATGAAGAGCATAGCACAGCTATTTCTTACAGACTCATTCATGAAAATCTTCCGAAATTTATTGACAATCTGTTGATCTTTAAAAAGCTGGAGACCAGTCGGGTGTCGGACCATTTTAAACAACTTTACACCGCCTTTCTATCCTATCTGAATGTGCACTCCATTGAAGAGATGTTCACCCTTGCCTACTTCAACGAAGTGATGACCCAAGAGCAGATCGATGTGTGCAACGCGATCATCGGGGGACGATCCGAGGAGCAAGGGAAACCTAAAATTCAAGGGCTGAATGAGTATATCAACCTATACAATCAACAACAAACCGAGAAAAAAGACCGTCTTCCTAAACTAAAACCTCTGTTTAAGCAGATCTTGAGTGATAAAAATGCCATTTCATGGCTTCCTGAGGAGTTTGGAAGTGATCAAGAGCTTTTGGAGAGTGTAGGTACATGGTATGATGACTTGTATGCGAAGGTGTTTGTCGATCGTAGTCCTACCGAACCCTGCCTCGAGCATCTTCTGTATGGAATATCGGAGTTTGAGCTCAGTTTGATTTATCTAAGAAACGACACCTCAATTACTCAAATATCCCAAGGCATGTTTGGCGATTGGAGTATAATCAATCGAGCCATTGAAGCCGATTTTAAGCGGAAGTTTCCCCTAAAAAAGAACGAAACCAGTGAAAAATACGATAAACGGCGCGATGATTATCTTAAATCGTTTGATTCGTTCTCCATCGCCTACCTGAATGATTGTCTGAAGGCCTATGGTGAGCCATACGCCAAGCGGGTGGATACCTACTTCGCAACCCTTGGGGCTTCTCAGGCAGATTTATCCAAACCACACGTGGACTGTTTCGCACAGGTAAGGGAGGCATATGCGCAAGCGAAAGATCTGCTGACAACTCCATATCCGATCACCAAAAAGTTGGTACAGGATAAGCAGCAGGTTGAGAAGATTAAGGTGCTTCTCGATGCGGTAAAACTGGTGCAATGGTTTGCCAAACCTCTTTTGGGAAGTGGAACGGAGTCGAATAAAGAAGAGCGTTTTTATGCCGAGTTCTCCTATTTATGGGAGGAGATGAATCAGGTCACCTCTTTATACAACAAAGTGCGCAATTACATGACTAAGAAACCCTATTCAATGGAGAAGTTCAAATTGAATTTTGAAAACTCTTTATTGTTGAAAGGATGGGATGTAAACAAGGAGAAAGACAATACCAGTGTTATTTTGCGTAAAGAGGGGATCTATTACCTGGGTATTATGCAGA
>JBKEBB010000035.1:0-3709 GCA_047972845.1 Bacteroidales bacterium
ACTATAAAAATACCCAACTACCTACATATAGTACTCCATATTTAGAAAGAATAGTAAATACTGCTCGAAATATGCAACAACCAGGGATTTCAGAATAAAAGGAGTACCTATCTACAAAGCAGATTTTGACCTAACCAATGATAGAAGAAGAGAAAATTCATGGAAACGAAATAGATGGGATGCAACAAAATAGTAAATAATCCCCACGACCGATCCAATTAAAAGGCTGATCCAAGGAGATGCAAATAAATGGGTGGTGATATACACAACACCTCCCATTGACAAACTGAGAATTAGAATAGGTGAAAGGGAGGCGATCTGCTTCCTAAAGGATATACCGGTTAACTTCCGGCTATAAAAAACTATGACGAACATATCTACAAATGCATACAATATAAGACCCAGACTCATCACTAAAATACCAAAAGGAATGGTAGCAACAAGAATAATTACCGCCAATGTCTTTTTAATAATTTCGGCATGGAAAAAATAATCAGAACGTCCTTTCACATTTAGAATATTATGATTGAGCTTCATTACGGGATCCCACATGTAGGCGATACAGAGAATTTGGAAGAGAGGAACAGCTGGCAACCATTTATCGGTAAGGACCACTCGGATCATTGGCTCTGCCAAAACAGCTAATCCGATCATAAGGGGAAATATTACATAACAAGACATACGCATATAGACCAAGAATGTTCGCTTTAGTTCTTGATCATCATCCTGTATCTTGCATTGTATGGGATAAATCGCCTTTACTATTACATTGGTGAGATTGGATGAGGGGAATTGGGCAAGAGTAGATGCGCGATTAAAGTAACCCAACTCAGTCTCAGCAAATTTCTTTCCAATGACCAACGTATAAAGATTGGTATAAATAGTATGCAAAACGGACGAGAACAAAATCTTCGACCCAAAAGAAAACATTGTAGAAAATGATTCAAAAGAGAAGACAAGCGAGGGACGCCAATAGGCAAAGATCCAAAGGAGGATTACACGTAGGAGATTATTAAATAATGTGTGATAAACCAATGCCCACACGCCGAATCCTTTGTATGCAAGGATCACACCGACAACTCCACTTATAACAACAGACACAAAGGCCGCTATGGCTTGACTCTTGAAGTTTAGTTCTATTGTGAGACGCGTCTGCTGGATAATCCCCAAGGAATTAATAATCAAAACAAGTCCTACGACCTTAGTAACCAAATCCAATTCGGGAGATTCATAAAAACGAGCAATCAACGGAGAGGAATAATACAATAAGATATACAATCCAATTGAAACAAGCAGATTAAAATAGAACACTGTACTATAATCAACTTTTGATGGATTTTTCTTCTGAATCAAGGCATATCCGAATCCTCCGTCGATGATCGATTGAATGACCGCTAAAAATATACTTAGCATAGCAATCAATCCATAATCGGATGGAAACAACAGCCTGGCAAGAATAATACTGATTATATACTGAATACCTTGAACCGAAAAACGCTCAACAGCACTCCACAGCACACTATTTGTGGCTTGTTTCTTTAATGAATTCATAGCTTTTTATTAAAGCGTAAGAGAATCATTCGAATTTACAAACTGCTCCCACCATATTGCAAGATTAAGCAGATTGAAGAATTGGATTGCCTTATTCTGTTTATACCAAAACCAGTTTCCTTGTTCGGAGGCTTCACTATCGTATCTTTTTAGAAAACGTTCCACTTCACATCTATTCAGAAATCCATCTGCTACAGAAGAGCTCATAATAAAATCCGACAAACGGTCTCTCTGATTCTTGTCGGCAAAGAAAATAGGCATTGGAGCAAAACCGCCCTGCTTCTTCTTTGAAGTGATAACCTCTGGCAACATCGGCTTATAATGATACTTCAACAGAAACTTAGCTGTTGCGTTTCCTTTGGCTATTTGCCACACGTTTTCACCTCTGCATTTTAATGATACAGGTAATTGTTGGAGGAAGTGATACAGTTCAAGATCCATATAGGGGAACGCGATCGGATTTCCAAACATATCCGCCATCCGCGATGCTTTAAAAAGAATAACCTGATTGATTATCTTCTCCAAATCAGACTTATAGGCATGTTGTGTATATAGATGCTCAAAACTTCTCAGATCAGGTTTAATAAGATCAAAACCATTAATAGCCGACCGATCATTTATCAATCGCGATAACAGGAATGGTTCAAAGCCGAATAGATCCCCCTGAAGAATGTTCAATATCTTATTCAGATGGAATCGAACCCTATATGGTGCGCTGTTTGTCTCAAAACGGGGACTACTGAGTATCTTTTGACCAAGCTTCATAAAAGGCTTAAGTCCGAACTTAGCGGCTAAAAAGTGAAGCGCTACCTCACGGCCCGACGTTCCAAAATATTGATCACTTCCATCTCCACCCAGAATCACGTCAGGCTTATTATTTCCTATCATTCGCATCACGACATAGTTGACCATCAATCCTCCTTCAACGAATGGATCGCCCAATTCACGCACAATATCGGGAAGCGCATTAATCTCATTTTCATCAATCTCATATTCATGATGTATCGAACCAAAGGTCTCAGACATACATTTGGCCAACGGCAGTTCACTCCAATTATCCCCCTTAAAACCAATTGAATATGAATGAATATCTCCTTGATACACCTTTCTCAATCCGGCAAGATTACACCCTGAGTCATACCCCCCGCTCAACAGAATACCCACGTTGTTACTACTCCTGATCCTCCGCTTAATCGCATTTAAATGCAGTTCTCCATATTGAGAAGAGAGAGTATCAATGTCTGCACTTCTATTAGATGGAAGAATAGAAGAGGTATCAAACATATTTACACAGGTCAGTCGACCTTTTTCGCAAATCAACACATGTCCGGCAGCTAGTTTACTAATGCCTTCAAACGAAGAGGTCCCTGTAGGGATATATCCAACAGTCAAAAAGTGAGCTAATGCATGACTGTTTACCTGATGCCTTTCGTTCGACATTTTAAGCACGAGCGCAAGAGTTGTAGCAAAGCATCGCTGAGAGTAATAGAGTTGTCCTCCTGTCCCATGGTGATCACGAGCTACTATAATCTTGTCCACCGTCTTTACGACAGCTATAAACGATCCATCAATCTCTCCAAACAAAGAGATCCCCTTTTGTTCATAGAGATGTGCGATTAGTTGAGCGTAAGAAGCAGTAGAATCGACCTTAAATTTATTCGAGTTATATACATCCCCACTAAAAAAAACGTCACAAACAGGAGTAGAGAAACTTGACACCTTAGCGTCCATCGCCACACTCTTTACAATCTTACCCGGGAATAGATCACTATTTAATTGGCTACTATCAAAATATCCTGCAAGCATAACATTTATTATTTAATCCCGTGACGGGTATGGATGAATTTCTTATTGGCACCTTTAATTCGAGAAAGGTTAAGAACCATTAGAAGAAAAAAATACGGCAGTTGCAAAAGCGCGTAAAACAGTCTTTTTTGGTAGAGCTTACGTGGAACCGCAAGAAGCAACGCTACGATCAACACTAACAACAGCACCCACCATTTGATTGATAATGAAATATCTAACAGTGACCAAAAGAGGGCTAATATAGTTGTGAATCCTATTAGTAATACTCGGGGACTGGATGTTTGTTGAAAAACCTTATCACAGAAATCCCATTTCCCTTCCATTACAGCACGCGGCACATGCTGTATCGCCC
>JBKEBB010000037.1:0-4141 GCA_047972845.1 Bacteroidales bacterium
TAAAATGGTATCTATTCTTCAAAAACAACCACAACTCATAAAGTTACTTGAGTTTTCTTTAGCCATATTTGAACACCCGAAATGAAAAAGAAGGAGCCGCTAAACTCCTCCCGTTTCGGTCTGGTCTGAAACCTATTGCTAATGAGTTGCTCTCCAGCAGAGCTCATCTCCTCTTTAGTTTCGCCTTGAAGTTACAAACTATTTTCAAGAACTTCACCAACCATTTTTGGCATCATTACCGTATTACACAAAAGGTATATTCCTTTTTTTACCACAGATATGGTCTGAGAAGAATAAGGGAGATACAACCCGTCTATTCACCTATTAATAGGGGAACTTATTGGGTTGATCTATTTTGATAAGACGGTAGCTAGACTCTCTGCACACCGCTGGCCATCAATAGCGGCCGAAACAATTCCTCCGGCATATCCGGCCCCTTCTCCACAAGGATACAACCCTTTAATCTGCACATGTTCTAACGACTGAATATCCCGTGGCACCCTTACTGGCGCGGAAGTGCGGGTTTCAGCCCCGATCATCACAGCTTCGTTGGTAAGGAATCCCCTGGAACTTTTACCAAACTGAACAAACCCTTCACGCAAACGTGAAGTGATAAATTCGGGCATCCAAAAGTGAAGAGGAGATGATAATATTCCGGGAACATAAGAGGTATCCGGAAGATCGTATGATAATTTCTTATTGACAAAGTCATTCATTCGTTGGGCAGGAGCTGTCTGTTTCATTCCGCCATTAATAAAGCAGTTGTACTCGAGCTCCTCTTGCAGGGCTATTAATCCCAATACATCGTTTTCGCACTTGTCAGGAAAATCCTCCGGTCGTATTTCCACTACGAAGCCCGCGTTTGCCCACTGAGATCCCCTGTTTGAAGGAGACATTCCATTCACAACAACCTGCTGCGGACCACTG
Source organism: Bacteroidales bacterium (assembly GCA_047972845.1). Lineage (GTDB taxonomy): Bacteria > Bacteroidota > Bacteroidia > Bacteroidales > JBKEBB01 > JBKEBB01. The sequence goes on from JBKEBB010000037.1 coordinate 928, forward strand.
GCGGCAGGAACAACAAATCCTCCGGGACACATACAGAATGAATATACTCCACGATCTCTGCTTTGAGTCACAAAACTATATTCAGCAGCCGGAAGATAGTCGCCTCTTCCCTTTGGAGTATGGTATTGAATTTGATCGATTAATGGTTGGGGATGCTCCAAACGTACACCCATAGCAATTCCTTTGGGTTCAAGTGTAATATTTTTGGAATGCAACATACGGTAAGTGTCACGCGCCGAATGACCCGTAGCCAATATCACCTTACCTCCAAAAAACTGATTATCCTGAGTTGTAACACCAATCACCTCATTGTTTTCGATCACCAGATCGTCCACACGGGTATTGAAATGGATCTCTCCACCACAATCGAGAATGGTTTGCCTTATATTCGAAATTACTCGTGGAAGTTTGTCTGTACCGATATGTGGATGGGCATCGACCAATATAGAGTCGCTGGCTCCATGCTGACACAATACATTAAGCACTTCGTTTACGTTGCCCCGCTTTTTACTACGGGTGTATAACTTTCCATCGGAAAAAGCACCAGCTCCTCCCTCTCCAAAACTATAATTGGATTCAGGATTGACAGATTGTTCGCGTGAAATCAGCGCGATATCTCTTTTTCTATCTGTCACATTCTTTCCTCTTTCGAGCATGATTGGTTTAATCCCAAGCTCGATCAATTTCAGTGAGGCGAACAATCCCGCGGGACCGGCACCTACAACAACAGCCTGCTTAGTTCCATCTACCGGTCGGTAGTTAACCGTTTCATATGCTAAAGGGGGAGGTGCTTCGTTCAGAAATACTCGAATGGAAAGATTGACCACCACAACTCGTTGTCGTGCATCAATCGATCGTTTGAGAACTCTTACCCCGGTTATATGTTTTAACTGCTCACCCAAGTGTGAAGCCACAACCTCTTTGATCTGTTTCTCGGAAGATGCTTCACGGGGGGTAAGTCTTAATTGAATCTCTTTAATCATTGAAGTGTATTACGAAGTATATAAGTATCGTTTGATACTCTTTTTAGGAGTTTTTTCAAACTCGTGAGGATATAGTTGAACACGCTGGACAGCCTCGTAGGAAGCAACCAACTTATTCAGATTTTTTCTGTTTGTTTCCATAAGCGCGTCAAGAGCTGATGTGTCGATTTTCATTGAATCCATCTGTTCGTAATCAGGATAAACCAACGCGACCAGCTTCCCCTCACGTTCTACCACAAGACTTTCAAGGACACATGGCATGTTGTTGAGTTTGGCTTCAATCTCTTCCGGATAGATATTCTGCCCATTAGCTCCCAGAATCATAGACTTGCAACGTCCCCGAATAAAGATTGTTCCATCTTCACTAACAGTTCCCATATCTCCTGTGCGCAGCCAGCCGTCAACAAGTACTTGGGCTGTCGCTTCCGGATTCTTATAATACCCAACCATCACATGTTCGCCACGTACACAAATCTCACCGGGAATATGCTGAGGATCGGTCGAATCAATCTTCACCTCCATCAATCCATGCAATATCCTTCCACACGAAGTTGGAACAAACTCTGACGAATGGGTATAACTGATCAAAGGACCACACTCGGTCATACCATACCCTATCGTAAAAGGAAAATTGATTTTCTTGAAAAAGGCCTCTACCTCCGCGTTGAGAGGAGCTCCACCAATAACTATTTGATTGAAATTGCCTCCAAAAGCCAACATCAGTTTCTTACGTATTTTGGCATAAATAAGAGTGTCGAGACCGGGAATGCACAACAACTTCTTCATGATCGGCTTTTCGATCTGTGGAAGAATTTGCTTTCTATAGACCTTCTCCAATATAAGAGGAACACAAATGATCAGATGTGGCTTTACATAGGCTAAGGCCTCGAGGAGTATCTTGGGGGACGGTATTTTACCCAATAGAGTCATATGAGCACCTGAACTTAGGGCTAATAAAAAGTCGAATGCCGAACCATAGGCATGTGCCACGGGTAAGAATGATAAACAACGACTTCCGGGGAAATGCATTTTGGCATCCATACCAAACTTAATATTTCCGGTAATGTTATTCCAGGTAAGCATTACCCCTTTACTGAAGCCTGTAGTCCCAGAGGTATAGTTAATCAACATCACCTCGTTGTTGGGTCTGACCTTGTACTTGATATCCTCAGGCCTGAAACCATGGGGGTAACGGGCCTTCATCAGTTTATTTGAATTACGTTCAAACGACTCGATGACTGAACCCGAACGTTCATAATAGGGTGAAAAATCTTCCAATGAAATAACAGCCTTGATATTCTTCATTTTATCAATATCAAGCGACTCCCAATAAATATCACCGGCGAAAAGCAATACAGAGTCGGAATGGTTGACAATGTGTTGCACATCATTGGCATTGAAATCTTGCAAAATAGGAACAATCACCGCTCCATAGGTTACAACTCCGATATAGGCAATACACCATCTGGCATTATTCCTGCCGATTAATGAAATTTTATCCCCGGGTTTGATTTTCATCTGCTCAAACATGAGGTGCAATTTGGCTATTTCAGAGGCCATTTGACCATAGGTGTAGGTCTCGTTTTTGAAATAATCAGAAAGGGCTTTCCCGTTCCAATTCTCTCTAAAACTATTCTCAAAAAAGACAACCAGATTTTCTTTTAACATAATATGCAGGAGTATATATGGAATGCAAATATATGGAGATTTTCCAAATATCAATATCAATAAGCAGTTTCACACTTAAATTATCACAACTCAGATTAACAGACAATGTATTGAATCTAACATTTTATGATTGGAGTTAGTTCATACAAGAAGACCACCTCCATCGACATTAAGCGTGAAGGTGGTCTTTGTAAGAAATGAAAGATTATACTTATTAAACGGTGTACAAGTAACGTTTTATACTTCTCTTAGGCGTTTTTTCGAATTCATGAGGATAGAGAACCACACTCTGTATTCGCTCATAAGGAGCTACCAAGGTGTTGAGTTCGATTCGATTCTTTTCCATCAATTCCTCAATCTGATGCGTGCGAATTCCTTCGGCATCTGCTTGCTCATAGTCGGGATATACCAATGCGACCAATTTACCTTCACGCTCAACCACAAGACTCTCCATGACACACGGCATATTGTTGAGCTTCGCTTCAATCTCTTCCGGATAGATATTTTGTCCGCTGTTTCCGAGAATCATTGTTTTACAACGTCCTCGTATGAATATCGTCTCA
>JBKEBB010000136.1:0-9637 GCA_047972845.1 Bacteroidales bacterium
ATTGGAGCTGAGCCTCATACCGAGGGCCAACGGAAAAGAATTGAAGAGGCCTTGGGAGTCAAGGCGTACAACTGTTTTGGTATGTCAGAGATGAGTGGTCCGGGTGTTGCCTTTGAATGCCCCGAGCAAAATGGATTACACTTATGGGAAGATTGTTTTCTCATGGAGATAGTCGATCCGGACACACTCGAACCGGTTGCTGATGGAGAAATTGGCGAATTAGTTCTTACAACTCTTGATCGTGATTGCATGCCCTTATTGCGATACCGTACCCAAGACCTTACCCGAATCCTGCCGGGCGGTTGTCCCTGTGGAAGAACTCATAGAAGAATAGATCGAATAAAGGGACGAAGCGACGATATGTTTATTGTTAAGGGGGTAAATATCTTCCCGATGCAAATAGAAATGATTCTGATGCAATACAGCGAACTTGCCTCAAACTACCTAATTACGATCGAGACCATTGGAGCCAACGATGAAATTAAAATAGAGGTTGAATTGGCTGAGTTGTTTACTGACGATTATGGTAAACTTCAAAACCTCACTAAAGAAATCACTCGTAAGTTGAAGGATGAGATTTTGGTTACTCCTTATTTAAAACTTGTGGATAAGGGAACATTACCGCAGTCGGAAGGTAAAGCTGTAAGAGTGAAGGACCTTAGAAAAGAGATCTAATCAATTCTTAGTTATAGAATCAAATCAAAATACAATCCAAAAGAATATGACTGTTAAGCAATTATCTGTCTTTATTGAGAATAAATCGGGACGACTCAATGAGATTCTCGATGTTATTGGGTCTTCAAATATCCGTATTCTTGTGGCAACACTGGCCGATACATCCGAGTATGGAATCCTTAGACTGATAACAAGTGATAATGAAAAGGCATTTACTCAGCTAAAAGAGAACAGGGTTAGTGTCAACCGAAGTGAGGTTCTTGTTTTATCAAGCAGTGGTGAAGCGGGAGATTTCTCAAGACAGTTGAGCTATTTTGCCTCCGCCGGAATAAGTGTCGAATATATGTATTGTTTTTCTTGTGTCAATAAGGCGTTTATGATTGTTCGGCTTAATAATTATGATTTGGCTAAAGCAGTTGTCGCTCAAAATAACCTGAGAATTATTTCGGAAGCTGAGTTGACAGAGTTATAAGTATTTAACTTCTCACAATAAAAGAATTAACCCCCCCTCAATATCAATTAAGAATATGTTTGGAATAAACGATCCCGGCATTTATTTTGCCTATTTAGCTATCTTTTTGTGTGTCTCTTTTGCGTTGGTGTATGGTATCATAAAATGGAATAAGGAGGACTAACAATGGATATGCTTACTCTTGGTGTGATCACCCTTGTGTATATTGGTGTAATTGCTTTTTTGGGTTGGAGGGGTTATCGTTCCACCCGCAATGCGAATGATTATTTGTTGGCAGGAGGTGAGATTCCTCCCATTGTGATGGCGTTGTCTTATGGTGCCGCGTTTATATCAGCTTCCGCGATTGTAGGGTTTGGAGGTGTTGCTGCTACCTATGGCATGGGAATCATGTGGCTTAATTTGCTTAATATGCTTGTAGGTGTGGTCATCGCATTTATTCTCTTTGGCCGCCGTACTCGTTTGTTGGGTTCTCAATTGGAAGCCAAAACATTTCCTGAACTCTTTGGTAAATATTTTAATTCAAATGCAATCAGGTACTTTATTGCTGCTATAATTATTCTTGGAATGCCATTATACGCATCGGTAGTAATGAAAGGTGGAGCCGTTTTCGTGGAACATGTGTTTGATATTGATTATCATCTTGCACTTTTCTGTTTTACATTGATTATTGCCGTATATGTTATTACCGGAGGATTAAAAGGCGTGATGTACGTAGATGCGTTGCAGGCTGGAATAATGGTAGTGAGTATTTCTTTGCTGATGTATTTTACATATGCAAAATTAGGAATGGGTTTTACAGAAGCGAATGTAGCTCTTTCCGATGCGGCAAATTTGGTTCCGGAGCAGTTTAAGGCGTTGGGTCATAGAGGATGGACTGCGATGCCTGAATTTGGTTCTCCTTGGTGGTTCAATTTGGTGACTTCACTCATTATGGGTGTAGGTATTGGAGTGTTGGCACAACCCCAATTGGTGGTTCGATTTATGACAGTGAAGAGTACTCGAGATTTGAATCGCGCGGTATTTGCAGGTTGTTTATTCTTAACACTGACCGTTGGCTTTATATTTCATATTGGACCAATTTCCAATTTGTTGTTTTTGAAGGAGACAGGAAAGGTAGCCTCTGAAGCAGTTGCTGATATGGATAAGATAATCCCTACCTTTATCAATATGGCTACTCCCAATTGGTTTACAGCTTTATTTATGCTTTGTATTCTTTCTGCGGCTATGAGTACTTTGAGTTCTCAACTCCACACTATGGGAACCGCTATTGGACATGATGTAGTAGGAAACATCAAGAAGAGAACGAAGAAGAATGATAATACCGTTTTGATTACTCGTTTGGGAATTGTATTTGCTATCTTGGTTAGTTATATCATTAGTTACATGCTGCCTGCAAGTATAATAGCAAGGGGAACCGCCATCTTCTTTGGGATTTGTGCCGCTACTTTCTTGCCTACCTATTTTGCGATTCTATACATTAAAGGCGTTACTCGTCAGGCGGCTCTTTGGAGTTTGTGGACCGGTGCATTGACAAGTACTTTTGCTCTTTTATTTCTTCATCAGAAGGAGTCTGCGGCCATTGGTTTGTGCGACTGGTTGTTTGGGAAACCTGTATTGATTGAAACGTTTCCATTCCCAGTGATTGACCCAATTGTTTGGGCGTTACCTTTGTCAATCTTGATGCTTGTTGTTGTGCAAATAATATCAAAGAGAAAAGCGAATTGATAACTGCATATTATTTTCATTACGTAAACTAATCCAATTATGAGACTCTCAATTCTTATTATTTGTATGGGCGTTTCTATTTCTCTCTTTTCTCAAAATTACGTTGAACTACCTCTATGGCCCGGAGGTGTACCTGAAAGCAATGGAATTCTTGTTCAGGAATCAAGAAACGAGTCCGGACATTTTCAACATGTGACTGTCCCTTCGATCTATGTGTATAAACCCGATTCAGAAGAGAATAATGGATCGGCCGTTGTGATCTGTCCCGGAGGTGGATATGCTGTTGAGGCTTTTGTGCATGAAGGAACTGATATCGCCCAATGGCTGGCTTCTAATGGAACGACGGGGATTGTTCTCAAATATCGGTTGCCCAACCAGCATCACGCTATTCCGTTAATGGATGCTCAGGAGGCAATCCGCTTAGTTAGACGTTATTCGAAGGAATGGGGTGTAGATCCTAAGAAAGTGGGAATAATGGGCTCTTCCGCAGGTGGACATCTTGCTTCTACCGCGGCTACCCACTTCGATAAGGAATCCAGACCGGATTTTGCTATTTTGTTCTATCCGGTTATTACTATGAACAAAGAGTTTACTCATCTTGGAAGTAGAGAGAATTTATTGGGAAAGACACCCTCTGATCAGTTGGTTTCGTATTATAGCAATGAGCTACAGGTAAATTCCGATACTCCTCCTACTTTATTATTGTTGAGTGATGATGATACTGGAGTTTTGCCAAAAAACAGCATTGAGTTTTACAGTGCGCTAAAACGGAATAATGTCCCCGCTTCTATGTATATTTTTCCGGTAGGAGGACATGGCTGGGGATTTCGTGATAGTTTTCCATATCATGAGAAGGTAAAAAGCTTGATTCATGAGTGGATGAAGCAAATTCTTAAATAAGAAGGAAGGGCAAGACTATTTTTATTCGTTATATAATAAAAGTACAGCTGGGAGAATTTCTCTTGGCTGTACTTTTTTATTTCTATAATACTTTTGCATGATTGAGATTTATCTAATTTAGGTGTCTTTCAACAGTAGATTATGATTATAAAGGCCTTAATGGTGAATATTAACAAATATAATTATGCTAGATTATATTCTGCTGTTCAGCTTCTTATTCATATATTTTTGATGATCGCTTTTGCTTTGGATCTCTTTTTCTTCCATTTATTGCACCAAATTACTAATTATATTGTTGGATATCAAATATTTTAACCATTAGTGATGGTTTGTAATAGTAATTTCCATCTTTTACTCTTTGATTGTATCGTGGCATTCATTCTTTAATTATATTTGCAGTGATTTTATTTTAAAATTAAAGGAATGAATAGGTTTTCATTTTTCTTCATTATAGCTGTTATTCTTTTTCTTGCCGGATTCTTTTTGTATGACGACTATCAAAGAAGTCGAAACAAAATTGAATCTGACATAAAATTTATAATGGATAATTCCATAAAAGATGCGACTCGATTGCAGGTGATAGGAATTCCCTACGCAACCGGAGGAGATTTTTTTAAACAAAGAAAGTCACTGACCCTAACTACTATTTCTGGTACGAGAACGATTATATTATCTCCGCGTCATAAGGCTCTCTCTCCTGAAGATGCTAGATTGGACTTTGATATCACTATGCTTGCTCTAATGTGCTCGACAGAGGTAGCCAAAAAAGTGGATAGTCTTTTCTTGATCAGATCGATAAAAGCGGATATCCCTATCAACTATGCTGTTCACTACATAGATAGTGATCAAGAAAAATCGATTAAAAGGGGTGATACTACGATGATGGATATGCCAGATGTGGACAAATTTCACTTTATCTGTGGAGTGGATGACGAAATTAAGTTTGGGTTATATACTAAAATCCTTCCATCACTTATTGTCCGCCATATGTCCTTGTTTACACGTCCCAATTTGGCGCTGACATCGATTATAGTATTCATACTTGTTGTTTTGGCATGGATTTATTGGAGTCGGAAACGTGTAGGTATTATGAAGAGGCTTCTATTTGAGGTGAAGGGTTCGAGCACTACCATAAATGAGGTTGATTCTCAGATTGAAAAGATAGGACAACGGAAGGTGGAATTGCAAAAGCGGTTGAACCTGCTTCAGGATCTTCAACGACAAAGAGAAAGTGTTATTGCAAAAATTGCCCCTTTGGATCAAGAGCTTGATAATTTGATTAAAGAACGAGATTACTTAATTCGCCAGCGTGGAGCTGCAAACTCCTGTATTCATAGTCCATTTCATTACGATAGCCAATCGGATCGGATATACTATTTTGAGACAGTACTTGATCTTTCGGGTATTCCTTTTCGAATTATGAAAATATTGCTGGAGTCAGGAAAGGAGTATTTCCCGCTAAGTTTTATCCGAGAGGCAGTTTGGGGGGATTCTGAGGTGACGGATGAAGCGGTCAGACAGCAGATTCTTTATCTGAATAGAACCCTCGAATTAAAGGGATATAGATTACTGGGTGTTCGCTATAAAGGATATCAATTGAAGAGGATTGAGAATCAATAATCTTATTCTAATATTCCGAGATAAATTGTCGATTTTTATACTGTCACATCATCGCTGAGAAAAGGAATACTCTGTTTGCCAAATACGAGCATTCCTTTTACACAAAAGGAATAGTCCTCTCATTTGAAAGTGATATTCCTTTTTTTGTACGGATAATATCGTTGTTTGTTTTCTGATTCTGGGTTTAGTGCAGATCTCATAGAAGCACCTCTTTGTGCTTCAATTTGTATAAAAAATAATCCGGATCTGAGACTTAACGTCTCCGAGATCCGGATTAAGAGATGAAAGGATTCAATTTATAGTGCCAATTTATATATAGCTTCGATATCAGCAGGGTATAGTTTTTTAAAGTTTCCAACAGATCCTCTATTTACTACACATTTTTCAGCCATCTCTTTGAAGTGGGTATCATCAATATTTACCTCTGACAGCCTTGTGGGAAGTCCCATTGTTTTATACCATGATTCCAATTTCTCAATCATTGCATCAACAATCAATTCTTTGTTTTCGCGTGGGAAATCGACACCAAAGACTCTATTCGCGATTTGGATAAACTTATCAATGTTTTCATTGTTAACATAACGCATCCAAGCCGGGAATAAAATAGCCAATCCAGCGCCATGAGCAATGTCGTAAATACCACTGAGCTCATGCTCAATGTCATGAGTTCCCCAGTCTCCTATTCTACCTGTGTTCAGAAGATTGTTGTGAGCTATGGTGCCTGCCCACATGATTTCTGCGCGGCAGTTATAGTCCGTAGGGTTCTTCATTGCTTGAAGGCCGTTGTTCATAACCGTAGTGATTGTTGATTCGATCAAACGGTCGGTTAGGTCGTTGTTTGGTGAAAGGGTGAAATAGCGCTCGAACAGATGGGCGATGATATCTGAACAACCATAGGCTATTTGAGCTTTTGGCATGGTGTAGGTGATTTCGGGATTCATTATCGCGAATCTCGGAATCACAATTTCTCCTCCGGTGTATCTTTTAAAACCTCCAAGTTCATTCGTTATTACTGATCCGGTTGATGATTCGGATCCCGCTGCAGGAATGGTAAGAACAACTCCTATAGGAAGGGCTGCCGGTACAACCTTTGAATTGTCCATGTAGTAGTCCCAAATATCACCGTCAACTTTACATCCCATAGCAATTCCCTTGGCTGAGTCAATAACACTTCCTCCTCCAACAGCAAGAATGAAGTCGATATTATTTTCTTTACAAAGTTCGATGCCTTTATATACCAAATCAAGACGTGGATTTGGGACAACACCTCCGAGTTCCACAACAAAAAGTCCGGCTTCGGAGAGAAGTTGCGTTATTTTATCATACAGTCCACTTTTTTTTATTGAGTTGCCACCATAATGTAGAAGTACACGAGAGCCACCGTATCGCTTAATCTCTTTGGCCGTTTTGTTTTCGGTGTTTTTTCCGAAAATGATACGAGTCGGGTTGTAGAATTGAAAATTGTCCATGGCTTTTCTTTGTTAGTTGTTTGAAAGATATTTCATTAATAGTTGGTTAAGAATTCTTCATTGAATCCCAATGGTTAATAAACACATTGGAAGTCATTTTAGATTTTGAAATTGAAGCCGAAGCTGATTATTTCTTTGAATTGGAGGTAAGAGTCCCCTGGATTCTTTAATTTGAGGGCATCATCGAAACGTGGATACACATAAATACGAGTTGAGAGATAGCGATTCAATATCATATCCAACGTGTTCTCAAATTCAACCAGTGTACGTTCGTAGTTTGTAAATAAATAGACTCTTGATGTCCATGTCACGAAAGGAGTCATTTTCCAAACCATGCTTCCGGTGATAGAAGATCCTAATGTAATGTAGGTTCTACTATCTGGGTTTTTTGGATTTGGAGATGGTAGATCTTTGTTGGCTACATAAATCAGGCTAAGAGCTCCGGGAGCCAGCAGAGCCGATATTGAGAATGTTTTCTTTTCGTTCGCATATACATAGTTCATACCAAGGTTAAGATTGGCATTGGCAGGCGAAAGAAATCCTCCTGTGAGGTTTTTGGTATTGGGCGTGTAGCTGTCGAATATTTTTGTCTTAAACTCTGCTGATAATGAGTAATTCCATTTTCTGTAAGCCTTCAAGTTGAAGATCGAGTAAAACCGAAGTTGGTCATCGCTTGCTTTAAATGATCGCAATGAGTCGCTGGGTGAGGAGATAAAACCGAGTCGCCACTCGAGTAAAGTATTCCAAGTTATATTGTTATAATTGGTGTAATTGAGAGTCGCTAATTGCACACTGTTCAAAAGGATGCTTGATTCACCTCCCTGAAACCAATTTTCGGAAAGATACGATTGAGAAAAATGGATGGTGCTTTGAAAATTCGGAATCCAGTTCTTGGGTTTGATCTCGATCGGCGTCATCCTTCCGTAGTCGGTCGAAATAAGATTTTCAGGTTCGAATAGTTTGGGAATTGCACTTGCCTCAATATGCCTTTCTTTGATAATCTCTTTAGGTAGAGATTTGTAGGAGTATCGAATGGAAAGTGGCATTGTTTGGAGTACATTCTTTATAGCCATATTCTCAAGCGAATCTTGAAATCTTTTTTTTGTTAAGAATGAAACATCTGTATCCAATCGAAGATCAAGTTCTTCAGTCTTGAACATTGAACCCTTTTGATACAAAATGTTTGGGTTGGGCAGTAATTCGTTGCCTTTGAAAACAATTGGGAGGAAAATCTTGCTAATGGGCAACTTATCGTCGAATCCCCATTGGGGATCCCAATAGTTGTCATAGTCATACCACTGTTGCAATAATTGCAGGAGAGCAACGGTTGTGTCTGCTACTGTAATCCCTCTATCAGTAAGATACTCATTTAATGCAATCTCATCGCGTAAGGCGGGTCGAGCATCTTGTTCTTTACTATGAGGGATAAACTTCCTGTTTCTAATATAACGCATGATTTCATTGAAATCAATATTGAGTTCCCTCTTATAATCATCACTGATCAGCTGTAGGCGTTCAACCATCAGTGGGGGAGGAAGGGTTGATTTCTTTACCTCCTCCTTCCTGATAGAGTCGAGATCGATCACTTCATATTCTTGTACGGGAACAACAGTGTCCGAAGATAGTGAGTTGCCATATCCCTTTTGTTTGATTACTGGTATTATCTCTAAATCGATGGTGTCGATCTCTTCTCCGTTTGCAACAAGAGTAGAGTCAATTTCTATTGTTTCATACTGTGCAAACAATTGATTGCTAAACGCACCTAACCAAATTGCGACTATAAGTAATATCGATTTTCTCATATAAATGGGTTTTTATAGATAGCATTCAAGTCCGTACTCAAGATGGTAACGATTCTACTGCCCAACGGCAATGAAAAGGAACAATCGGTTCTATTTCACCACTCCTAACTCTTTTCCAACCTTAACAAATGCATCGATGCATCGGTTCAGGTCATTTTCAGTGTGTGCGGCTGAGAGTTGTACTCTGATTCGCGCTTGTTCTTTTGGAACTACAGGATAATAAAATCCTACCACATAAATTCCTTCTTCAAGCATTCGTGCAGCAAACTGTTGAGAAAGCGGAGCATCATAGAGCATAACAGCACAAATGGCCGATTGGGTAGGCTTGATATCGAAACCAGCTTCAATCATTTTAGTTCTGAAATAGGACACATTCTTTGATAGCTGAGCGTGAAGATTACGACTCTCTTTAAGCATTTTGAATACTTCAATACCTGCAGCTGCCACCATTGGCGGAATTGAGTTGGAGAAAAGATAGGGGCGAGAACGTTGACGGAGCATTGCTATGATCTCTTTTTTCCCTGTGGTAAATCCTCCGATTGCACCACCAAATGCTTTTCCTAATGTTCCGGTATAAATATCGACTTTATTATAGGTGTTGTAAAGTTCGCTAACTCCTCCTCCGGTAGGACCGACTACTCCTGCAGAGTGCGATTCGTCCACCATTACAAGGGCATTGTATTTCTCAGCTAATGCACAGATTTTGTCCATTGGAGCCACATTTCCGTCCATTGAGAAAACTCCGTCTGTTACGATGATTCTGAATCGTTGGCTTTGGGCCTCTTGAAGACACTTCTCGAGCTCTTCCATGTTTGCGTTTGCATAGCGGTAGCGCTTTGCTTTACATAGACGAACACCATCAATGATCGATGCGTGGTTTAGCGCGTCAGAGATTATCGCGTCCTCTTCTCCCAACAGTGGTTCGAAGACACCTCCGTTGGCGTCAAAACATGCCGCGTAAAGTATTGTATCTT
>JBKEBB010000161.1:0-1923 GCA_047972845.1 Bacteroidales bacterium
TTCAGCGCGATTGATCATCAAGCAATCGGTAAGCACTACTTTGTGGCGGATGGAGATGTCTATTCAGGAGCCGATTTTCGTCGTATCGTTATGAAGAAGCTGGGGAAACGGTTTGTAATACCCTTTAAACTGCCGCTTGTTATAATTAAAATTGTATCTTTGTGCGCCGAACAAATTGGTCGATGGCAAGGTGTGGCATCGACGTTGAACAGTGATAAATATCAGATCATGAAACAACGGAATTGGACATGTGACATCGAGCCGTTGAAAAGAGATTTAGGATTCAAACCCAACTACCCACTCGAGAAAGGAGTTGATCAAGCGATCGAGTGGTACAGAAAAGCCGGTTGGCTGAAATGACAATGTTTAAACGAGTAAATATTAAGAACATCTATCCGGTTGAGAATGCAACCATTCTCTATGCCTTATTGACAACACTCCTTATTGTGTTTAATTATGACCGGATGGCAAATCCGATGGGATTGATCGTCGAACGCCTTAGCTTCGTGTTTATCATCTTAATCCTCTCTCATATTTCCAAGTTGCAGGATAATCGATGGCTCGACTTCGGACGTTATCTGTTTGTCGGAATCCTTCTACCTTATTGGTATGCCGATACCTTCGAATTCAACCGGATACTTCCAAACTTGGATCACCATTTTGCCGTTTGGGAGCAGAATATCTTTGGCTATCAGCCCGCTCTTCTTTTTGGGGAGATAGCTCCGTGGAGATGGTTCAGCGAAGCGATCAACTTTGGATACTTCTTCCTTTATCCGATGTTTGCCATCTTTACGATCATCATATTCCTGCGTCAACCCAGACGGTTTGATAAGTGGATGTTTGTGTTTCTTTGTACATTCTATTTTTACTACTTGATATTTATTTTTGTTCCTGTTGCAGGTCCGCAGTTTTACTTCCCGGCTATCGGATGGGACACCGCGTGTGAAGCGATTTTTACTCCCATCGGAACCTATTTCGATATACATCCCGATATGATTCCCAATGAACCTGTACGCGGACCTTTCTCATGGATTGTGCACCAAACCCATCTAATGGGAGAAAGACCCACCGGGGCGTTTCCCAGTTCACACGTAGGAATGTCCACTGTGGTGATGATCGCGGCGTGGAAGTATGTTAGGAAGTACTTCTGGATAGTGTTTCCGATCTATCTGTTTTTGGTGATGGCTACCGTTTACATCAAAGCGCATTATCTGATAGATTCGGTGTTCGGATTTATATCGGCATTTCCTTTTTACTATGCGGTGGAACGTATATATAAACGACTCCCTCACCCACATACCAAACTTTTTGAATAGACGATTTTCGGGTATAGACCTGTAAGAATATCAACCCTTTTAAAGATTTCAAGATGAAAATAGCATTGATTGGATACGGCAAAATGGGCCGTGAGATTGAACGAATCGCTCAAGACAGAGGACATGAGATTGTTGCCCGCATTGATGTAAACAATCAAGAGGACTTTGAGTCGGATGCGTTTAAAAGTGCTGATGTAGCCATCGAGTTTACTGTTCCTGCAGTAGCGATAAACAACTACCGTCGCTGTTTTAAAGCCGGAGTTAAGGTGGTATCGGGAACAACCGGATGGTTGGAACATCTTCCCGAAATCAAGCAGGCGTGTGCAGAGGGACATACATTCTTCTACGCCTCTAATTTCAGTCTTGGGGTGAATGTGCTTTTTGCGGTTAATAGTTATCTGGCAAAGATAATGAGCGATTTTCCCGATTATTCGGTGCGCATGAAAGAGATTCATCATATTCATAAACTCGATGCCCCCAGCGGAACAGCCATAACATTGGCCGAAGGGGTGATGGAGAACATTCCCTCACTCAATTCGTGGGAGCTCGGAACCGCACCCAAAGAGGGAGTTCTTCCCAGTGACTCGGTTCGTGAAGGTGAGGTGCC
>JBKEBB010000176.1:0-9325 GCA_047972845.1 Bacteroidales bacterium
CTCCGCGGGAATACCTGAAGTATATAGAACGAACATCGAGACAAAACTACTTCTACAACCGATCATCGGCCAACGAGACGGAGAAAGAGAATGAGGTAGATTTTCGGAATATGCAGCTCAACATTGGTGCGGCTGAACGGATATTTGGCCCCGGAGGAGTGAAAATACAAACACAGGGATCGGCCGAGATATCCATGGGAGCCAAACGAAATAGCACAAACAACCCCTCCCTTCCTGAAAACGCCCGCACAAAAACCTACTTTGACTTCAATGAGAAGGTGCAGTTGAACGTCAACGCGAAGGTGGGCGAAAAGATGAACTTCGGGATGAACTACGACACGGAGGCCACCTTTGACTTTGACTCCAAAAAGCTGAAACTGGCCTATGAGGGAAACGAAGACGAGATACTGAAGGTGCTTGAGGCGGGCAATGTGAGCATGCAAACCTCCAGCTCATTGATACGTGGCACACAGGCACTGTTTGGTATCAAAGCGGGAATTCAACTGGGAAAGTTCAAGGCGATGGCTATTGTAGCACAACAGGAATCGGAGTCGCGATCCCTTGATATGCGGGGAGGAGCCCAATTGACTCCTTTTGATTTGCGGATCGATCAGTACGATGAAAACAGGCACTTCTTTCTCTCGCACTATTTCTATGAAAACTACGACCGTTGGATGAGTAAATTGCCATACATCTCTTCCGGTATAACCATCAGCAGGGTAGAGGTGTGGGTTACCAATAAACGGGGAAACTATGACCAGGCGAGGGATGTGGTGGCCTTTATGGACATGGGAGAGATCAGCAATGAACGATTGCAGAACACCCACTGGCAAGTCAGCCCCTCCGTTA
The DNA here is from genome assembly GCA_047972845.1 of Bacteroidales bacterium. Taxonomy (GTDB): domain Bacteria; phylum Bacteroidota; class Bacteroidia; order Bacteroidales; family JBKEBB01; genus JBKEBB01. Next base: position 850 of record JBKEBB010000176.1, read on the forward strand.
AAGTGCCGGCCAACGATGGGAATAGTTTGTATGGGGAGATAAACAGGGATTATCCCGATGCCCGTATCATGAACATGGTAAACTCCACCCTTGAGCCGTTGGAAACTCTTTACGGAATAAAAGGGGGAGAGGACTACGAAAAGGTGGAGAATGCACGACGACTCGATCCTTCGGAATTCAGGGTGAATACGCAACTGGGATATGTGTCACTCAACTCCATGCTTCAACCTGATGAGGTGTTGGCGGTGGCTTTTGAGTACAAGTATAACGGACAAACGTATCAGGTGGGTGAGTTCTCAACCGACAACACGGAACAGGTGTCCAACAATACCCTTTTTCTGAAGCTGTTGAAGGGAGCGGTTTATACGCCTCAGTTGAAGAACTGGCGATTGATGATGAAGAATGTCTATTCGCTGAATGCCTATCAAGAGCAATCGGATCGATTCAAGTTGGATATTAAATACCAAAGTGACACCATCGGCACCTATCTGAACTACTTTTCCGAAGGTGCATTGAAGGATTCGATTATACTGCGGGTGATGAATCTCGACCGTTTGGACTCCAAACAGGAACCCTATCCGGATGGTTTCTTCGACTTTGTGGATGGCTACACCATCCATTCACAAAACGGAAAGATAATCTTTCCGGTGGTTGAACCTTGTGGGGAACATTTGGAGAGGCGTTTTCGGGATAAACGAATATCTGATAAATATGTGTTTAAGGAGTTGTATGACTCTACCTTGACGGTTGCCCGCCAAATCACTGAGAAAAATAAATTCCGACTGGTGGGTGAATACAAATCATCCTCTGGATCGGATATCCGGTTGGGTTCGATGAATGTACCCCGTGGGTCGGTACGGGTGACAGCCGGAGGAATGCTTCTGACCGAGAACGTGGATTATACGGTGGACTACTCCATGGGTGTGGTGACGATCTTGAATCAGAGTTTGCTTGAGTCGCGTACACCAATTAGTGTGTCAACAGAAAATCAATCCAATTACAGCATGCAACGGAAAACATTGTTGGGTCTTGATATGCAGTATGAGTTCAGCAAAAACTTCAACGTGTTTGGTACCGTGATGCACTTGTCGGAAAAGCCTTTGACAACGAAGGTAAGCATAGGCAATGAACCTTTCTCCAATACCATCTGGGGGGTGGGCCTTTCGTACAAAACCGAATCGCAATGGCTCACCAACCTGATCGACAAAGTTCCTACCATCACCGCCGTTGAACCATCACGCCTCTCAGTGCAAGCGGAGATTGCCAATCTCATTCCTGGACATCCCAGTGAATTGTCTAAATCGGGCACCTCTTACATTGATGACTTCGAGACCACCAAAACCAGCATGGACCTCCGCACTCCGTATGCCTGGTTCTTATCGAGTGTTCCGTATGATCCGATGCGGATCAATAAACCTTCCGAAGTGGGAACCGGGTTTGAGAAACCATTCGAACTGACCGATCGTTCGCTCATCTCTTGGTATCGGATCGATCCGATCTTTACCCGTAATATGCCGCAAACTCCCGCTCACATACGTCAGGACAAAGAACAGTTGTCCAACCACCTTGTACGTGAGGTGCTCGAACGAGAACTGTTTCCCAATAGAGAGGCTACCTACGGACAGACAGCCATGTTGCCCGTGATGAACATCTCCTATTATCCGACCGAACGGGGACCGTATAATCTCGATGTGAAAGGAACCGGACCTGATGGACGTTTGATGAATCCCAAACAGCGATTTGGAGGGATGATGCGACGGATTGATAACACCGACTTCGAGGCGGCCAATTACGAGTATATCGAGTTTTGGTTGATGGATCCTTTTGTATATGATTCCACCGATGTTCGTGCCGGAGGAGACCTCTATTTCAACTTGGGTGAAATATCCGAGGATATATTGAAGGATGGCCGGAAGTTTTTTGAGAACGGTATGCCCATTGATGGCGATAACACGATGGTGGAGACTACCTATTGGGGAAAGATGCCGAAGAAGCAATCGCTGGTCTATGCATTTGACAATACACCCGGTGCGCGAAAGTTTCAGGATGTGGGATTGAATGGTCTTCGCACCGAAGAGGAGCTGGGATTTGGTACCTATGTTGAGTTTGTAGAGGCGTTGAAAACAAAAATTATACCCGATACCCTCCAAAAGATGCGGGAGGATCCTTTCTCGGTATTAAACGACCCAGCGAGTGACAATTTCCGCTACTTCAGAAGCAGTATTTGGGATAGGGAAGAGACACCGATCTTACAACGATACAAACGATTCGCGGGAGTAGAGGGAAACTCTACCGCATCGGAAGATTCTCCTGAATCATACGATGTGTCGGCACGAAACCTGCCTGATGTGGAAGATATCGATCAGGACAATACATTGAATGAGTACGAACGATACTACGAATATAAGGTTTCACTCAGAAAGAAGGACATGGCAGTCGGACGAAACAATATTGTGGATATTCGCCATGCTACCGTTCGTTTGGCCGATGGGAGTGAAGGAAATGTGAAGTGGTATCAGTTCAAAGTACCAATCCGCGACTATGATAAATCGGTGGGGAATATCCGCGATTTTAAAACCATTCGTTTCATGCGGATGTATATGACCAACTTTGAGAAAGAGACCCACCTACGTTTTGGAACCCTTGAACTGGTCAGAGGGGATTGGCGCACCTATACGCAGGGCTTGAATGATCCGAATGTACAACCGATATCGAATGCAAGTATCGACGTTTCGGCTGTCAATATAGAAGAGAACGGCAGCCGTGTGCCGGTCAACTACGTGTTGCCTCCCGGAATCTCTCGTATGATTGACCCGAGTCAACCTCAGATCAGACAGCAGAATGAGCAGTCCCTTCAAATGAAGGTAACATCGTTAGCTCCCAAAGATGCCCGTGCGGTGTATAAAAATACCTATATCGACATGCGTCAATATAACAACATTCAAATGTTTGTTCATGCCGAGAAACTGATTGATGATACGGAACTGGAGGATGGCGATTGTCACTTGTTTATCCGTCTTGGCACTGATTATAAGAACAACTTCTACGAGTACGAAATCCCATTATCACTTACACCGCACGGTCCGCCTCCCTATAATGGCAATAGTGATGCCGATAGGCTGAAGGTGTGGCCCAAAGAGAATATGTTTGATGTGGCATTGACAGTGTTTACCGATTTGAAGATGAAACGGAACGCCGACAAGCGGGGAGGTAAACATGAAAGCTTCGCCAAACCCTATTTTGAACCCGATCCCAAGAAACCATCGAATAAGGTAACCATAGTGGGCAATCCTAGTCTGGCGGAGGTGAAAACCATTATGGTGGGAGTGAGAAACGGTTCAGGAATTCCTAAGTCAATCATCGTATGGATCAACGAACTCCGCATGACAAGCTTCAACGAAGAGGGAGGGTGGGCCGGTAAAGCCAACATCAATCTGGCACTCTCGGATATTGGCACCATCAATGTAAGCGGACAGTTTGAGACCGTTGGTTTCGGAGGTCTTGAGCAACGGGTGCAACAACGAAGAATGGACGACTTTACGCAGTATAACATTGCTACATCCGTTGATTTGGGACGTTTGCTTCCTGAGAAGGTGGGATTGAAAGCACCTTTCTTCTATTCATGGTCTGAGCAGACCAATACTCCCAAGTATAACCCGCTGGATAAAGATATTCTGATGGCTGAAGCGTTGGCGGAGTTGTCGGGTCCGGAGAAAGACTCGTTGCGAAACATCGCTCAGGATAAGAATACGGTTAAAAGCATCACCTTCTCAAACGTGAAGTTTGATATCAAGAGCCGTAATCCGATGCCGTATGATCCCGCGAACCTTACCTTCGGCTATTCGTTTAGCGAAAACTTTGTTCGTAATCCAAATACGGAGTATGAGATCACGCAACACTATCGAGGAAACATCAATTACAGTTATTCGCCCGTAATAAAGCCGTTTCAGCCCTTTGTCAACCTACGAAGTCTTTCGAAGAACAGTCGCTTTATTAAGGAGTTCTCGATCAACTATCTTCCTACCAACGTATCTTTCAGTACCAATATGTCGCGATACTACTACGAGCAGCAATTGCGGGATTATGTGGGAGGAGAGGTCAATAATGATATCCCATTGGCTGTGCGGAAAGATTTCATATGGGAACGCCAATTCAGTATGGTGTGGAATCTGTCGAAATCACTCCGCTTTGATATCAATACAGGGACCAATGCCCGTATCGACGAGCCCAATGTGGCGGTGAACAAACGGCTTTTCCCTGAAGAGTATGAGATATGGAAAGACTCGGTATGGAATAACATCCTTTCGTTCGGGCGTCCGATGAATTATGTGCAAACGGCGAACATGTCCTACGACTTGCCTCTTTCTCTATTCACCTTTACAGATTGGATCAACGCGGGAGTCAAATACAACTCATCCTACAATTGGGATAGGGGAGCGATGGTGGAAGATGTCTATGTGGGGAATATTATTAAAAATCAAGGCGCATGGCAATACAACGGACGATTTAATCTGGAGTCGTTGTACAATAAATCGAGATTTCTGCGAGAGACCAATCAACGATTTGCTTCACGGCCGACCACGCAAGTGGTCAGAAGAAACAGTGATGGCTCCATGCAGCGACCGTCGGTGGTTCGTGCTGTTCCCAAAAGACAGTTTCAGCGAATGGTTCGTTTGTCAACCGATTCGGCAACGATGTTGGTGCATGGACTGGACAACAAAAAGTTGTTTGTCCGAGGACGGAAGGTAGTAGGGAGTGATACCATCTCGTATTCCGTGAAGTTCAAAGTGAAAGGTCCCAATGCCATTGAGATTCTCAACCGCGACAGTGTCGATCTGTTGGTCAATATCATTCAGGGGACTCGTCCCGAAGAGATGCCGATGTATAAGACGGCGCAATATGCCTCCCGTTTTATGATGATGTTGCGCAACGTGAACATCTCGTATCGAATTACCAACAGTTCGTTCATTCCCTATTTCATCCCTGAGGTGGCGGATGCTTTCGGACAACAATCCTATTCGGGAGCAACCGCTCCGGGATGGGATTACGCGTTTGGACTAACGGACGAAAGCTATTTGAAGAAGGCATTGGACAGAAATTGGCTTATATCCAATGATTCGTTGGTGAATCCCGCTTCGTTCAGTCGAATGGATGAGATTCAAATTATGGCCACTATTGAACCGATTGCCGGGATGAGGATCGATCTCAATGCCAATCGTGTCTTCAACAACACCAATCAGATTCAGTTCATGTTTGAAGACATGCCTACAATCAGGGGAGGAAACTTCACCATGACGACCGTCGCCCTCGCCTCCAAGTTTGAGACTTCCAATGCGTCGAACAGCTATGCCTCAAAAGCATTTGATCGATTGATCAACAATCGCGATGTGATTGTCGGTCGTTTGGAAAACAAATACCAGAATACAACCTACCCCGACAAAGGTTTTATCCGACAAACCATGTGGGGCGGACAAAAGTACAGTCGCATCGCGGGGCGGGTGAACCCCAACTCTCCCGATGTATTGATTCCCGCTTTTATATCAGCCTATATGGGTAAGAGTCCCGAAACGGTCGATCTGACCGCTTTTCCCTCCCTGTTGAGTCTTCTTCCCAATTGGAGGATCACGTACAATGGTTTCATGACGGTTCCCTTTATCCGTCGACACTTCAAACGGTTTGAACTGTTTCATGCCTACCGTTGTACCTACAGTGTCGGAGCATTCAGTTCGTACACGAATTGGGTGGATGCCTCGCAAGACGGATTGGGATTTATTCGAGACGTGCTTACCGGAAATCCCACCCCTTCGTCTCCCTACGACATCAGTGCCGCCTCCATCACCGAGAGTTTTGCTCCTTTGCTGGGTGTTGATGCAACGCTCAACAACAACATCACCATGCGTGCCGAGTATCGCGACACACGAAACGTGAGCATGAACGTCTCTTCCAATCAGATTGTAGAGGCCAAATCGAACGACTTCACCGTTGGTACGGGTTACAAGATTGTCAACTTCAAAGGATTCTTCATGAATCCGATATCCAAATTTCAGTCGTCGTTCACCACCGATTTAACCTTCAGAGCCGATTTGACCTATAGTTTGAAAGGAGCCTATATCCGTAAACTCTTGACAGGACTATCCGAACCGATCAGCGGAAACAGTTCTTTTATCATTAAGCTCTCTGCCGATTATATGTTGAGCCGTTCCATCTCTTTACGGGCTTTTTACGACAAACAGATCTTCACCCCGCTTGTCTCTTCCTCCTCGTTCCCCACCTCCAATTCCAATTTCGGGGTGAGTATTAAATATATGTTGACTCGATAGCCCAAAGGGCTCCTTTGGTTGTTTCCCGAATTTTTTCTAAGTTTGTGTGGCGAAACAAACTGTTTTTTACCACTGACAAATGAAAAAAAGATCCATATATATAGCGTTGGGAGCCCTTCTCTCTTTCTCTCTTTCCGCTCAGACAGACCATCCTCAATATACCGGGACCACCCTTGCGAATGTCGATTACACGCATGGTCAACTCACTCCGGCCGTGGGCGTTCACAACATTCAAGTGATCCGCGCCAACCGTGAAAACCCGATGGGGGGTGAAGGATTGGGATACACCTATCACCATGCTCCTATGATCGCCTATTGGAACAACACCTATTATGTTCAATGGATAGGAGGGGCCGTAGGAGAGCATATTCCCCCTTCGCAGAGTTTCTTGATTACGTCGAAAGATGGGTACGTATGGGAAAAACCAACCGTTGTCTTTCCCGAATACAAACTGCCTTTCGCGTTGAAGAAACCTAATATTGAGGGCGAAGCAAAGTCCGGTCAAGGGGCGATCATGCATCAGCGGATGGCATTCTACACCACCAAAGCAGGAAAACTGTTGGTAACCGGATTTTATGGATATACTATTCATGAAGACAGCGATATGCCCAACGATGGCACCGGATTGATGAGAGTGGTGAGAGAAATCCACAAAGATGGTTCCATGGGCGATATCTTTGTGCTCAAATACAATCCCGGCTTCACCGAGAAAAACATCACCGCGTTCAAATTCTATAAACGTTCCCGCGATCTCTCTTTTGTACGTGCTTGCGACGAACTGCTCAACAATCATCTTGTCACCCAGCAATGGAATGAGGAGAACTTCAGAAACGATCCGAAGATCACCCTTCCTATCGGCATAAAAGCCCTGAGCTATTATCACCTGAAAGATGGCCGCGTAGTGGCTGTGGGTAAGAGAGCCGCCACCGCGATCAGCTCCAATCAAGGAAAAACATGGAGCGATGTCACCCCTGCCCGTGGAGTATATACCGGTTCGGCCAAGGTGTGGGCGCAGCGAACTGCCGACAACCGATACGCATGGGTCTATGATGCCTCTCAGTTTCGTTGGCCGATGGCCGTTATTACGGGAGATGACGGATTGACGTTCGACACGATGTTGTTGCTTCAAGGAGAGATCTCTCCCAAACGATATGCCGGACAATGGAAGGATTACGGACCCCAATATTTCAGGGGAATTGTGGAAGGAAACGGCACTCCTCCCGATGGCAAGATGTGGATTACCTATTCGATGAACAAAGAAGATATTTGGGTTGCCTCTGTTACTACGCCCATCACCTCTGTGGTTGAGAAGCATGGATTCGACGATATTAATTTTGTCAAGCACCTGTCCGCTCTCAATACATGGAACATCCATTCCCCTCTCTGGGCTTCGGTTTCACTGACCGAAAGCGACGGACAACGGTGGATAAGTCTGAAAGATAAGGACCGATATGAGTATGCGAAGGCCGAGCGTATATTTCCCGAAAGCAAACATTTCAAAGTTGGTTTTTTAGTACGCCCTACCACGTTGGGCGATGAACCCCTCCTTGTCGAATTGCAAGATGCGAAGGGAACGGCCGCCATCAGCATTGAATTCGCGTTAAACAATCAAATCCAGATTAAGACGAATGATGAACCGATCGTGATCGGCAACTACGAATTGGGCAAAGACTACGACATCGAGTTGACGGTTGATTGCCAAGCCATGAGCTATTCTGTGAATGTGAATGGTCCTGAAGCACGTAAAGACATTCTCTTTACGCAGCCTGTCCACACGCTGCAACGACTGGTGTTCAGAACGGGATATGTACGCCGCGCTCCTCATCCGGACAGTCCGGTAAATAGAACCGACGATCTGCCCCAAGCGGGAGAGTTTACCAAGGAATCGAACCATTTGATCAGACAAATCTTTACAGAGAGTTTGTAAAAAATGTTTGTACGAATGAAATCGAATTTCAATAGGATGAAACTGGTATTTGAAATGGATGCTATACACACAACGCCCTTTCAACCCCGTTTCCTAACTACGCAAACAAAAGGATAAATAAACATATGAAACCAATTACTTCTTCCGTTTATTACGTGGGTGTGAACGACCGCACCAAACAGCTCTTCGAGAATCTTTGGCCATTACCCTATGGAGTGAGTTACAACTC
>JBKEBB010000182.1:0-10532 GCA_047972845.1 Bacteroidales bacterium
ATCCGCGGCCTGATCTATCCATTTAGTAATTTCTTTAAGTGTTTCACGGCTCGGACTACGAATATAATAGGACACTTTGGCAAAATCAGGAACAACATTAGGTGCTTCTCCTCCGTTTGCAATTATATAGTGAATACGGGATGATGTTGGCACATGTTCACGCATCAAGTTTACCATATAGTTGAAAGCTTCGACTCCATCGAGTGCTGAACGTCCTTTATCCGGGTTTCCGGCTGCATGGCTCGTAACCCCATGGAATGAATAATCAATCATCTGGATGGCTGTTCCAGAACCAACCCGGACACTGTTTACAGTACCGGGATGCCAGTCTAAAACAATATCAACATTCCTAAACAATCCATCACGTACCATATACACCTTCCCTCCTCCACCTTCTTCGGCAGGAGTTCCAAATACCTTGATCGTCCCAACATGCCGATTCTCTTCTAACCATTGCTTGATAGCAACCGCCCCGGCTACAGAAGCAACTCCCAACACATTATGTCCACAAGCATGCCCATTTGCTCCTACTTCCAGAGGTTTACGAAAGGGCACCGTGTCTTGTGAAAGGCCCGGCAAAGCATCAAACTCCGCAAGTATTCCAATAACCGGATGCCCATGTCCAAACGTAGCAACATAGGCCGTAGGCATTCCTGCAACTCCAGCCTCCACTAAAAACCCATTATCCAAAAGATGCTGTTGATGCGCAGCCGAACTGTAATTTTCCAGAAACCCAAGCTCAGGATGGCTCCATATCTGTTTTTGAAGCCGATCATAGGTGCCGAATGAACTTTCAAGATACTCTATAGCGGTATTATTATTCAAATCAATCTTTACTTGCCCATGCGAGTTCAATACACCAATAATTAAACTCAATGTTATTAATATCCTATTTCTCATTTGTCCAGTTTTTTCAATAATTCAATTATTCTCCAACTATATTCTTCTAATTCATACTTTAGTCTTTTATTCCCAATAAAGATAAACAGTCATCCCAATTAGATATTGGTTTTAGCCATAAACTAATCTTTGTAATGATAGTGAAATTGAGGATGAAGACGATATTTCTCGGGGTTATCTCTCACAATACGACCTACTATCTTCTGCTCGGTAATGAATAAATTGTAAATTGGACAAACCGCCTCAACAGCGTCGCGCAGAGCAACTATCTCTTCAAAACTATGAGGTGAACGAAAATGAATCGTGTAATGTATTTCATAAGGATGTTTAAGGAGATTCTCATAACCCCTCCTTCCTGCTCTTGAATCATAGATAGCATAGGCTGATACCGAAAGAGAATCAAGAGCTATATTCCTAGATGCCGCCTGAATTTCTGTGATGTGAGTAATACAACTGGTAAGTGCTCCCAATTGATGTTCAAGAGAACTTGGACCAAGATCGTTACCTGCAAATATGGGAAGATTGTCGTGAATAAGATTAAAGTGTCTGATATGCACTTTTCGCGCTCCTGAAACCGGATCCACTTCAACATGCAATTGGTCAGGGTTGAGTGCTTCGGATTCAAGGGCAAGAGTGTTCGCAGCAGTTTGGCTCTTAGCAGAAGAACGAGCGTCCTCTCTCCAAAGCAAAGCTGCACGCTTGTATTTTAGATATTCACGCAATCCCGGTTGATAAGGTGGTTCAAACGTTAAATCTTGAGATGTCTGAACATAGTCAATCTCACCTTTCACAATTTGTTTCTCGGAGGCAACATTAAAAGCCGGTGAATGTTGCTCAGCAAGCAGCCTAATCTCTTCCAACTGTTCATCTGTCGCAGGTGATTTCACATAAATGGTATAAAACAAGTTGTGCGGATATACAATACGAACAGAGGGAGGGATTGAATCACGACGACTAGTGATTGAAACTCCGAGAGAGTCAATCCGTACTCCTTTGAGTGCGGATTGACTGAGAAATGCATCGGCTAAATCACTTGCGATAGCAGTAAGTGAGGACTCAGGCGATCCGGGACCAAGACTATATCCTGCAAACGAATAGTCGCTATCACTAATAATCTGATGCCCACGAATACGGATACGGCGGACTCCTGAACGTTGTTCTGCAGTAGTAGTGGCTCTCAACGTTATTGGTTGAGTTTTGTCGCTATGCGTTTTTTGTAATTCCAAAAGAGCATTTTTCCTAAGCAACAAAAAATCGTTAAGCGTCCTTCCATTAAACGGGGAATTTGCGTTTGAATCTTTTAATATTATATCTTTAGCATCTATCGTTTGTGCGTTTATATTTGAGATTCCAGAATGGATTATAATGAAAGTCAGCAGCAGCAGTAAATCCTTTTTATTATGCAAAAATCTTCTTTTGCTATTATTCAATATAGATCTATGTATCATAATGTTGCTATTTAAATAAGAATGTTGAACTCCGTTAGTTTATCTTCATGAATATGTGACATGACAACTAGATAAGCAAAATGCTAATAACTTGGATTTTGCACCAAATCCTTATCGGCTTGTAAATCGTTGTACGGAATCGGGAAAATCCATTTTCTAGTGTCGGTAACACCTAATACTTCGCCTGCTCTTTTTGTCCGTACTAAGTCAAACCAGCGATGCGGTTCAAACGCGAACTCTACTCTACGTTCATTTTCAATCGCAAGAATCAATTCCTCCCGATCGAGTCCGCTCAGCGTAGGGACTATCGCACGCTTTCGCACAGCATTCAGGTCGCTCAACGCGCCTACTAAATCAGGAGTTGTATTTTTGGCACGCGCTTCGGCTCTGATAAGATATTGTTCCGCGATACGCAAAATATAAGCAGGGTCGTCGCCTGTCGTTCTCCAATATAAATACCCAACATAGAATTTGGGGTTGGTGGCTGTCGATTCATCCTTCACCAATGTGTTACGTGTCCCTCCAACAGCAGGGTCATTCAATAAATTTACTATGTCTTCGGTTGGCGCCCACTCGTGCCGTCCACCTTTCGCAGAAGTCAACCACTGACTATAATGTGTGTTTTTATCTGAAGTTGAATATTGTAGTTCAAAGATTGACTCTTTGGATTGCTTCATTTGAAAAAAAACTGGATAATCGACCAACTGGTAATCCGAAGATTTTTCTATCAACAAAGAGGAAAACTCTTCAGCCTTATCCCAATTTTCAACATATAAATACGCACGTGCCAATAATGCCCTTGCCGTATTCTTTGTTGCTCGCCCTCGGTTTACTGTCTCGGGCAATAAATCAAGCGCAGTTTGCAAATCGGTAATAACTTGCGCGTAAACCTGGGCTTGAGTACTTTGCTTAATCCCATCAAAATCTTTTGCAGTAATCGTTCCCTTCAAAATAATAGGAACGTTTCCATAGGTCCTTCCTAAATCGAATAATGCAAGCGCGCGAATAAAGTAAGCTTCTCCCACGATCCTGTTTTTATCCGCGTCTATTATAACTTTTGATGGAAGAACTGACACTTTGTCTATAACCTGATTGGCGGCTCTTAATGCTGCGTAGATTGCATACCAAACAGCATTAACGGTTGTATTATCTGACTGATAGGTATGATTATTAAAAGCTCTGTAATAATTCAATGATCCTGACCAAACCACATTATCACCTGATAAATAAGAAGCTGCCACAAATTCAGTTCCGTAATAGCTATTTGATTGAAGCTTATCATAAACTCCCGCCAAAGCTGCTTCTGCCGATTTTTTATCAACAACGGCCAAATCATCGGATACCGATTGCTGCGGAGTTAAATCGAGAATATCGCTGCATGAATTAAGTAACAGAATTCCACCTATAAAGAATGTGATATAACTATATTTAAAAATATTATTTGCTTTCATAATTGTGTCTTTGTTTTATAATATTGCACTAACTCCGAATATGATTTGACGTGGTTGTGGTGGAATAGCGAAATCCAATCCTTGAACGGTACCATTCGTTTGATCTGCTGCAGTATTTCCTTCAGGATCAGCTCCTGAATAATTGGTAAATGTCAGCAGGTTCGTTCCATTTACATACACACGAAGTTTGTTAATTCCCAATTTTGCGACTATGTTTTCAGGAAATGTATATCCTAACGATACATTGCGAAGTCTTAGAAAAGAACCATCTTCAAGGAAACGGCTACTTTGATAATCGTTATTATAACTACCATCAGCATTTTGAACTGTTGATGCCCGTGGTATATCGGTAATATCACCTGGTTGTTGCCAACGTCTCATTTGACTTGCCAATAATCCCCAGTTTGTTCCACGTACGCCACCGTGTTCCTGAAAAAATCGATTCATATTAAACACTTGGTTGCCAACCGAGAAATATACAAACGCGGACAAATCGAATCCTTTATAGCTAAATGTATTTGTCAGACCACCAGTAAAATCTGGCCACGCATCACCAACAATCTGACGGTCGTTAGTGGTTATTTTACCGTCTTTATATACATCTTCGTAAACCGCATTTCCAGTTTGCGGATCAACGTAAAGTTGTTTGTATAACCAGAACGAATACATGGGATACCCTTCTTGCAACCGCACCCAATCTCTTGAATATTGCGAGAATGAAATTGGAAGTTTTTCAATCAGGTTTTTATTCTGAGAAATCTGAAACGATGTTTCCCATTTAAAATCCCGGGTATTAATATTCTTCGACGTTATTACAAATTCGAACCCTTTATTGCTCATTTCTCCAATGTTCTGAATAGTCGATGAAAAACCTGTTTTTCCCGGAACAGGCACATTCAACAATAAATCAGTGGTGTACTTATTATAGAAATTGAACTCAAACGAAAGTCTGTCTTTCAACACCGAGGCCTCAAGTCCGACGTTCCACTGACGGGTCGTTTCCCACTTTAAATCAGGATTGCTCAGTTGCGAATTGGATATACCGGGAGCATCCACATAATTTGCCCCACCATTCCAAAGCCCTAAAGAAGCGAAATCATCAATATCCTGATTTCCTGTCCATCCTAAACTCCCTTTCAACTTTAGTTCACTGATAAATAGAACATTTTCCTTTACAAACTTCTCTTCACTGATACGCCACGCGACTCCTATCGAAGGAAAGTATGCCCATCTATTTGCTTTTCCAAAACGTGAAGAAGCATCCGCACGTACATTCACATCCGCACTATACTTATTATCGAAACTATAGTTGGCTCCTCCGAAGAATGAAAGCAGACCCGATGAAGATCCACTCGTTAAGGCTGATGTTATTGCGGCAGACGAGATGGTTTGAAACTGATCGCTCGGAAAACTGGAGCCGTTGATGGTTTGATGCAGGTATTCGCGCTTCTGAATGGTATTTCCTAAAAATACCGAAAGAAAATGTTTTTGATTAATGGTTGTAAAGTAGTTCAATAGTTGTTCTGCAGTCCAACTTTGATCAATACTTGTCGCATCAGTCGCTACTCCGTTCGGTTGTCCATCGGAAAGTTGAGTATTAAAATATCTCTTTTCGCGGTAATTATTTAAGTCTGTACTTATCGACGTTTTGAAAGAGAGATTCTCCAGTATATTCCATTTAGCATAAAAATTATTGATGGTACGCAATCCGTAAGCATGGTGGTTATTGTTTTTGATTAATGCGTCAATATTATCAAAGATTCCATACCTTGCATAACTTCCATCTGCATTATAAATCGGCAACAAAGTCGCATTATGAACACTTGCTTGCAGAATTCCTTTCGGACTATTTGCAGTGCGCGATAAGGACCGTATTGAGTAACTTACAGAATTACTCGTTCCTATCGAAAATTGATTGTTTATCTTATGATCGAGATTGAAGCGAAAATTATAACGTGAAAAATCCTGTGTTTTCACGATTGCTTGTTGCGATGTATATCCGCCTCCAACATAAAAGGATGTTTTTGCGTCGCCTCCATTTACTGAAAGATTATAGGTTTGTGTGGCTGCTGTACGAAAAACCAGACTTTGGCGGTCATACGTCTGTTGATCTCCGGGATTCCCTAACCCGCCTTCACTAACCGGACGATAGGGTCTTGTGGATGCAGGTTTACCATCGTTTGTCCACGCCTCATTGATTATTTGAGCATGATCCGGCCCAGTCGCCAAATTCCACAATTTTGCAGCGTTGGCAAATCCATATTGAGCATCGAAAGTTACTTTCGTTTTTGAGTTATTTTCTCCTCGTTTGGTAGTGATCAGAATAACTCCATTAGCACCACGCGCACCATAAACCGCTGTGGCATTGGCATCTTTCAACACTTCCACATTTTCTATATCTGCAGGATTAATATCAGAGATCGGACTGGTTGTTTGTCCACCAATACTGATTGTTTGCAATGTTTTACTATTAATCGGAACACCATCAACCACATATAATGGGTCGTTTCCAGCATTAATTGATGTAGTTCCTCTCAAGCGAACAAATACACTCGAACCTGGTGTTCCTGAATTATTAGAGACAAAAAGTCCGGGAGCTTGTCCTTGAAGCTGCTCGCTAAAACTTGCTCCAGCAATGTTTTTCAACTGATCCGATTTAATTTCAGAAATTGAACTTGATTTGGCATTTTTCTTTGTTTGCACATAACCAACTACCACAACCGAATTTAGTAAATTGATATCTTCTAAAAGATTAATACGTATTGGTTCGTTTTCATACACATGAATCTCCTGACTCTTAAATCCTAAATTTAAAACGTCCAAAGTAACGGGTAGGCTGTTTACTTTTAACGCAAATGCACCATTGTAGTCTGTAACTGTCCCAACCGATTGACCTTTGATTTTGATAGTAGCTCCGATCACGGGTTGCTTGGTTGCTTCCTCAAGAACGATCCCGTTTACTTCAATCTGCTGCGCATGTGCCGAAAAAACACTGAGAAACGCAAAAAGAATATAAATCCCAATTTTGCGAACGTTGTAAACCGGAACCTTTATGCGGTTTCGGAAAATTAATTGTAGTTTTGTCATACAAATTTTTTGAATTATGGCGAGTGTTTCCTTTATCAGTTTGCCGACGGAGAAGGGAATGCTCGCCTTTTTATTAATAAATGTAACTCGGTTTTATTTCAATGTAAGTAACCTTTGATTCAAGCGATTAGTCTGCTCTACTATGGCTTGATCCCCAAGCCTTAAAAACCCCTTTTCATGATTGTACTGCTGTCCCTCAGTGAGTACCCATTTTAAAAAATCAAGAACTTCTTTATTCGGATTCGTACTTGAATAAACAAAGCTTATATATTCTATCGGAATAGTCTCTATTTTGGTATTTTCCAATACTCCAATCACATTATCCAAATCTCCTGTCAATATTTCTCTTGCGTCCTTTTTTAAATCGAGAGGTAATAAGGCAAGCCCTTCCTTCAATTTGCGTGAATCCGTGTCATATATATATCCTAAGTTATTATAGGCAACGCCAATGCTATCCTTTTTAACTGCCGAGAGCAAATAAATATCGTCGCCCAACACTTTGTTTCCTCGTATTTGGGAGGTTTGATGTCCAAAATAATCGGCTAACGCGTTAGAAGCACAAGCTTTACTATCAGAGGAATAAACAGCAACTTCATACGTTGGCTTTCTATCTGTTGGATCGATGTCAAAATTCACCACATCAAAAAATAGTTTATCAATTTCTTTTTTGCTCAATCCTTTTTTCGCATTCGTTAAAATTGGATTGTTTGGATTTGTAACCGGCAGTAACGCATACTTACCTGCGTAAACAAACTTATTATCCCCGGCAACAAACTCTTCTTTATCAGGTTGATGCGCAATAATATTGAGATCGGCTGTTTGTCCTGCAACTAACTTCTGAGTAATCTGAATCTTTAACCTTGGGTTGACTTTTGAATATTCCGCAATCCATCTTTCGATGAGCGGATAGGTGAATTTTGTTCCACTAATAACAATTGGCTTGTTTATTGCATTTTCTGCCGCAAATGCGGTAGAAGTTATAACCAGTGCAAAAAGCACTTGATAAAAATAATTCGCTTTCATATTTCTATTTGAATTAAAATGAATAGAACAATCGTTTTGTCTTATAGATAAAATGGCAGACAAAACAATTTGATTAAAACCTTAAAACCGAGTTTGAATAAATCTTCGATATCGAATTGAAAAAATTATCAATCTATCATATAGGGGCTGAGAATTGAATTAACACGACATGCCGGAGCAGCACATTCGCATGCAAGAAGAAGAAAATGATGATAACGCAAATCTTGTAACTGAGAAAGGTCGATTCTCGATTTCACAAATGCTGTTTTGTATATTTCTTGAACCAAACAAAATGCATTGAGTAATTTGGTAGAGACTTCGTTTCATTATATACCTTATTAGCTGTTTTCTAATTCATCCATCAACAAATGAATTATTATTTACGATGATGCAAAATTACTTGAGTTAGCAAAGTCGGAAAATACCTTTTAAGGGGCATTTTTATACCTTAAATTAGGTATAATTCAATTGTAAATAAACGTCTCGGATTTCCTTACCTACTCTACATCGAGATCTTCCACTGGAAAACAATCGTTACGCTTGGTTTTTGTTTAAACCACTCACTTCATGCTTGAAATGTAAGATCAGATGGAAGGATTCCTTTTACATCCTCTTCTCAAATGTAATATTCCGTCAAATCAACCAATCCGTGCTTAAGCGCGTATTTAATTAATTCTTGAATATTGTTGACCTCTAACTTTCGAAATACATTTTTTCGGTGCGTATTGACAGTATGATGGCTCAAACTACGTATTTCCGCGATCTCACGAGCTGTTCTACCTTGAGCGAATAGCTGTAGAAGTTCAAGTTCAGTCGCTGTTAAAAGATTTCGTTTCGATGAGCTTACCTTCTTTCTGTTATGACTACCCATTATTATTTGCAAGGCCTCTCTACAATAGAATTTTTCGCCTGATACAGTTGAAATTATTGCCGTTGAGATTATGTCATACACATTCGATTTCAGAATAAAATTAGCCCTACTAAAAGAGGCTGATAGAGGCAATAAAAACGATTCTTCAGCAAAATCGGATACAAAGAGCCAACGAGATTTTGGAAAACTAACGGATAGAGCGATCACCTCATCAAGGTGGTCAATAGCTAAGCTGTCAAAGTCAAGAATAACTACTGCCTCACTGTTCGATAACAAAGCTTTGCGCAATTCATTCTTTGTCGAAACGAAATATATGGTGGGTGATTGAATATGATCGTTGATAATACTCACCAAACCCAAACGATATAAAACGTTATTCTCTGAAATAATAAAAGTTACGTCAGCCATAGTTCTTTTGAAAATTAAAAATAATCTACCCACTCTCAGTTTTATTCTACTAATATTACATTCACTCTGTATTACAATCTCAACCCAATCAAATATTCACATTCAAAGGGTCTGCACTCGTTTTCGACGCATCAATTTGTGTCATTAATGTTCAACTGATATTTTCAAGAAAAAACAAAAAAGGCTGTCCGGTATTATTTCGGGCAGCCTTTCGCGCATCTATTTCTTAATTAATTATACGCATGAGTCATTAGCTGTCCGCCTTCGGCAGTTGCATATCTGACACATACACATATTAATTCTATTCAAAATCATACTAATCGCTTTTATTCCAGTGCAAAATTAGGAACATGAAAAAACAACTGCAATACCACATTTATGGTATATCAGATTCTTTTCGCTCATTTTGATCCCGGTACTTACTTAATATCAGTGTTAGGCCTCCATCACTTGTTACATTGCATGCCGTACCGAAACTGTCTTGCAGAGCAAATATGGTAAGCATTAATCCGGTTCCCGCGGCATCAAATCCAAGCACTGTAATTATTAAACCTAAAGAAGCCATTACCGTTCCGCCCGGAACACCGGGAGCCCCTATGGCAAACAATCCCAACAGCAAACTAAACACTACAAGGGTCGATATCGGAGGTAGAGCCCCATAAAGCATTTGCGAAACCGTCATAACAAAGAATGTCTCTGTAAGCACCGATCCACATAAATGAATGTTAGCAAACAAAGGGATTCCAAAATCAATCATATCACGACGTAATATCTCTGATTTTTTTGCACAATCAAGTGCAACAGGCAAGGTTGCTGCCGACGACATGGTTCCTAACGCGGTGAGATATGCAGGAGGGTAATGTCGCAATACTCGAAACGGGTTCTTTTTTGCATATATACCCGATATCGAATATAAGAGGATCATCCATACAAAGTGTCCAACAATCACTAATGCAATAACCTTTAGAAATATTGGAAGTTGATTGATTATAGCCCCTTCATACGCCAATGAGCTAAAGATACAGGCTACAAAAAAGGGTAAAATAGGGATTATTACTTTGGTTACAATCAATATAATCATCCCTTGAAATTCATCAAGTATCGCAATAATCCTTTCTGCTCCTCTCCATGCCGCTGCCACTCCTATTAATACTGAAAATACCAATGCACTCCTAACAGACATGATCGGTGGAATTTTAAGGTCGAACAATAAATCCGGTACTGTATGCTGCTCACCGACTTCTCCAACGATTTGAAGATGCTGAAGGATGATATATCCCGAGAAAATCGAAAAAAGAGAGGCTCCCACACTGGACAAGTAAGCTAACAAAAGAGCGACTCCTA
>JBKEBB010000254.1:0-22249 GCA_047972845.1 Bacteroidales bacterium
TGTGGATCATGCGTCGCTATCTATCAGATATGACCTCTATCGAAGCGATGGAGTTTATAAAAGATCGAATGGAGAAAACCAAAAACAACGAAGAATTGCTCATCTCGATGAATGACTAAATAGAGGTAGTTTAAAGTTAAGCGTTCGCGACTTCTGGAGGAAAATCGGATAAAATACTCCCTTTTTCCTCCTTTTTGTACAACGATTAACTTTGAATGTTTAACTTTGGACTTCAAATGATTTTTACTCTTCAACATACAGATAAAAACTCACAGGCGCGTGCCGGTGAATTGATTACGGCTCACGGAAACATCCAAACCCCTATTTTCATGCCGGTGGGGACTGTTGCATCCGTTAAAGCCGTACATATCAATGAGCTTCGCGAAGACATCAAGGCGCAAATTATTCTTGGCAACACCTACCACCTCTATCTCCGTCCCGGTCTGGATATTCTCGAACAAGCAGGAGGATTGCACAAATTCAACAGTTGGGACAGACCTATTCTTACCGACAGTGGAGGTTTTCAAGTATTTTCCCTATCAGGTATTCGAAAAATAAAAGAGGAGGGAGTGGAATTTCGTTCTCATATTGATGGATCGAAGCATTTCTTCACCCCTGAAAATGTGGTTGACACACAACGATCCATTGGTGCCGATATCATGATGGCTCTCGACGAATGTCCTCCCGGAACATCCGACTATCGCTACGCGTCATCGTCGCTAAATCTGACACTCCGTTGGTTGGAAAGGGGGTATGCGCACTTCCGCAACACCCAACCCAAATACGGATACGAACAAACATTCTTTCCCATTGTACAAGGCTGTACCTATCCCGATCTACGCAAAAAAGCGGCGGAAGAGGTTTCCGCACTGGGAGCTGATGGCAATGCGATCGGAGGATTAGCCGTTGGGGAACCTGCTGAAGTGATGTATGAAATGATAGAAGTGGTCAACGCCATTCTCCCGGCCGACAAACCTCGATATCTGATGGGAGTGGGTACTCCCGCCAATATTCTTGAAGCGATTGAGCGGGGAGTGGACATGTTTGATTGTGTTATGCCTACTCGCAACGGCCGAAACGGCATGTTGTTTACCAAGAATGGCATTATGAACATGAAAAACAAGAAATGGGCAGATGATTTCTCACCACTTGATCCCGATGGAGAGTCGATTGTTGACTCTCTCTATTCAAAGGCCTATCTGAGACACCTTTTAACCAGCAACGAAATTCTGGCACTACAAATAGCGTCGATCCACAATCTGGCATTCTACGTATGGTTGACCCAGGAAGCTCGTCGTCAGATTATTGCCGGAACCTTTGCCGGATGGAAACGCGATATGGTAATCCGCACGTCACAACGACTATAAGGGCGAATTGTCTTTGTTTTGTTAATTACAGCAATACACTGTGTTTAAACGAATAGATACATACATTATAAAGAAATTCTTAGGAACCTATGTGTTCTCATTATTTCTGATCATTGCCATCGCGGTAATGCTCGATGTGAACGAGAATCTGGATGATTTTATCCGTAGTAATGCTCCGTTAAATGAAATTGTTTTCGACCACTATCTGAATTTCATTCCATGGTTTACCACTCTGTTCAGCCCCTTGTTTGTATTTATCTCGGTGATCTTTTTCACCTCCAAGCTGGCAGACAACTCTGAAATAATCGCGATGCAATCCTCAGGAATGAGTATCAAAAGACTACTCATTCCCTACCTATTCTCTGCCTTAGTTATTTCAACATTCAATCTCTACTTGAATAGCTATGTCATTCCAAAGGCAAACGTAAAGAGGATTGAATTTGAGGATAAGTACATCAGAAAGAAAAAGAAAGATTTCGCCAGCAATATTCAACTCAAGGTTTCTCCCAATGTGATTGCCTATGTAGAGCGATACGATGACCAAACCAAAATTGGTTATCACTTTTCGCTCGAGCGATTCGAGAACAAAGTGCTAATGTCTCGATTAACCGCCCAATCCATTCAATATGATTCTCTCAACAAATGGAAGATAAACAACTACTTAATTAGAAAGTTTGAAGGAAAGCAAGAGAAGTTAATCGCCGGAGCAACCATGGATACCATCATCGAAATGCGTCCCCTCGACTTTCTAATTACTGTCAGTGATGCCGAACAGATGACCTCTCCGGAGCTATCGGACTACATCCAAAGACAAATCACACGTGGAGCCGGCGGAGTAAGTGGGCTTAAAATCGAACTTGAGAAACGATTCTCGATGTTTATGGCAGCATTTATTCTCACCGTAATTGGAATGTCGATCTCTTCAAAAAAGGTGAAGGGAGGGATGGGATTGAACATAGGAATCGGGCTGGCTTTAGGCTCCTCCTATATTCTCTTTATGACAATATCGTCCACATTTGCAGTCAATGGCCAAACCAGTGCCCGATTGGCTGCATGGATACCGAATATTATCTTTACCTTTATCGCCCTAATTCTTTATATGAGGGCACCTAAATAAATCGGGATCATTGGCATATAATTCTTAGAAAACGATCTGTAAAACATGGGTGAAAAAGGAATACTCCTTTCGTATAAAAGGTATATTCCTTTTGAGTAAAACGATTGCTCCTTTTTGTGAAAAGGAATATACCTTTTTCATCGTCCAAATGTTATGAATAGATACACGCAAAGTAAATATAAAATCACACCGAACCATTTCGGGAGATAACAACGAATTGAAACAGTCGGTCGGTTTGTCGCTCACAGCAGTGTGGGAGGAAAGTCCGGGCAACGAAGAGCACCATACTTCCTAACGGGAAGCTATTCGTGAGGGTAGAGCAAGTGTAACAGAAAATAACCGCCATACTTCGGTAGGGTAAGGGTGAAAAGGCGAGGTAAGAGCTCACCGGCGGAATGGCAACATCTCCGCGCTGTACATCTTATGGGTTGAAAGACCATGTATATCGGCGTATGTAGGACTGCTCGTCCGATGCCGAGGGGTAGGTCGATAGAGCTTTGCAGCGATGTAAAGTCGAGATAAATGACAGACACTTCTTTCGAGAAGAACAGAACCCGGCTTACAGACTGACTGTTTCTTTTTTGTTTTAGAAAGCGCAGCACAAACACAACTAATAAACCAATTACCCGGACCAACAAGACCTCTATTCAGCATTCAAATTCTACCTATGAAGGATATAATGAATAAAATCAAACGTGTCATCCGGTTTGTAACTGAAGACATTTGGCGAATCACCGATGACGAGTTGACCAAAGTTCCCCATATGGTCATTTCTATTCTCAAAACAATCAATCTATCACTGCGTCGCTTCAACGAAGACAATCTTCCTATCAAATCCGCCGCACTGACATTCAATACCATTTTATCGATCGTTCCTCTTTTGGCATTGTTATTCGCGATCGTACGCGGGTTTGGATTTGCTAATCTGCTTGAAACGGAACTTTTTAAAACAATACCCATTGAACGAGAAACACTGGAACAGGCATTGATCTTTGTCGATCGATATTTGGAACAATCCAAGGGCGGCGTTTTTATCGGGGTTGGCTTGGCATTTCTTCTTTGGACGGTGTGGGGACTTATCTCTAACATTGAAGAGATCTTCAATGAAATCTGGCAGGTAAAACAACCTCGTTCGTTGGGAAGACGGTTCACCGACTATTTTTCGTTCCTGTTTGCCGTTCCGTTCTTGATGATATTCTCTTCGGGGATCTCTATTTTTATACCAACACTGTTTGATTCGTATGCGAATCATCACCTGATAAGCCCCATTGTCGAGTTTCTGATAAAATCCACTCCCCTATTTATCACATGGATCCTATTCACGTTGATCTATATTTTCATTCCCAACACACAGGTCAGATTTGCCAATGCAATGGCGTCGGGATTGATTGCCGGAACGGCGTTTCATCTTTTTCAAATGTTGTATATCAATGGGCAGATATGGGTAGCGAAATACAATGCGATATACGGTAGTTTCGCCGCTCTCCCCCTATTACTCCTTTGGATTCAAGCCTCGTGGTTGATTTGTCTGTTTGGTGCCGAACTCACTTTCGCCATTCAAAACAACATGAATTTTGAGTTTGAAAAAGAGAGTAAAGGAGTCAGTCGCCGCTACTACGATTTTCTTATGCTGGTAATATGCTCATTAATTGTAAAACGCTTTGCCAAAGGAGAAAGTCCCTACTCGGCTCCCGAACTGTCTGAAGAGTGCAAAATACCCATCCGTCTTACCCGACGAATACTCTATCAGCTACTCGAAGCAGGAGTAATACTCGAGGTAAGTATTGACGAAGGGCGTGAGGCTCATTTCAATCCGGCGATAGATATTAATCAAATTTCAGTTGCCTATCTGTTTAATAAAATCAACCTGATGGGATCCGAAGACTTTAAGGTTGACACGAAAGTCAAATTCAATTCTCAATGGAATACACTGATCAGTTTAAACAAAGATGTACTGAAAAAATCAGAAGATATTTTGTTACAAAATCTATAAATCCTCCTCAGATTATCGGTTGAAACTTAATGAATAGTTAATTTATTGTCTGTCTGTTGTAAAACATATACCTTTGTGCTTCATTTCTTATTGTATTTCACGAAAATATACTCCATGAGAAGATCTCTCTTATTCTCCATCATCTATATTATCACCTTATCTCCCCTTTGTCTGTTTGCCCAATCATCGACAAATACAATTATTAAAGGTGTTGTCATTGATTCGCTTACCGCGGAAGAGCTACCATATGTGGCCGTTCAGGTGGAGGGAACCAATTATGGTGCTGTAACCAATATGAAGGGTGAATTTGAATTCACCTCAAACAGTAGCAAATCGACGGTAGTTGTCTCTTCTTTGGGATATGCCGAGAAAAAAATCAAAATAAAACCGGGTCAGGTAAACAAATTACGTGTACTACTCACCTCTGAAGCCATCCAAATAAATGAGGTTTTAGTTCGAAGAGGAAAAGAAAAATACATCAAGAAAAACAATCCTGCGATTGAACTTATCGAGAAAGTAATTGAGCGGAAAGACCGTCACCGCCCGATCAGTCAGGATTATTACCAGTGTGAGCACTATGAAAAGACGGTTATCTCAATCAACAATATCAGCGAAAAGAGCAAAGAGTCATGGTGGGGTAAGAAAATCTCTTTCATATTTGACTATCTCGACACCTCTGAGGTTACCGGAAAACCGATCTTGGCGGTATCTATTCGCGAAAAGACAGAGGATGTTTACTTCCGGAAAAATCCAGAAGCTACTTGGAGAGTTGTTCAGGGAACGCGCACAGTAGGAATTGATGATTTTATCAATGACGACGGTATGCGACAATTCATCAATACCGTGTTTGCCGAAGTAAACATCTTTGACAACGATATTAAAATGTTGTTGACACGATTTCCGAGTCCACTCTCCTCAACCCTCGCCACAACATTCTATAAATATTACATTGAAGACACCGTTCAGGTAAACGACCGAGAGTGTATTCATCTCTCTTTTGCTCCATATAATCCCGAATCATATGGATTTACAGGTCACCTGTTTATTGCTAATGACTCTACCTATTCGGTTCAAAAAGCGAGATTGAATGTTCCAAAAGTCATCAATCTTAACTACGTAGATAACTTAGTAATTCAACAAGAATTTTCCGAAACTCCGGAAGGTGTGTACTACGTGAAACGGAACGACGTAACAATGGAGATGGGACTCTACGGATCAAAAAGCGGAGTTCAGGTAAGACGTATAGACACGTATGACAAATATCAATTCAACACTCCAACACCTCCGGAAATTACTAAATCATCGGATCGAGAAATATTCAATGGAAATGTAGCGGATAGAGCGGATGAGTTCTGGGCTGAAAAGAGACAGGTTCCCTTAAAGGAGAAAGAGGATGCAATCAATGTGTTGATTGATAAACTCAGAGAGGTTCCGGTTATCGGAGCATCCATTTGGTTTGCGGAGATACTTATTTCAGGTTATATAGAAACCCATGAGGATAGCGACAAGAGTAAGTTTGACTTCGGACCGATGAATACCTCCGTAAGTTACAACACGGTAGAAGGTTTTCGATTACGGGCGGGAGGTATGACCACCGCGAACCTGCATCCTCATCTATTCCTCAGTGGCTACACAGCTTATGGACTCAGAGACAAGGAATGGAAGTACAATGCACAACTGACCTATTCGTTCAACGACCGAAAATACTTTGTGGATGAATATCCTATTCACTCGATCTCGGTAATGCATGAATACGACACCCGTCAGCCGGGAGCTGACTTTATGTTTACGAGTAAAGATAATATCTTCGTATCGCTGAAAGTCCGTGCTCAAAACTACATGACCTACGACCGCAAAACACAGCTATCCTATATTTTCGAGAGAAGATCGGGGTTCTCTCTTCGCGCATGGGCCAAGAATGTAATTCAAGATCCGGCGGGAGATCTTCATTTCCGAATGAAAGATCCTAACGGAAGCATATATAACTTGAAAAATATCAATTTCAATGAGATTGGTCTTCGCCTACGTTATGCTCCGGGTGAGAAGTTTGCACAGACGAAGAGAGACCGATACATTATCGAACGTGATGTACCTATTTTCGCACTTGAACACAAGATGGGGGTAAAAGGTCCGTTTGGAGGAATGTATGATTATCACCGAACCGAACTTTCGTTCCAAAAGCGTTGGTGGATGTCGATGTTTGGATATATCAACAGTTTCGCTCAAGTGGGTAAGGTATGGAATACGGTACCGTTTACAATGCTGGGAACCCCCAATGCCAATACGTCAATTACCATCCAACCGGAATCATACAACTTGCTCGACGCGATGGAGTTTCTGAATGATGAGTGGGCACAAGTCCAACTTGAATACCACCTCAACGGATTAATCATGAATAGAATCCCCATCCTCAAATACTTAAAACTTAGAGAACTTGTGGGAATTAAAGGCTATTATGGCCGATTAACCGAACGAAATGACCCGGAAAAGAATAGAGACGCGATACTCTTCCCGGTTACAAAAGACGATAAACCGATCACCTATCCAATGGATAAAGGACCCTATTTGGAGATGAACGTCGGACTTGAGAATCTACTCAACGTAATTCGTGTAGATTATGTATGGCGACTAAACTACAAAGAACATCCCAATGCGATGAAACATGGTGTTCGTGTGGCTCTCTACTTTAGATTCTAAACCACGTTGTCTGAAAGATAAAAAGGACAGTTGGTTTAAATAGAATCCAATTAATAAGAACAGAATTCCGGTTACTGGGAGATATTCATCAAAATATCTTTAGTAACCGGAATTATTTTTATTCCTTTGAATCGGTGAAACCACTCAAGAAAAAAGAAAATAAGAAAGAGGGGCATCTTCATTGGCTACATTCGTCATGAACAATAAGACTATTTTTATGCACAATTGAGGGGGATTCGTTACCTTTGCTCTTTAATTAGTTTTTACGTATGATCAATATCAATCCGCTGGTCAAGCAAATGACCCCTTTTATCGTAATGGAGGTGCTCGAAAAAGCATCTGAAATGGAAAAACAAGGGATTAATATCATCCATCTTGAGGTGGGTGAACCTGACTTCAATATGCCGGAAAGTGCTGTTCAAGCAAAAATTGATGCACTGAATAACGGTTACACTCACTACACACATTCACTTGGCGATTTGGAACTACGTCAAGCGATCGCTCGCTTGTACGAAAAGGAATATGGAGTTGAAGTGGACCCGGAATGCATCGTGGTTACTTCGGGTTCTTCTCCGGCTATACTGATGGCTCTGATGGTACTCTGCTCATCGGATGATGAAATAATACTCTCAAATCCGGGTTATCCGTGCTATCGAAACTTTGTTCTGGCATGCCATGCCATCCCCAAACTGGTGAGAGTTTCTGCGGAAAGTGGATTCAACTACGATATCGAACAAGTAAAAAAGATTATTTCATCCCGCACAAGAGCCATCATGGTAAACTCACCGATGAATCCGTCTGGCACACTTGTAAAAGAAGAGACTTTCAAGGAATTGGCAAAACTGGGAGTTCCAATCATCTCGGATGAGATATATCACGGATTAGTCTATGAAGGCAAAGCTCATTCGATTCTGGAATATACCAAGAATGCCTTTGTTGTAAATGGATTTTCTAAACGATTCGCCATGACCGGACTTCGCTTAGGTTATTTAATTGCACCCAAAGAGTACGTTCGCTCATTGCAAATCTTACAACAAAACCTGTTCATTTGTGCTCCTTCGACCGCGCAAAAGGCTGCGTTAGTCGCATTGAATGAAGGAGGAAAAGAGGTGGAACTGATGCGCAACACCTACAACAAGCGGAGAAAATATATGCTTTCTCGTCTCCGTGAAATGGGATTTGTTATTAAAACCGAACCTTTAGGAGCTTTTTATATATTGGCAGACGCCACAAAATTCACAAAAGACTCTTACCGATTTGCATTCGACGTATTAGAAAAAGCGCACGTTGGTATTACTCCGGGCGTTGATTTCGGAAGCAACGGAGAAGGATTTGTTCGATTCTCATATGCCAACTCGATTGAGAATATCGAAGAAGGACTTAATAGACTGGAAAGATACCTATCTGCATTATAAACAGATGACATATATTGATTCTTATCATAGACATTAAACAATAAATACGCTACAGTATGATCACACTACTAATGATCCTTGTATTTGTGTTAGGCTACACCCTGATTGCATTTGAATTCAAAACACAGATCAACAAGACGGCAATCTCTCTCTTTCTTGGTGTATCTCTATGGATTCTGTATGTGCTTGGAGCTTCCGATTTTGTTCCTCAAATGTTGCCAAACATCTTTCAGGATTTCCTGAATGAAAGACCTGATCTTGCATCCGCTTCACTTAACGAACAAATTCGAACCTTCGTTACAGGTTTTGTGCTCACAAACCACTTAGGAGATGTAGCGAGTATTCTGTTTTTCTTGATGGGAGCAATGACCATCGTTGAGGTGATAGACCAACACGGAGGATTTAACTTCGTAAACAGAAAGTTGAATACGCGTAATAGCTGTAAGTTGCTTTGGATGATGATGTTTATGACCTTCTTTATGTCATCCGTGCTCGACAACTTGACAACCGCGATTGTGATGATTATGGTATTGAGAAAATTGGTTACCAATCAAGAACAACGGTGGCTTTACGCGGCTATTGTGGTGGTTGCTGCCAATGCGGGAGGTGCCTTTTCTCCAATCGGAGACGTCACAACCATATTACTTTGGATCAATGGCAATGTTACTACGACCGGTATCATTAAAGTAAGTTTCATCCCTGCTTTAATCTCGGCAATTGTACCAACATTAATCATATCCAGACTGCTCAAATGTGAAGTGGAAGCACCCAAACCTTCTCCAGAAGAGAGAGAATATATTGTTCCAATATCACATAAAGAACGTATTCTCATCTTTTGCCTCGGGCTGGGAGGACTCATGTTTACTCCCATATTTAAAAGTATAACCGGACTTCCTCCGTTTATGGGCGTTATGGCTGCATTAGCCGTATTATGGACATATACAGAATTGATCTATAAAAAAAACCATGTATTGGAAGAGTCCCTAAAACAACGAGTAAACGATCTGATCAAACATATAGACATGTCAACCGTACTGTTTCTGTTTGGTATCCTTATGTCTGTAGCAGCATTGGAAGAGGCGGGAATACTTCATACCGCATCTGTTTGGTTGGATCAAAATATTCATAACACCTATGGCGTAACAGTTCTTATCGGCTTCCTTTCGGCATTTGTTGACAATGGTTCTCTGGTTGCCGGAGTAATGGGAATGTATCCGATCGCGACACAACAAGTCATTGCAGCCTCTGCCGATCCGGTTTATTTGAGTAATTTCGTTGTTGATGGTGAATTTTGGAACCTATTGGCTTATTGCGCGGGAACGGGAGGTAGTCTCACAATAATTGGTTCTGCCGCCGGAGTAATGGTAATGGGTTTAG
Source organism: Bacteroidales bacterium (assembly GCA_047972845.1). Taxonomy (GTDB): domain Bacteria; phylum Bacteroidota; class Bacteroidia; order Bacteroidales; family JBKEBB01; genus JBKEBB01. Next base: position 9,967 of record JBKEBB010000254.1, read on the forward strand.
AAAAAATGACGTTTGCTTGGTACTTTAAGAAGTTCTCATGGATGGTTCTTATCGGATATCTCTCGGGTGTATTAATTTATTATTTACAGAGCCTATTCGGTCTCATTTAATGAACGTGAGAATAGTATCAATGGTAGCAACGATTCAAAAAATCTGTATCTCGCTAAGTATTCTGTTTCTCATTTCCTGTTCATCGTCGGTGAAGAAGGTGTCTTCGGCAGCACCCAACTATACCGACAGTTTAAAATATGCGAAGGGATTCACGGTTGAATACTTTGATTCGTACATTCGTCTTTCTGTCATTAACCCATGGGAAACCTCCCAACTGTATGCCCGTTATTATCTGACAAAAGACAGTACAACCCACATCCCATCGGATGGAGTCAGAGTTCAAATCCCTATCAAGCGAATCGCGTTAGGATCGGCAACACAGTTCGAATTTATCAGTTTGATAGGTGAAATGAACAGTGTAATCGGGGTATGTGATGTGAAGCGAATATACAGTCCTGAAATATTAGAACGTATTGCCGATGGAAAAGCCACTGACTTAGGCGATCCTTTTCAAATGAATTACGAGCGACTCATCTCTCTTAGGCCTGAAGCTGTCATGATGAGTGGCTATAATAAAGTGGACGAATACAGTAAACGGGTGCAACAAGTGGGAGTAACAGTGGTTTACAACAATGAATGGATGGAGAACTCCCTGCTGGCAAGAGCGGAATGGATCAAACTTATTGCACTCCTTTATGATAAAAAAGAGTTGGCAGATTCCCTCTTCGATGACATTGAATCACGTTATATCGACTTAAAAAGCTCCTTAAGCCAAGCCAACGATAAGGTAACAATCCTGCCGGGTGATAATTTTAGGGGAACATGGTACATGCCGGGGGGGAATAGTTTCATGGCAAACCTATATAAGGAAGCCGGAGCCGACTATTTCTACCAATCAGACTCTACCAGAGGAAGCATTCCCATCGACTACGAAACCGCCTTGGTAAAATTCGGGAATGCGCAGGTTTGGATTGGTGCTACGGCTAAAACATTGGATGAGCTGGGACAAATGAACGAACGGAATAGACTTTTCGCCGCGTTCCGCAACAAACAGGTATATAGTATTGACAACCGAACGACTGAGTCGGGAGGAAATGATTACTGGGAAAGTGCCGTAGCACGACCGGATCTGCTTTTGGCCGATTTTATCAGAGCATTGCATCCCGATTTACTTCCCAATCATCAACTGATTTATCTCAAGAAACTTGAATAAAGATCACATTTAAACATAGCACCCACGATATCAGATGCGTTTTACCACCCTCATAGCTCTGCTGGCCCTCTTTTTCGTACTCGACCTTGTATTGGGAAGTGTCATGCTTCCTATCAACGACGTGTTTACCGCATTAATGGGGAAGAATCCGGACGTTATTCACTCTGAAATCATTCTCAACTATCGCCTTCCAAAAGCAATCGCGGCTATTCTCACGGGGGCTGCCTTGTCTGTTGCCGGACTAATGATGCAGACTCTTTTTCGAAACCCATTGGCGGGTCCTGACGTTCTCGGGGTAAACGCGGGGGCAGGATTGGGTGTAGCTCTCATCACCATGATCTCCTCTACATTCATCGCATCTATTCCGGGAGGATGGCTGCAGGTTATAACAGCCATTGTAGGTGCATCGCTGGTGCTCTTACTCGTCATTGTTATTTCTACACACATAACCAATTCGGTATCCTTGCTAATCATTGGTATTATGCTTGGCAATGTTGCTGGGGCAATCATCAGTGTGATACAGAGTATCAGTAATCCCGATGCCATCAAACTCTTTATCGTATGGACATTTGGAAGACTTAGTTCGGTAACATGGAACTATCTTACCATCATGACTCCCCTTATTCTCATGGGGCTACTCATCGCGCTTCTTCTTTACCAACGACTGTATGCACTTTGACTTGGCGAAAACTATGCCAAAGGATTGGGTGTAAATGTTCGCCACACCCGTAGATTGATAATCATATCCACCGCGTTATTGGCCGGAACAGCAACCGCATTCACCGGACCTATCGCTTTTATCGGAATCACTGTCCCTCACATTGTAAGAGGAATTATGCGCACCGCCGATCACAGAATTCTTATTCCGGCTTCAATCCTTTGTGGGGCTTCCTTGCTTCTTCTTTGCGATCTGTTGGCACAACTTCCGGGGACGGCACTCACATTACCCATCAACTCCATATGCGCACTATTTGGTGCTCCAATGATTGTATGGATTATCTTTAGAAAACAGTAATCAGTCTAGAAATTGGGAGTTTACTTTCTCCTGAACTTACTTCGTCCGATCTGCAAAAGGAATAATACCCCAATCAATGGCATCAGAACCGAAAGAACAACAAATGTATCTATTGAATATCCAGCAATATTCCACCACCACTGCAAAATAATCAAAATAAATCCAATCAATGAAAGTGTTACACAGTTGAACAATGAGAGTTTTTTTATATCATAGCTCTCCAGCTCATTTCTTGTAATAACGCTATTCATTGAAGGAAACGCTTTGAACAGTTTCCCCACCGCAATAAAAAGTATGCCCATTATATAGCCAAGAAACATACCTATCTATTATTGTATATATTGCACATATCGATCAATTCTTCATCAAATAAGGAGCAATCATCTCATCGAGGTATCCGGTACGTATAATTCTCCCGTTCTCCATACAAACCGTAGTCACAACACCTTTAAGAATCAATGCACCATCGGAGACTCTATATATATCTTGAATAAAGATAAACTTCACACCCTCTTTCTTGACTGCCAAACGACACTCGAATTGATCCCCACTTACCAACGACTGTTTGAATTCCATCTCTATTTTCGCCACCACCGCAACAATTCCCCGATTGGTCAACTCCATAAATGTAATCCCTGCCGATTCGAGAAATTCATGGCGAGCATGCTCGAGATAATGTTGGTAGTTGGCGTTGTTTACCACCCCCTGAACATCCAATTCATAGTCGCGCACCTTCATTCGAAGGTCAAAAACATAGTTCATAGTCAAAACTTCATTTGGTATTGTTTGGACACAAAAGTAATAAATATTTACTTTGTAGTTTGAAGTATATTCCTCCGAAGTCTATTATTGGATGAGATATCCACAAACCATCTATTCTTAGGCTGGAAAAGGGAACAATAAAAGGGAACAAATCATGAAGATTGACATTGAAAAACGTGTAGAAATGGCACGTAAGAACTTTGAATCAGGATATAACTGCAGTCAATCAATTGTATTGGCCTTTGCAGATTGTTATCCGATTGATCAAAACACGCTCTTGTCTATCTCCTCTTCATTTGGAGGAGGAGTCGGACGCCTTCGTGAAATATGTGGAGCCGTATCAGGTATGGCCATGCTGGCCGGAATGCAATTACCCAATCTAAACCCTGAAGATAAGGATCGAAAAATGGCCAATTACTCGTTGGTGCAAGATCTTTCTTTAAAATTCAAAGAGCAGTGTGGCTCCTACATCTGCCGCGAACTGTTGGAACTTCCGGAAGGAACTGTTGACGATCCTATTCCCTCCGAACGAACGACAGAGTACTACAAACGGAGACCTTGCGCTGATTTGGTAGCCATTGCCGCCCGCATCTATGCAGAATCACTCCAAGAGTCGCAAAACTTGAATCAATAAAAGTCACTAACAAACAAAACGCTATCTATTATGGGACTTTTCTTTAATGTACGCAAACCTAGAGGATACAACCCAACCCCAATCTTTCACAATCCCGAAAAGGAGGCATTGGAAGAACGGATTCTCAGAAAGAAAAAGGAGATGGGTATGCTCGAAGAAGGAGAATATGTGTCAAATGTGAAAGGGGCCTTCACAAATGCTTCGTCGCATGTACGACGCAGAAAAAACAACCCCGAGAAATCAAGCACTAACACCAATGTCAAACTGGCGGTAGTGTTGATTGTGTTGATTCTTATCTTCTATTGGTTCTACTTTCGATAAGTAGCAACCTATCGGACGATACTCTTTTTAGTTATTGTATTCAGATTGACTACATCTACCCTTGTTTATCATTAAATCTATTCATATTGAATGAGTGATATTATACGTTTACTCCCCGATTCGGTAGCCAATCAAATAGCTGCCGGAGAGGTTATCCAACGTCCTGCATCGGTTGTCAAAGAGTTGGTTGAGAACTCTATCGATGCCGGAGCATCCCATATTACCATCCATATAAAAGACTCCGGACGAACACTTATTCAAGTAATAGACAATGGCAAAGGAATGTCTGAAACGGATGCCCGGATGGCCTTCGAACGACATGCCACTTCAAAGATTCAATCAGCTGAAGATCTCTTCGCACTCAAGACAATGGGCTTCAGAGGAGAGGCGTTGGCCTCAATCGCCGCGGTTGCCCAGATCGAACTCAGGACAAAACCCGAGGATTCGGATCTCGGAACTCGAATCGTAATCAACGGATCAACCGTAGAAACTCAAGAACCCATTGCCACTCCTAAAGGAACCTTCTTCTGCGTTAGAAATCTTTTCTTCAATATTCCGGCACGAAGAAAGTTCTTAAAATCAAATCAGACAGAGTTAAGTCATATCGTTGCCGAATTTGAACGTATCGCGTTGGCAAATCCATCGATCGGCCTTACCCTTACCCACAACGACGGATCGCTCTACGAACTGGAAGCAACCAACATCAGACAACGTATCGCTGCTATTTTTGGAAAATCGGTCAATCAATCTCTTCTCCACATTGAACTGCGAACACCGTTGGTAAACATTCACGGATACGTCAGTACACCCGACGGAGCCAGAAAAACAAATCAAAAGCAGTTTTTCTTCGTCAATGGTCGTTTCATGCGTCATCCCTACTTTCACAAAGCCGTACTTCATCCCTACGAAGGGCTGCTGCAAACTGGGGTTTCGCCTCATTATTTCATCTATTTGGATGTGGATCCTGCCTCCATTGACGTAAACATTCATCCTACAAAAACCGAAATATCCTTCGAGAACGGGCAACCTATCTGGCAAATGCTGGCTGCTGTGGTCAAAGAGACATTGGGAAAGTTCAACGAGGTGCCTTCCCTTGATTTCTCAACAGACAACTCCATTCAGATACCTGTTTGGGATGGGAATAAAGAGATCAAACCTCCCCAACCCAAATTCGATACCTCCTACAATCCATTCAAAAGCAGTGGTAGTGGAGGGAGTAACTACAAGCGGGCAGACCTTAACTGGGAAAAGCTCTACTCCTCCTTCAGTAACAAACAGGAAGAGACTCAGACTACAATAGAAGTTGAAGCATTCGAATTACCCGAAGCTCCTTCTCAAGAGCCATCACCCACGAGTAATATTGTAGCGTATGGGGGCTACCTTATCGCTCCGTCGCGGACCGGATTGAGGGTTATTGATCAACGTAAGGCTCATATTCGTGTCCTCTATGATCGATATCTAAAACAACTTGTTCAGCATAAAGGAGTATCTCAAAGAACTCTTTTTCCTGAAATTATCACGCTCTCGGCATCTGATATGGTGCTACTTGAGTCTGTTCACGACGAACTACATTCTCTGGGATTTGAAGTCGATAATCTTGGAGGTGGATCGTTCTCCGTATGCGGTGTTCCCGCCAACATTAATGGAATTGACATCCATCAAATGTTTAATGAACTGATCGACTCTATTCGACACAAATCGGTCTCCATCAAAGAGGAGATCTATCATCAATTAGCACTGACCCTTGCTCGATCCGCAGCCATACACTCAGGAAAAAACCTGTCGCAGGAAGAGCAACTCCATCTGGTTGATCAACTCATGGCATCGCCTTCTCCCACATTGACCCCTGATGGCCAGAAAATATTAATATTGCTTTCGGATATCGATTTGGATAAGTTGTTCTAAAACATCTCCACAAACATGACCATGTATATTGCTCATACGCCCGTCGTTCCGGTTCGGTCAGAAGCCTCCGAACGCTCCGAAATGCTCACACAATTGATGTTTGGTGAACTTGTTGTGTCCCTTGACGAAACGGATAAATGGATTCGGATTCGAAACATGTCTGATAATTATGGTGGTTGGGTAGATCGAAAAATGATTTTATCACTCACCCCATCAGAATACAAACTATTTCAATCTTCTGAAAAAACTCTTTTGAACAACCCGATTACCTCAATTCGACCTCCTCATACTTCCTATTCGTTACAATTACCCATGGGAGCCCGACTCTATAAATCGAGTTCGGGCATCGAGAATAACACTAAACTCCATTCGTTCTTCACCTCCGATAAACATCTGTTTCACAAATCATACCAACCTACCGAGTTGGCCTATTCGATGCTTGGAGCTCCCTATCTGTGGGGTGGGAAATCGGTCATGGGAATTGACTGTTCAGGGTTAATTCAACTGGTTCATTCCGTATGTGGAATATCTCTTCCTCGCGACGCTTGGCAGCAAGCCAACGTGTGTACACCCATCGAAAATGAAAAAGATTATGAAGAGGGTGATTTGGCATTCTTCAAAAACCAAGAGGATCGAATCACTCACGTAGGGCTCCTCCTGACTCGTAATAAAATCATTCATGCCTCGGGGTGCGTACGCATTGATCCGCTCACTGACTGCGACCACACACTTCATTCGGTCAGACGCATCTGTTAAATCAAATTCGTATGTAATAATAATCCGGCAATTCCCAATCCATAACCCTCTAACAGAATCTTTCTATGAAAACAAATCAACTAATCCCCGTATTTAATGATTATCCGGTGAGGGTCTCTCTATTTCAGACGATACTCACCGATAATGGTATTGAAAGCGTAATCTTCAATGAAAATATGGGTTATATCGCACCCTATTTAGTCACTCCCGGAGGAGTTGATTGTACAATCATTGCAGTCTATGAAGAAGATTATGATCGCGCCTATCTGTTGGCAATGGAGTTTGATCCGATGAAAGCGATAGCTCGAACAACCTGATCAAATCTGTTTGAATTACCATTAAATTCCTTTGAATAATACCCCGGATCAAAAGGAATATACCTTTCGATCAAAAGGAGTGCTCCTATTTGAGTAAACGACTAAACGTATTATGAAAAAGGAATGCTCCTTTTTTTTGAAGATGAGAATAGAGTGTTTCGCCAACGTTGAATGAACGTTGAACAGACGAATCGAAGGGATCAGAAACGGATTACTGATTGATGTGATATTTCACAAGACCATCCAATGGAGATTGGGTGATAGAGCCAACTTGAAGACCAAACTGCCTGGCCTCCTCGTTTAGTATCCGCTGCAACACAAAAGCCACCGAACCTGTGAAATGAATCGGGAGAGAGGATGTTTGGTATTGGAGCACATTACGCACCAAGAACCGATTGAACTCTTCTCTTACTATACGTTCAATGGTTGGCTCGTTTTGCAAATCGACTACAATACGGGCAACCGATGCCAAGAAACGGTTCGGATAAGGTTGGCGATAAACACGGTCGATTATCTCCTCCTTTGAGAGGCTCAATGAAGTGAAAATTTGTGTTGTCACTGATTCGGGAAGCTGATTCTTGAGGGCATCGGATAGGATACGCTTTCCCAGCACCGCGCCACTTCCTTCGTCTCCGAGAATAAAACCGAGGGGAGAGATGTTTTGTACAATGTGAGTGCCATCATACAGACAGGAGTTTGACCCCGTTCCTATAATGCAGGCTATTCCGGGATTCTTACCACACAGACCTCTGGCTGCTGCCCAAAGGTCTGATCTCACCTCCACTTCGTCAGCTCCAAAGAGACGCGACAAACGAAGACGCCATTCCATACATTGCTGCTCGTCGAAAAACCCGGCACCGTAAAAATGAATAGAGCGGATCTTCCCGATGGGGACATGGATGGCCGATTCAGACAGCAACACCCGCTCCATCTCTTCAGCCGATTGGTAAACCGGACTTAATCCTGAAGTTTGGAATCGTTCAACAACCTCTTTGCCATCAACCAAACACCAATCGGTCGATGTGCCTCCACTATCAATGATTAATTTCATCCCACACAATTTACGACATCAACATCCGGAACGCCGTGTAATAAAGAAAACGTCCGGCACCATCAGTTGTCTCTCTATTCAAATATAGCATCAATGCCCTCTGCTTCACGGAAAACTGTATTGACGGGAATGTCAGAGTATGTCGTTCCATACTTAAAACGATCACTTTCGCTTATTCCCAATTCAGGATTGGCCAACACCTTCTTCATAAAAATAGCCCAGACGGGTAGTGACATGGAGGCACCTTGACCATCGGCGGTGTAGTCAAAGTGGATGGATCGATCCTCTCCGCCTACCCATGCACCTGCAACCAAGTTGGGAACAAAGCCCATAAACCAACCATCCGAGTTATTCTGTGTAGTTCCTGTTTTTCCTCCAATCTCTCCCTTGAATCCATATCTGAAACGAATACGGGAACCGGTACCGCCATCAATCACACCCCTCAACATATTGAGCATCTTGTCGGCTGTTTCTTCATTGAACACCTCATTCATTTCAGGCGTGAAATTGGCAACAACGTTGCCATGGTTGTCTTCGATGCGAGTGACATAGAGGGGCGACACACGGATACCCCTGTTAGCAAAAGAGCTGTAGGCACTAACCATCTCTTCAAGAGATACCTCGCAAGAACCAAGAGCAAGCGAAACAACCGGATCGATCTGTCCTCGCATTCCAAATGAACGCAATAAACGAACAAAGGCGTATGGTGAAAGATTCTTCATCAAATAGGCGGATATCCAGTTGTTGGAGTTAGCCAATCCCCATTCGAGAGTCACCGATTCGCCGATACGAGCGGTCGATACGTTTCTTGGAGACCAAATCTGACCTGTCTCGGTAACAACTCGTTGTTCTACATTCAGTGTTCTGTCTGTGGGTTTGAATCCCTCACTCATTGCCAACGTGTAAAGAAATGGTTTGATAGTAGAACCCACCTGACGACGACCTTGTGTGACCATATCATACTGGAAGTATCTGAAGTTGGGTCCACCCACAAATGCTCGGACATGACCGGTATGTGGATCCATGGCCATAAACCCGGCACGAAGGAAATATTTATAATGGCGAATCGAATCAATCGGTGAAAGGATGGTATCTCGGATTCCATTTAGTGTAAACACCTGCATTTCTACCGGTGTATTAAATACCTTTTCAATCTCCGAATTACTCAGACCCTCCTTATCCAATAGCTTGTAACGATCAGAATCTCTCATCGCCCTATTCAATATTGATTTAACCTCCTCAGAACTTACATCTTTGGAGAATGGGGCATAGCTTCTGTTCTTCTTTTCAGCATAAAACTTAGGCTGAAGAAAGCCAAAAATATGTTCTTGTACAGCCTCTTCGGCATATTGCTGCATACGTGAATCGATCGTGGCATAGATCTTTAACCCATCGGTGTAAAGATTATAGGGGGTACCATCCGCCTTGGTGTTTTTATTACACCATCCATACAGCGGATTGTTCTCCCAAGCGGTTGAGTCATCCACATACTTCTGGTACATCCAACTCCGATATTTTTTCCGATCGGGCTTAGTTGCAATCATTGCCAAACGAAGGTATTCGCGGAAATAGGGAGCCAATCCTTCTTTGTGATCCACTCGACTAAATTTAAGTTTCAGAGGCGTTGCTTTCAACGTATCGGCCTGCTCCTCGGAAATAAAATCATATTTCTCCATTTGGTCAATTACCACATTTCTTCTTCCAAGGGTACGTTCATTAAAACGAACCGGATTAAAGTAGGACGGATTTTTGCACATTCCTACCAAAGTGGCAGCCTCCTCAATGGTAAGTTCGGATGGATTCTTGTCAAAATATACTTTCGCGGCAGACTGAATACCAACCGCATTATTGAGAAAATCGAACTTATTGAGATACATGTTCAGAATCTCCTCTTTCGTATAGAAACGCTCCAATTGAACCGCGATTACCCACTCAATGGGCTTTTGCAATGCACGTTCAAGCAGATTCTCAGCTTCGGGAGAGTAGAGCAATTTGGCTAATTGTTGCGTAATCGTACTACCACCTCCCCCACTCTTCTGCATCAATAATCCCCGTTTAACGATAGCACGCAATAAGGCCATCGCATCAATACCGGAGTGAGAGGTGAATCGCACATCTTCAGTGGCTATTAGCGCATTGACAAGATTGGGCGAAAGCTCATTATAGGGAACATAAACACGGTTTTCTTTGCTTTGATAATATCGGCCCAATTCCTCCATGTCTGAAGAATAGATCACAGAGGCAAATTTATTCTTGGGATTTTCCAACTCCTCGATAGGAGGCATATACCCTATTTTTCCATTCGCAATCATGGAAAAAAGAAGAGCAACGATCACAATGGAGCCAAATAATGTGCCCCAAAATAGAATTAGAAACTTACGTTTAAAGGGAGAAATAGTCATAATCGGTCTATATAACTAAGTATAAATAGGGAATTTCAACACACAAAGATACTATATTATTTGAATTCATACAGTGTGATGTTCACAGAGTTTAGCGATCAAAAGCTCTCTCTTCAATGAAGAAATAGGGATGAAAGGTGGTAGTTTCAAAATCATTGGATAAATTTGCTCTTCATAAATGGATAAAAATGGAAAATAGAATTACAACATTATTTGGAATAAAATATCCTATAATCTCTGGTGGAATGGTATGGTGCAGCGGTTGGCGACTGGCTTCCGCGGTAAGCAATGCCGGAGGGTTAGGGCTTATAGGAGCGGGATCAATGCGCCCTGATGTTTTGCGTGAACATATTCAGAAATGCAAAGAAGCAACCGACAAACCGTTTGGAGTGAATGTGCCTCTGCTCTACAAACATACGGAAGCAATCATGAATATTATCATGGAGGAAGGTGTTCCGATCATATTTACATCAGCGGGAAATCCGAAAATATGGACGAAAAAGCTTCAGGAGAATGGAAGCAAGGTGGCTCATGTAGTAGCAAGCAGTAAGTTCGCTATCAAGTGTGAAGAAGCGGGGGTAGATGCGGTCGTTGCCGAAGGATTTGAGGCGGGAGGTCATAACGGACGGGAAGAAACCACCACTATGGTACTTATTCCTCAAGTTAGAAAAGCCATCTCAATCCCTCTTATCGCGGCAGGAGGAATCGCAACCGGAGAAGGCATGCTCGCCGCGGTTGCTTTGGGTGCGGAAGGAATACAGATGGGAACCCGCTTTGCATTATCGCAGGAGAGCTCGGCTAACGAGGAGTTTAAGAAACTATGTATCAATCTGAACGAGGGAGACACCATTCTATCCCTAAAGAAGGTAAGCCCCACACGATTGATTAAAAACGAATTCTTCAAAGAGATCGAAGAGGCTGAAAACAGAGGTGCGACGACGGAAGAGATAAAAACAATCCTAGGACAAGGAAGAGCCAGAATAGGGATCTTTGAAGGAGATTTATCGAAAGGAGAGCTCGAAATTGGGCAGATCAGTTCGATGATCCGAGACATCCCCACCGCAAAAAACATCATAGATCAAATTATTATTGAATACAGTGCAGCGCAAAAACGCCTATGCGAGTTAAGTTGGGAATAATAATACTCTACCTATATAAATTGAAGAGACCATCCGGGAGAATCCGAATGGTCTCTTTATATTGTATAATGTTTTGTTTGGGCCAAAACTTGTCTGGTTAATTATTTTATTATATATAGAGCTTTAATTAGTTACTAGAAAGTAAAAATTTATACATAGATTTTATTTATTAATTTTGATTAACTAATATATAGTCTATTTTTTGCGCACGATTTACAATAAAAGAAAGATTAAAGCTTTCAGAATGTAATATCAGCTATTAAATAACAATTTTCAACTTATTAAATCTAATGTGTATGATTAAACTTATCATCTTTAATCTATTTATTATTATCTCTGTATGTATCCATTCTCAGAGTAGTATTAATTTCTCTTATGACGCTGCTGGAAACCGAATAAATAGGTCCATCGTAGTTACTCGAGCCTCAGAACAATCTAAACTACAAGAACTGCCCTTGAAGAATGATTTTGAAGAAACGAGAGTAACAATCTATCCAAACCCGACTAAAGGAATAATATCAATCTCAATTCAGGGAGGTAACGAAGAATTCAAAAACAGTTCGCTGGCATTATATAGTATCAGCGGAGCATTAATCACCTCAAACCGAATTTCTGATCGAACCGTGACAATCGACATAAGAGGTGAGAATAAGGGTATGTATATTCTCAAGCTAATACTTGATGGGCAAATCAGCGAATGGAAAGTAATCAAAGAAT